>JAIQFW010000261.1 GCA_020073105.1 Terriglobia bacterium
CTGGATCGCGGGATTGGAAGTAACCCGCAGGACGGTGCCGGTTGTGACCAGTCCGGGAAAGAGTTCCTGTAGGTCACGCGAGATGCGCTTGTTGCGGGCCAGCGAACCTGCCGCCGTCGCCAACAACACGCCGTCGCCGGTGTAGAGGCTGACGCGAATCCGGGCCGTGCCTGGGTTCAGATTCTGCAAGGCGAGGCCGGTGAACTGCGTGCCCTGCACCAAGGGCTTGAAGTAGGCCAGGGTCCAGGTATCGTGCGAGAACAAGGGATAGCTTGCCTTCACCAGGGGGCGCTGGCTGACGCCAACCGGGGTGGTGCGCGGGAAGGGATAGAACTCGACACGCTCGCCGGAACCTTTGTTCGTGACCCGAACCCGAACTCCCTCGATGTCGATCGAAGTCGTCAGGGTGATCTGAATCTCAGTCGAGCTGATGTAGTTCGAGGTCTTAACGATCGCGTTATTCACATCGACCACGGCATCGGGCTGGAAACCGACCCCGGTAACTGTAATCGTCGCCCCGGCCGGAACGATGCCAAATCCAGGCTCGACGTCTGCGACGGAAAGAGCGCCGCCCACTGTCATCACGCCCGATTTACCCTCAAGCTGGTACAACTGTCCGTTGGGGTCATACCATTGGGCCGTTTTCAAATCGAGACCCAGGTTGACCGTCTGCCCCACCTGCGCATCCGACGCCACCGGTCGGGTGAAGACCATCACCGGGCGATCAGGCTTTTCTCCGAACGAAAACAACGGGGAGCTGAAATAAACGCTGGCGCTGCTCTTGGTAAGAACCGCCACACCACACACGTCACCGTCGGCGCTGAAAAGTTCAGCACCGTTTGCCTGTCCCACGTCCGGGCTCCTGATCGGCAAACGCTGTCGGCCTCCCTTGATTGGCTTGGGTTCGGTAACAAACACCTGCACCTGGAGCGTGCCTCCCGGGGGCACAGTGGCGTTGGGAACTTCCAGACTTACGCCGACAAAAGGCGGACCAAAACTCGGGGTCGGTGCCGCACCGGCCAATGGCACCGCAAGGAGCAGCAATACAACCACGCACAGTTTCAGAGAAACGGCCCGCGACAGAAGATTCAGCGCACGTTCGGATTTCATAAACGCACCTCGGGAGTCATCGGAAATCAGTTGTTCACTCCGGGTCGCCTGGGGGCAACGACAAAGCGCTGGATTTGGGAGGAGGCCAAAACCTTGCCACGCAGGTCAAGAGCCGTGACCTGCCAGAGTATCGGCTTGCTTGCCAGCATTCTAGCACGGGTCGAAGCCGGTACGGCGACAGTGTTTTCGGGCGTTTCGGACGCCCATAGGGTCGAACGATCCACCTCCATGACAGCGACCTTGTAGCTGGCCGCGCCCGCAAATGGCTTCCACTCCAGGCGGGCGGGGGCCTGCTCCAACTCCCCAGAAGGCCCCACGATCTCAATCTCTTGCGAGCGGTAGATCGGCGAGCCGCCTCCGAGGCGCGCGTGCAGCTCAGGTTCCTTGCCGGGCCGAGACAAGACAAACCCAATCAATGCAACTGCCAGCGCGGCCGCAGCGGGCACCAGCAATCCCAGATTTCCGCCCTGGAAAAGACGATTCCACAGGCCGACCAGACCCCGGTCGCGTTGCGCGGGAGCACTGTCCGGATGCTTGATCTGCTCTAACCGGCGTTCGAGTTGCGAGCTGATCCAGGCTACGCCAGCGCTTTCATCGGGAAGAGGCTCGTTCGATTCGAATTGCTTCAGGAGGGCCAGCTCGGCCTGGCATCGCGGGCACCCTGCCAAATGAGGATCGGTGGGGTTCTGCGCGGATGCCAATTCCTCCAATTGCCGAAGAGACAGACAATCCGGTTTTGCCCTGAGCGCTGTTCTTATTCTGTCGACATCTGCCATAAGAGTCTCACTTGGATCCTGCTGGCTGATCTTGGGACTTGCGTTCCTGCAAGAACTTCACCAGCTTGCGCTTCGCACTGACAATGTATGCTTTGGCCCCACTTCGGTTTTCCAGCCCCAACAAACGGGTAATCGTATCCAGCGGGCCCGCTTCGCCGTAGTGCAGCGTGAAAACTACCTTTTCTGTGTCGTCCAGCGCCTGGTTCAACAACTCGGTCACAAATCTTGCTGATGATTGCTGTTCGGCTGCCGTGTACGGATTCGCTCTTGAATCCGGGATCGTGAACAGGAAATCGTCCTCTACCTCCGCCCGCAGTTCGGTCGCTTGTCGTGCGTTGGCCCGGACTGCGTTCAAGGAATGGTTCCGCGCGATGGAAAACAGCCAGGTCGAGAATTTGGATTGTCCCTGAAAGGAATCGAGGTTCTGATAGACCTTGGCGAATATCTCCTGCGCCAGATCGGCGGCCGACTCCCGGTCAGCGGTAAAGCGGAGACACCACCTGGCGACCCTGGAGTAGTTGCGGCGAAATAGTTCGTTGATGCACTGGTCGCGGCCGCCGGCATCAGCCGCAGCGCGGGCGCGCACTACCAACTCCTCGTCGGGGAGTTGATCGAGGGACATGCGCTCGATTATAGCAACGCGTCCGACCGGTACTCCCGAAGCCGCGGACGCAGCGTCTCTGCCAAAAACCAGCTCGTAACCAGTGGAAAAGGCACAAGACATGCTGAGAAAACCTCGGGCTACGATTGCCGGCTTACTTGCGTCCGGCCCTCACTTACTAAGACAACAAGAACGTGCCGCATGGAACAGGAAAAAAAACAGCAGTTCAGCCAGAGGCGAACTGCTGTGTGGTGACGGGATCGGAAAGACTACCGGCACTTCAGGGTATTGAACGAAAATTTGCTTACAGCTCTGTCGCCAGCCTGGTTGCCGGCCCCAATTCGGACCGTGAACCGTGACTCGTCGGGCGCAGCCCGAATGATGGTGGGGTCTGAGTTGATGGGGGTGTCCCATTTGCCGTCGTTATTCAGATCCCAGCGGAAGCCGACCGGCTGGGAATCGGAGGTGAACGTGGCGGAGAGGGTCACCTGGACAAAATCCTTGTTCAGACAGACCTGGTTTTGGACGAATCCGGACACCGTGATCTTATCGGGCTGATCTTGGGCGTGCAGGGGCAGGGACAGCAACATCGCCAAACATGCAATGGTTCCGGTGGAAATCATTGGTTTTCGCATTGGAAATTCATTCCTCCTACAGGATGTGTAACTTCTGTGGGTTAGGACACGACATGGCCCTTCGCCGGAACGTCAAAAATCTGTCACGTGACTTGCCACCGCAACCACAGGCGAACGATCTCTCTCCGCGGAAATGTGGGAGTGCGATCACTGGACGTGAGAGCACGTGTTCGGGTGCAGCCAGGGTGCGGGCCTAGGGATGATTGTCGTTAGAGCGAAAAGGAGGCCTGCATGCGCAGGCCTCCTTAGTTCTTTACTGACCAGGCGTATAAATACCGCCGGTCGCTGTGTAAGTCCGTTGCAGTCCACTCCAGACGATCATTTGGCCGCCGGTCCAGACCGCCGGGAACACTGCGCGTCCCCCCGGTGCGGAGTTTGTCGTGGTGGGGGCCCAACTGTCGGTGACCGGATTGTAACGGCCACCTGTTGGGGTTGACTTGCACCCACTGATCTCAGTGACGCAACCGCTCCAAGCAATCAGTTCGTGGCCCGTCCACACGTAGCCAAAGAAGGTCCGGGCAGCAGGTGCGTTCGTCATGGTGGTGGGCATCCAGCTATTGCTTGCGGGGTCGTACAGCGCACCGTCGTTGTGTAGCGTGGTCTGGCCGTCGTAGGTCTGGCCTCCCCATATCAGCATCTTGGAGCCGGTCCAAACCGCCGCAGTCCAGTTGCGGGCGCTGGGAGCATTGGCCGTCGTTGTCGAGGTCCAGGCGTCGGTTGTCGGGTTATAGCGCCCGCCGGTATTGGTGTCGAAATCTGCGGTCGCGCCGCCCCAGATGATCATCTCCGTGCCGCTCCAAACCGCAGCAGCCAAGCTTCGTCCGATAGGGGCGCCTTGGGTTGGAATCGTCTTCCAAGAATCCGCGGACGGATTGTAGCGGCCACCCGATCTGAGCCATCCACTGTTGTCTCCGGAACCCCCGAAGATGATCATCTCCGTGCCAGTCCAGACCACCGAGTGTTCGGCCCGGGCCTCGGGAGCTTGGCTGGTGTTGGTTGGTTTCCAGGTGTCGGCAACAGGATTGTAACGGCCTCCGTCTTTGAACACAGTGGATCCGTAAGCCCCGCCCCAGATAATCATCTCCGTCCCGCTCCAGACGGCCGTGTGAATATGTCGTGCACCCGGAGCTCCAACTGTGCTGGTGGGTGCCCAAGTATCAGTCGCAAGGTTGTAGCGGCCGCCGCTGTTGGTTGTGCCTCCCTCCGCGGAGTCCCCACCCCAGATGACCATCTCTGTGCCTGTCCATACGCCCGTGTGCCACTCACGAGGCGAAGGATCATCGTTTGCATTCGTTGGCGTCCAACAATCGGAGGCAGGATCGTAGCGGCCTCCGGTCTTCTGCTGTCCGCCCCAGATGATCATTAAGGAGCCCGTCCAGACCGCAAC
>JAIQFW010000067.1 GCA_020073105.1 Terriglobia bacterium
AGAGACCCGATGGCGCCGGCGCGCCGGAAAAAGCCGCCGCGTCAATGTCGGCTGGGAAGATGCCGGGCATGTTGGTATGAATGCCGAGCAATCCGGGAGGGGACTGCAGACCCATCTGAGCGACGACGACGGCGCCCCAATCGCCGCCTTGCGCCACGAATTTCGTGTACCCGAGGCGCTTCATCAGCACGACCCAGGCACGCGCGATGTGGGGTACATCCCACCCGGGGGTGGTCGGTTTGCCTGAGTATCCGTAGCCCGGCATTGACGGAATCACCAGATGGAACGCATCGGATGCGCTGCCGCCATGCGCCGTGGGATTGGTCAGCGGGTCGATGATCTTCATCTGTTCGATGATCGAGCCGGGCCATCCGTGCGTAACGATCAGCGGCAACGCATTTTCGTGTTTTGAACGGACGTGAATGAAGTGAATGTCCAGCCCGTCGATCTCGGTGATGAACTGCGGCAGGGCGTTCATTTTCGCCTCGATCTTGCGCCAGTCATACTCTGTCGCCCAATAGCGCGCGAGCGCCTGGATCGTCGCCAGCTGCACGCCTTGCGATGCATCCGTGACCGTTTCCCGTTCAGGCCACTTTGTTGCGTTGATGCGCCTGCGCAGTTCGGTAAGTTCCGCTTCCGGAACATTCACATGAAACGGACGGATAGCATTCTTGTCAGCTGCCTGCTTGCTGCCTTTTTGTGTAGCGCTGGTGTCGGTCATAGTGTCCTCCTTATGTAGTAGTCTTGGATCTTTTTGTTTCTGCTGGGTTGATCTGTGTGGTCATCGTCTCATTCCTTTCTACTGTGGTCCTCAGCACTAAGGTGCGTAACGAGTAAAGACGAAGTCGCGAGCTTCGATTTTTTTGGTGGCAAGGGAAGCAGGTTTTGAGCGGCACCTCATCGGCAGGTTTGCCGTCCTTATCAAATTGACCGTAGCCCCAGCCGCCGGTTGCGGCGTACTTTCTTGAGTCCTTGACCATGAACTGCAGGTACCAGGCCGGCGCGGGCCCGGGAATGGCGCGAATATCGTTGAGTTCGCCTTCTTCGTGGCCACGGAGATCAACCTTCAATCGCGGTACCCGGGGAAAATTTTGGTAACGTATCCACGTTCTCACTGGGTGCATTAATAGTTGCTGAAAAGCTCGACCCGACTAAGGTGTGGTCTTCCATTCTTCCCTCCACTCTGAATGGGTGAGGCTAGGCAGTTTTTTCCGACGGCGAATTTCTGCCAAGGCACAAGTCGTTAATGTCCACCTACCTCGACAACGGCCTTGGAGGGATTCTGGTTGCGACGGCTGAACGACACCCTGAGCCCCTTCATTTTGACGAGAGGCAAGTAGGTTGTCAACAACAGTGACGCAGCGGCTTTCGATGAGAAAGCCGGTTGCATTCAAGTGGGCTCTTCTTATTCGCGGGGACGCTCAACCCAACATAGTGTTGAGCTCCCGTTGGGAAGATTCAGAAATCCAGCATGTACTCCCGGCTAAATTTCACAATCGGCATCAGTCAACTGAATATTCACGTCGCGGCTTGGAGGTCAATTAAAACAGCTCGGCTCCTTCGCGGTGACTCAGCCGTCGTTCGCCGAACCCACCCGTTTCTGTGTCCACAAATGCAATTTGCTGGAGGCCGGATGATAGTCACAACCTATAATCAGCATGTTCGGCTCCTTTCCTCCGAGCCCTTTGGTTGGTTTGCGCCTCCAAAGTCTACTCGGGCCTGAGAGCCGACATTGTTATGGAGTCATTCCACGCATTGACCGCTCAACAAAGCATCTCTCGGCCACAAATTTGATCCGAATTTGCCAGTTCTTCAAATACCATCGCTCGATGGACCTTTCCGGAGCCGATCGGAAACCGCGAGGCTGGCTGGCGATTGGGATCTTCCTGCTGTGGGGCGCTGCGATAGCCACGCTGGCTGGCGTCACGCTGATCTTCCCCGGAACACCCTTAGATCGCGCCTGGGTGCTCAACCCGCGGGGACATGCAGGACTCACCGCGTTGGGCAGGTGGGTCGGGTTTCTCTTTCCCGTGCTCGGACTCCTTCTGGCCACGGCGGGAATCGGCTGGCTCAAACGGCGATCTTGGGGTTGGATGCTGGCAGTGCTCCTGATTGGCGGAAACGCGCTGGGAGATGCGGTCCGCATGGCAATCGGAGCGTGGATTGAGGGTGCGGTCGGCGTCGTGATAGCGGGAGCGCTGCTTCTTTACATCATTAGCCGCGGAGTACGCGACTATTTTGGATGAGCTACTAGCTACTAGCTTCTAGCTACTAGCTACTAGGTCGAAATGGGCGAGGCGAACGGTCCCTTCCGGGCAGCTTCGACCAGCAGACGCTCATCCGTCTGCGCCGGGGACCACGTCGAGGCCGGTGCTCTGACGCCCATCGCTTCTCTAACTTTATAAACGGTTCGAGGCAGGAAAGGTTACGCACGGAGCAGAGGAAACATCGGCAGCCAGCTTTTTCCACAGGGGCAGGGGAATCAAAGAAGCTTGGGGCCTCTCAAACCTGCACGAGGGGGTCAGCAGGAGTGAGGGGCCCCATTCTTTGGGGGAATCGATTAATAAATCGTTTTGGGAGGGGGCCCTGCGGGAATCTGCATTCTGTTACGAATTCGGAACAAACTGGCCGGGCAGCACCACAAGGCGATCACCACCGGAAAGGGGCGTCACCTCTCGCCGACTCCGCAAGGTCGCAATTTTTCCCCGGCCGAGCCCTCCAGCGTCTGCCCTGACCAGCGTCAGGTCCAGAACCCGGGGTCGCGGCCTGTGCTCCCTGAACCCGAAGAGGGGTTCCTGCGATGACCTTCGTCATCTGGCCCGGTGACCCAGATGTTCCTACACTTGAATTTCCCCCAAAGAAGAGGACGAGTGCGCCTAACTGGCTGATCTTTCAGCCTTTCCAGCGGTAGGCGTCGGCCTGAGGCAAGCCGATGTGGGCCAGCACGCGGCTGGCGAATTGGCGCGCCATAGCATCAAAGCTGGACGGTCGATTGTAGAAGGCGGGGATCACCGGAAACACAGTGGCCCCGGCATCAGCGGCCCGGTACATGTTGCGGATGTGGATCTTGTTGAGCGGCGTCTCGCGCACGCACAGCACCAAGGGACGCCTCTCTTTGAGGCAAACGTCGGCGGCACGCTCGATGAGATGAGAAGCAATTCCGTTGGCAATACGGGCCAGCGTGCCCACGCTGCACGGGATGACGACCATGGCATCGACGGGGTAGGAACCGCTGGCTATGTTGGCGCCGATGTCGGTGTTGGATTGCAGGTGAATTTTGCGGGAAGTTTTGCCGATGACTTGATGGACGAGGTTCCTGCGGCCACGAAGCCCGATTTCTTCCGCCATTACGCGCAGTGCGCTGTCGGAGGCGATGAAGTTTACGGTCAGGACCCGCTGGTCGCGGTCGAGAGTGAGCAGGAAGTGCTTGAGGAACAACGAGCCACTCGCGCCGGTGGTGGCGACCGTCAGGTTTTGAGGCGGGTGGTTGGGCAAAAACGGGCTCCTTAAAGCAGCCCTGAGCATAGGGAGCCGATAGCAGGCAAGTCAAGGAGGGGCGGTTCGTCGTTCGTCCTTGGTCGTTGGCAATTCGATACAGGAGAACACCGGCAAAAGCGCTCCCGGCATAGTGCAAGCGATCGACCAACGACGAAGGACCAACGACCGAAAGATTGAAATGGCGACTCAAAACACTCTCGGATCCCGTCGCAACGCCGCGCAGCTACACGCGCTGGCGGGTGTGGAACGCGAGCTACGCGCCAACGATTCCAGTGGGCGCCGGAAATATCTGCGGGACTTCAGCGGAGCGTTTCGCTCCTACGATTCCATCATCCCCTCCGGACAGCTTGCGGACACGATCAACGCCGCCGATGTCGTTCTGATCGGCGACTATCATGCGCTACCGGCTTCGCAGCGTTTCGCGGCGACGCTACTTGAGGAGCGGATCCAGCCGGGCGATCGGCCGGTCGTGCTCGGAGTGGAAACCATCTTCTCCCACCACCAGCACATCCTGGAAGAATGGTGGCGAAGAGAAATCCTGGAAGACGAACTGCGGGAGCGGATACGGTTCGATACGGATTGGGGATACGACTGGCTGCCTTTTTATGAACTGCTGGTGACTGCGCGCGAGCATGCCGAGGGGATTTATGGCCTGGACTGCATGCCGCGGGAGGATCTGCGCAAGATCAGCGTGCGTGACCGGCATGCCGTGGACAAAATCGCGGAGATCCGCGAGCGTCACCCCAAGGCGGTCGTCCTGGTGTTGTTCGGGGAATCCCACCTGGCGCCGGAACATTTGCCGCGGCTCTTGCGGCAGCGGTTGCCCGGCCAGCGAGTGCTCACCGTGTTGCAGAATGTCGATCCGCTCTACTGGCAGGCGACCTCCGAGCGGCATGACCCCGTCCAGGCAGTGCGAGTGAACCGCAACGTGGTCTGCGTCTTCAATTCGACCCCGCTGGAAAAGTACGAAAGCTATCGCCTCTACCTGTCGCGATGCCAGGCCGATGCCGGGCAACCCGACCTGGTCCCCACCATCTACAACCTGATTGATAGCCTGTTGTGCTTTCTCGATATCAACCAATACTCCGCTCACAACACCACCCAGCCAAAATTCCTGGTGGACTTGCTGCCGGAGGTCTACGCCGGCTCCTCTGATGGAAGGTTGCGGCAACTGCTCCTGCGTGCGGCCGGTGAAGTCCGCAAGCTGGACGGGATGCTGCGCAAGGTGGAGTCCCAGGGGACGGTGTATCTGCCGTCCATCAACGCTTTTTACGTTCGTGAGTTCCAGATGATGTACGCCACCGAGGAGGCGGCCCGTTTCCTGCACCACGCCTGTCGTGGACTGCCCATGTGCAAGAACGGCAAGGCCGCAACCGGCAAGCCCAGCGACCGCTTTTATGCCCGGACGGTTGAGCACGTGTTGGCCTACTTCGGGTCCCGAGTGTTGTATCCGGCGCGGCCTGCTGTGCGGGACCAGTCCGGCACCAACATTAGCGGGAAGTCTTGCCAGCAGCTCATGCGTGGCGCTCTGCGTGGCGACCGGGCCGAATTCGACGCCACCGCGCAGAAACTCGGCTACATGCTGGGCAGCGAACTTTACGACGCCTATCTTCGAGGAGGCGTTAGCCGAACGGCCTTGCGGCATCTGTTTCTGGCGCACATCGAAGAACCGGGTAACGCCTGGCAGGCAGTGCAAGAAATCGCCCGCAAGTGCCGTTCCAGCCGGAAGAAACCCTGCGGCTCGGTGAGATAGCTGTCAGCACTCAGCAGTCAGCACTTAGCAGTCAGCATTCAGCATTCAGCAGTCAGCATTCAGCATTCAGCACTTAGCACTTAGCACTTAGCACTTAGCACTTAGAATAGACATCCAAACAAGGCTAAGCGAATCCACAAGCGGTACCCCTCAGCCCTTGCGCAATGAATGCTAATCTAGAGCTTCCTGGCTAAGTGCTGAATGCTGACTGCTGAGTGCTGAGAACTCTCTTGAACGCTGAATCCATCCGCAAGCTTTTCCAGCAGGTCCGCGACGAGAAGCTTTCTCCAGACGCGGCCGTGCAAAGACTGCGTCATCTGCCATTTGAAGACCTGGGCTTCGCCAAGCTCGATCACCATCGCGCGCTGCGCGCCGGCATGCCGGAGGTGGTCTTCGGAGAAGGCAAGACTCCGGCCCAAATGGCGCAGATCTTCTCACGGCTGGCGCGGCACGGAGGCAATATCCTGGCCACGCGGGCGAACGAAAAGCAATTTGCCGCGGTCAGGAAGACAGTCCGCGGCGCGGAGTACCGCGAACTGGCGCGGGCGATTGTGCTGCAGCGCGATCACAAGAAGTACGGGAAGGGCACGATTGCGGTGGTTTCCGCCGGCACCAGTGACATCCCGGTGGCGGAAGAAGCCGTGGCTACCGCCGAAGTAATGGGCAATGATGTCGAGCATCTTTACGACGTGGGCGTGGCGGGTATCCATCGCCTGCTGGCGAATCGTGGAACGTTGACCCGGGCGCGCGTGATTATCGTCTGTGCGGGGATGGAGGGCGCCTTGCCCAGCGTGGTCGGAGGGCTGGTCGGCGTGCCGGTGATCGCTGTACCCACCAGCGTGGGCTACGGCGCGGCGTTCAAGGGAGTGGCAGCGTTACTGGGGATGATGAATTCCTGCGCTTCGAACGTCAGTGTGGTGAACATTGATAACGGGTTCGGCGCGGGGTACGTGGCGGCACTGATTAACCGGCTGTAGGCTGAGCGTCTGCCGATGTTTCGGCACTTTACCGATTGATACCCCGGGGCCGGTCTCTTGAAATCACCAGCTTAGAAAGATTCTCGCGCCAAGCGCGGCCCTGGCTGCTCGAAGTGCCCGATGTTCTCATTGACGGCAATCCAGACACAGATTATTGTGGCGGTGCAATTTGCTCTTTGAAAGCCGACCGGGTTGTTCGCAAGGTTAAGGAAAGTAATTTAAGCGAGCAGCGCCTGAATACTTGATACGACAGTAATACTGGTACGAGGGGTCAAAGGATCGAACGTGAACAAAGTCGACTGGTTAAGAATGATTCGCAGCTTGATTGTGCTATCGGTTGTAACCTCGACCGTGGCTGTTGCCCAGACGTTCCAAGTGCTGGCTGATTTTGATGGAACCAACGGTTACCAGACGTACGCCGGGCTTGTGCAAGGCATTGATGGAAATTTGTACGGCGTAAGCACGTTCGGTGGTGGCAGCAACTGCGGCTTTGGGTGTGGCACGGTCTATCGAATCACTATGGGGGGCGAGCTCAACCCCATCTATACCTTCTGCTCTCAGTATCCATGTGCGGATGGGGCCGTTCCCCATGCCGAATTGCTACTGGCTACAGATGGGAACTTCTACGGAACCACCTCAGAAGGTGGGGCGAGCAGCAACTGTGGCGGTGGCTGTGGCACGGTGTTCAAAATCACTGCATCAGGCCAACTCACTACCTTCTACAGCTTCTGCCCTCAAAGCGGATGCCCTGACGGCTACTTCCCCATTGATCGGCTGATTCAAGGAACCGACGGAAGCTTCTATGGAACCGCTGAAGGTGGCGGGACGAGTAACAACTGCCTTGGGGGCTGTGGAACCGTATTCAGGATCAGCGCTGCCGGCAAACTGAGTACGCTCTACAGTTTTTGCCCACAACCGGGTTGTCCCGACGGAAACTATCCGCGAGCGGGATTGGTACAAGGCAATGACGGAAACTTTTACGGGACGACTTATTACGGCGGACCGCATAACAGCAATCTGTGTGATCCCAATTATCCGGGATGCGGCACGATCTTTAAAATCACCCCTGCAGGCAAACTCGTTAGGCTTTATGGCTTTTGTGCGCAGAGCAACTGTACGGACGGCGGCAGCCCTTTTGCTGGGCTGACCCAGGGCTGGGACGGAAATTTCTATGGAACAACTGTCTATGGAGGCGCCAACGGGGCCGGCACGATCTTCAAAATCAGCCCCTCCGGCAAGCTATCTACGGTTTACAGTTTTTGTGCCCAAGACGGCTGCACTGACGGCGGCAATCCCAATGCCGGGCTGGTACAGGCCTCGGACGGCAATCTCTACGGAACGACTACCTTCGGCGGAGTTAACTATGGAGGCACCATCTTTGGGATTACTCCCGAAGGCAAATCGAGAACACTCTACAGCTTTTGCCCCACTGATGGTTGTCCGGACGGCATGTTCCCCTATGCTCAATTGGTTCAGGGAACCAGTGGAAGTTTCTATGGAACAACAGACAATGGAGGGGTCAACTTTGGGGGTACGGTCTTTAGGCTCTCTACTAGCCTGCATCCATTCGTTTCTTTTGTGCGCGATGCCGGCAAGGTGGGGACGAAGTTCGGCGTTCTTGGTCAAGGCTTAACAGGAACAAGCAACGTCTCCCTCAACGGAACCTCGGCGAAATTTACTGTGGTCTCCGATACCTTGATTGAGGCAGCGGTCTCGAGTGGTGCCACAACCGGGTTCGCTACGGTCACAACTCCTTCTGGCACTCTGAAGAGCAACGTTCCTTTTCGCGTCCTGCCTCAACTCCTCTCGTTCGACCCGTCTAGCGGCCCAGTCGGAACGCAGGTCACAATCACGGGAGTGAGTCTGACGCAAACGCTTGGCGTAGGGTTTGGAGATCGCAAGCCTGCGCAGTTCACGGTCAATTCGGACAAGCAGGTTACGGCGACTGTTCCGGACGAGGCGAGGACCGGAAAGATTGGAATCGAGACAAAGGGTGGAGTGGCGATTAGTCAGGGAACATTTGCGGTGACGAAGTGAGCATGAAAGGCGTAAAGCCTCACGCAAGAAAGGCGCGGCTTGCGCCGCGCCTCACCTCACCTCCGACCCACCACCATTTATGACTTGCTGGCCACTTCCAGGTCGTTCTTCACACTGAATACGCCAAACACCTGCCCCGCGCGGATGCCGGCGATGTTCTTATCGGCTTCGCTCAGGACCGCGCCGTACAGCGTCACATGTCCGCCGTCCACCACGATACGAATCGGCTTCGCCGGATCGATCGCGTAACGGCTCAACCCCGGATATCGATAGATCGCCCGGGCGGTCGCGATTCGAATCTGATCGTCGAAGGGGGATGCCGGCAGGACCTTGACGTTATCCACCACATCCTTCACTCCAGGCGTCCGGTTGACCAGCCATAACGCGGAATCACGGTTGTAGTCGGTGCGCGTTGCCCCATCGAGGGTCACAACCCCGTTGTCGACTGACGCGGTGACGAAATTGAAGGCAGCGTCGTAGCCGACCCGGTCATAGTAAAGCTTGCGATCCAATTGTGCCGTGAGTTGGGCATCCTCCACGTCCTTGCCCGCGACTGCAATCAGGTTGCGCACGCCTTGTACATTGGCCAGCTTGCGGACCTTCTTGGCTGCGTCCAGTTTTTGCTGGTAGAGATCCACGTTGCCGGTCAAGGTGATAATGCCGTCCTCCACCGACGCCTGCACGCCGCGAAACTCCGCCTTCGAGGCCAGCTTTTGCGACGCCTTGGCCTGAATCGAACTGTCGTAGCGGATAGCGCCGTTCGTTTGTGCTGCAAGACTCGCACTGAGCACGCCCGCCGCCAAAAATAACCCCAGAACCCGAAATACTGATTTCATAGTGTCCACCATCCTTTACCTGTACTAACCCGGCCGGGAAGCGAAAGTTTTTACTAACCGGTTAGTTAATTACTTGGATGCGCCTGGAGCGGCCCGGAACGTAAACATTTGTCTTCTTATTGAAGATATTCGTTACAACGACTATATTGGCAGTAGTGGCCAACGGCACGACAGGCGAAGCCAAAACGACGAAGCCACCCCGCAGCCTGGAGGAGGAAGCCTTCCTTTCGGTCCTGCGCACCGCCGACCGGTTGCAGTGGCACCTGGCAGAAATGCTGAAACCCTACGGCCTTTCTCCTACGCAGTACAATGCCTTGCGGATCCTGCGGGGCGCCGGCAGCAGCGGACTGCCCTGCCGCGAGATAGGCGAGCGCATGATCAACCGTGATCCGGACATTACGCGCCTGCTGGACCGCCTGGAAGCCCGGAAACTGGTGCGCCGCAACCGCGGACCGAAAGACCGGCGCGTGATCAAGGCGCGCATCTCGTCCGCGGGGCTGGACTTACTGCAGAGCCTGGATAGTAAGATCGAACAATTCCATCGAGAGCTGCTGGGTCACCTGAGTGAGCAAGAACTCGGGTCACTGATTCGTGGGCTGAAAACAGCACGAGCAACTCGCGAACGAGTGTGAGTCTGTAGCGCCGACTACCGGCAAGGAGGCACGAAATGGGCACCAATGCAGAACTGATACGCTCCTGGGGAACGACTTTGCTGCGGGTGACGGTGGGCACTGTGTTTGTGGCCCACGGTGTCTCCAAGCTCTTTATGGGATTCACCAATGTGACTGACTTTCTGACGCCGCTGGGAATTCCCTACCCCACGATTGCCGCGGTCGTGCTCACCTTGGTTGAGCTTCTTGGGGGCCTGGCCATGATTTTGGGCGTGCTCACCCGATACGTCGCAATCATGCTGGCCTTCGATATGGCGGTCGCCATCATGACCGTGCACATGCGGAACGGTTTCTTCATGCCCAACGGGTTGGAGTATCCCATGGTGTTGCTGGCGGCAAACTTGAACTTTGTGCTGGCGGGAGGCGGGGCGGCGGAGTTGTGGCGGTTTTGAGCGGGAGTAAGGGAGGTGTAGACAATTCGGGCTCTGCTGACTCGCCTGACTTACCCACGGCGACGGAGAATGATCGCCAACCCGAGCGCAAGGACCACCAAGAAACAAACCGAGAATACGTAATATGCAATCCGCACTTTGGGCCACAGCCACATTGGTAGCCGGTCTGCCAGCTTGTCAGCCCATGTTTCGCTCAAGCGTGGCGGCAGGATGGCCTCCTCTGACGCGGGTTTCCAGCGCGAAGCAATCCAAGTCGCTCTTAAGTTGGAGAGCAACAGCGCACCAATCAGCACTCTGAGCACACCTAGCCCGGTCTCCAGCGTGTCTCCAACATAGGCCAGCAGAACGACCGTGGCTGCATAGCGGCTACGTTCCCGCACTCCCACGCCGCCCAGGTAATAGAAGAGTAGGACGAATATTCCGCTGATCGGCTGGCCCGAAACGACGAGGAACACAAAGGACAACACTGACACCACCGTGCAGACCCAGTAGCCCTGCGCTCCTAGATAGTCGACATCGCTTCCCGTCTGAATGGATGGCCAGAAGAGGCTCTTGAGACGACTTTCGGTTCGTGGCGTCGAATCGGATATGCCAAGTGTCTGCATGGAGAGAATTACAACGCAGTTGCTCTACGTAGTCCAGCATTTTAGGCCTGGCGGCGGGTTTTCCTGGCAGCTGGCTCCCCCTTGAACACGCGCGTGAAAATCTTGTCTACATTACGTAGCTGCCGCTGCAGGTCAAAAGCGCGTTCTACCTGAGCGCGCGGCACGCGGCTGGTGATGGCCTTGTCCTTCAGCACGAGTTCCTTGAAATTCAAGCCTTCCTTCCAGGCATGCATGGCGTGTCCTTGTACCAGGCGATAGGCGTCCTCGCGCGAGACCCCGTGCTCCACCAGGTCCAGCAGTAACTGCCCGCTGAATACCAGCCCTCCAGTGCTCTCCAGGTTGGCCAGCATGCGGGCGGGATACACGAACATCGTGTCCACGAGCTGCGCCGTCTTTTGCAGCATGTAGTCCACGAGCGTAGTCGAGTCCGGAATAATCACGCGTTCCACGGAAGAGTGTGAGATATCGCGCTCGTGCCACAGAGCGACGTTTTCAAACCCCGCCTGGGCATTGGACCGTACCACCCGCGCCAGGCCGCTGATCTGCTCGCAAGTCACGGGATTGCGCTTGTGAGGCATGGCGGACGAACCCTTCTGTTTCTCGCTGAAGAACTCTTCTGCCTCGCGCACTTCCGTCCGCTGCAGGTGCCGGATCTCGGTGGCAATCTTGTCGAGCGTGCACGCGATCACCGCAAGCGTTGCCAAATAGTGGGCGTGGCGGTCGCGTTGAATCACCTGTGAGGAAACCGCCGCAGCCTTCAACCCCAGGCGCGCACAAATCTTCTCTTCCAGTTCCGGGCTCAAGTGGGCGAAGGTGCCGACCGCTCCGGAAAACTTCCCTACGCGCATTCCCTCAGTCGCGTAGCGGAAGCGCTCGATATTGCGCTGCGTCTCGGAATACCAGTTGGCCAGCTTGAAGCCGAAGGTGATGGGCTCGGCGTGGACCCCGTGGGTGCGCCCGACCATGGGCGTGTTCTTGAACTCCCAGGCGCGCCGCTTCAGCACCTCGGAGAGCCGGTCGAGATCGTCGCCGATGATGGCCGAAGCCTGGCCGATCAAGAGCGCCTGAGCCGTGTCCACAACATCGTTCGACGTCAGGCCATAGTGGAACCAGCGGGCGTGGGGACCGACGATCTCCGCCACCGCGGTGGTGAAAGCGATGACGTCGTGGCGCACCTCGGCTTCGATTTCCTGAATGCGCTGCAGATTGAAGCCGGCGCGCTCGCGGATGGCCTTGGCCGCGTCTTTCGGTACCATGCCGGCCTCGGCCAGGGTCTGGGTGGCAGCCACTTCCACGGTCAGCCAGGTGCGGAAGCGGTTTTCATCGCTCCAGATTCGGCCCATCTCCGGGCGCGTATAGCGTGGAATCACGATTTCACCTTTCCTGGGACTCTGGATTCTAAATGTTCGAGCACTTCTCTCGCCAGCCCGTACCTTATATATCGTGATACGATATATAAATCTTCATGGCCAAGTCACACCTTACCCTTGACTACGAGGCGCTGGCGGAAGTGCGGCACCAGATCCGCCGCTTCCTGCGCTTCAGCGAACGCGCGGCGCGTTCGGCCGGGCTGGAACCCCATCAGCACCAGCTGATGCTGGCCTTGAAGGGCCTGCCCCGGGGAACGCAGCCACGTGTGGGTGAATTGGCAGAGCGGTTGCAAATTGAGCATCACAGCACAGTTGAGCTGGTGAACCGGCTGGCGGCGCGCGGTTATGTCGACCGGCAACGCAGTGCCCGCGATCGGCGCGAGGTCATGCTCTCGCTCACACCCAAGGGCGAGAAAGTGCTGCGGGAGTTATCTCTTCACCACCGCACCGAGCTCGGCACGCAGGGACCGATTTTGATTGCCGCGCTGAAGCGGGCCATCTCGCCGCACCGCACCAATGGCGTTTCGGCGATGCGGACAAAGCAGAGGCGCGGATGAAAAGGCCGCCCGACAAGCAGCCGCCGGCAACGGTCGCGGCCACCGGCACACAAGTCGCGGACGTCCGCCTCGCTGAGCCCGCCCAGTTCCGCATGGTCCTGATGTCGTTTCTGGCGGGCGGAATCGGCCTGGTGGCCGGTCTGATTGCATTCCTGTTGTATAAATTGATCGGACTCTTCACCAACCTGTTTTTCTACCATCGCTTCGCCGCCGACTTTCTGAGCGCGCGGCACAACCAGTTGGGTTGGTGGGTGATTCCAGTCCCCGTCATTGGCGGCATTATTGTCGGTGTGATGGCGAAGTATGGAACGCCGAAGATCAAGGGACACGGCATTCCCGAAGCCATGGAAGCCGTGCTGTTCAACCGCAGCCGCATTCAGCCGCGAGTTGCGATCCTGAAGCCCATTTCCGCCGCCATCGCCATCGGCACTGGCGGTCCGTTCGGCGCTGAAGGTCCCATCATCCAAACCGGCGGGGCGGTAGGATCGCTGGTTGGTCAGGCATTCCACACCACCGCATCGGAAAGGAAGGTGTTGCTGGCGTGCGGAGCGGCCGCAGGCATGTCGGCTACCTTCAACACACCCATCGCAGGCGTCATCCTGGCCATCGAACTGCTCCTGTTCGAATTCAAAGCCCGGTCGTTTATTCCGCTGGTGATTGCCAGCACACTGGCCACCGCCGTGCACATGCAACTGCTGGGAGCTGGGCCGATGTTCAAGGTTACCGCCATGGATTTTGGCGTGCCGCGCGCTTTGCCGTTTTATCTCCTTTTGGGGGTGATTTGCGGGTTGGCAGCTGTAGGCTTCAGCAAGCTCCTCTATTGGACGGAGGATCAGTTCGAGAAGCTGCCGGTGGACGAGCTCTGGTGGCCCGCGATTGGCGCCCTGGGTCTGGGCGTCATCGGGTACTTGGTTCCTCGGGTCCTGGGCGTCGGCTACGACACCATCGGCGACATCCTCAACGCCAACCTCGCCTGGAAAATGCTGCTGGTGGTGATGGTGGCGAAGGCGATTGCGCTGGTCATTTCGCTGGGATCGGGAACCTCCGGCGGTCTGCTCGCTCCCATGTTCATGTCGAGCGCGGCGATGGGTGGTGTGTTCGCCATGGCGGTGGACAAAATCTTCCCCACGGCAAACCTCTCGCCAGGAGCATTCGCGCTGGTGGCGATGGGGGCGGTGTTCGGCTCGGCATCGCGGGCAACGTTTGCTTTCATCATCTTTGCCTTCGAGATCACTCGCGACTACAACTCCGTGCTGCCGCTGATGCTGGTCAGCGTAATCGCCGATGGCATGGCCATGCTGCTGATGCCGCGAGCTTCCATCATGACCGAGAAGCTGGCGCGGCGCGGGCTGCATATCCATCAGGAGTATGAGACGGATGTTCTGCAGCAGGTCATGGTTTCCGAAACCATGGACCGTGAGATCCCTGCTATTCCCGCCAGCATGAAGGTGAGCGAGTTGGCCGACCGGATCGCGCGCCGCGACCCTGAAGTCAGCCGTCACCAGGGCCTGCTGGTGCTGGATGTGGATGGCAAGCTCGCCGGAGTGCTTACTCGCGGCGACGTCATGCGCGCCCTGGAGGACGACCCCACCGGAACCATGACCGTGCTCGAAGCCAGCACTCTCGATCCTGTGGTCACCTATCCGGATGAGCTGTTGCACGACGCGTCATCGAAGATGCTGCGCAACAACATTGGGCGCTTGCCGGTGGTTGATCGAAGCGACCCGCAGAAGGTCGTAGGTTATCTGGGGAGACCCGGAATCATGGCGGCGCGCCTGCGGCGACTGGAAGAGGAACATGTGCGGGAACCGGGATGGCTGCAACATCTGAAGACAAGCACGTAGGGCGTTTTGGCTCAGGCCGGGCGGGGAGCCCGAGGAACCAATATATGGGTGGCTTACTTTGGTCAATGAGTGTAATCGGGAATGTTACACCAGTTATCCGCGGAACCCCATCAAGACAAGCAACGTATTCGATTTTGACACCCGGTTAATTTGCGGATAACATGGGCCTCCGCAGCTCCGGGCCCCCAGATCGAACCGTTCCACCGAGGAGTTCTAAAGATGTGCAAACCTCTGCCAGCCCTGTTCTTACTCACGGCAGCGACACTCTTGCTTATTGGACACACGAGCGGTCAAAACAAGCCGGATCTGCTCACCTGCTCGCCTGCCCCCTGTGTGCTGCCGCCGATTCAAGCCTCCGAAGGCGGGGCCATCGTGAACGATGCCCCCATCGTGGTGAATCCGCTGAACCACAAGCAGATCTTAGTGGGCAGCAACGATTTCAACTGTCCATATTATTCGTCTAACTTGGGATTTCATTTGTCCCAAGATGGCGGCTCGACGTGGAACCTTAAGTGTCTCGATCTGATCTACGTGGATTTTGACCCCTACGTGCCGATAGGCCCGGATCCCTCGGTTGGATACGACACTAACGGGGTCGCATACATCGCGGGGGTCTACTTCGATACTAAAGGCGACAATACTGGGTTTGTGGGGTTTGAAAAAAGCGCCGATGGTGTCAATTGGAGCCCGCCGGCGGTCGCACTCTACGAGCTTATTAAAGACGGCATAAGCTCTGCGACAGACGACTGGCTCACCATCGATACCAGTCTGCAAAGCCTGCACCGCGACAACGTTTACGTTTCCGCCGTTGTAGCTGGCCGGAACCTGTCGCAATGGTACAACGATGTCGTCGTTTCGCATTCTACCGATTCCGGAGCACACTGGAAAGCGGTCCGGGTAGTTCCACCACAACCCTCCCCTGCAGAAGATTCGTACACCAGCATGAGTGCGGGCAAGGACGGCACTGTGTATCTGACCTGGATGTACTGCAACTACGGCGACGGCGGATGCATTGATGACAAGGGCTACATGTTGTTTTCCAAGTCCAGCGATGGTGGCAACACCTGGACTACCCCGGTCGTGATGACCGTAGTTACGCTCAATCATGAAAACCTCCCAAACGCCAACGTTGGTGTCGACAACTACCCTGCGATTGCGGTGGACAATAGTGACGGGCCGCACGCTGGAAATCTGTACGTCTCGATGTACTCGTGGACAGGGACACAACTGCGAGTAGGAGTCGTTCGCTCGACCGATGGGGGTAAGACCTGGTCGAAGCCGGTGCCAGTAGCGCCTCCCAGCGAGACGCATGACCAGTTCTTCCCGTGGATCTCGGTGAGTAGCACGGGGCTGGTAGGGGTCAGTTGGTTGGATCGGCGGAATGATCCGGCAAACATTGATTACCAGGCTTTTGCAGGCATCTCCCGTGATGGCGGGCGTAGTTTCGGGCAAAATGTGCAGCTCACGACGGCATTTTCCAATCCGAATCTCAGCGGTGAGAACGGGATTGGGGACCGCACGGGCAACACCTGGGCGGGATCAAACTTCCTCGCTGCCTGGATGGACAGCAGCAACGGCGTGGACATGCAAGTCATGGTCGGCGGCATACGCGTGCACTAAAGCCCTCACGGGGTAGAGAATGATGGGCAATCTTTAGCTCTCAACTGTTGTAATCCCAACTGTTGTAACCAGGCGATTGCGCTCATTGACCGTGAACGACCGTAATCGCGATTTCGACAACCAAGAAATCAGGTTGTCCGGGCAGAAAAACACGCAACGTCCTAGTGCGACTTCCCCTGGGCTGCCGCGACCAGCGGCTTCAGCGCTCGCACGGAAACTCCCAGCGTGCCACCGGAGAAACCGTCGAGATACGCTGCGTTCACCCCGATCACTTCACCCTTGGAGTTGAATACCGGGCCTCCGCTGCCGCCGTGGGCGGTGGGAGCATCGTAGATCAACTTGTCGCCCACCACGTCGCCTAAGTGACCGCAGGTTGCGGAAGGCCGAATCAACGAGAGCGCCGCTAGTTCGTTGGCCGCGCCGATATCATCGTGACGGAAGGCCAACCGCTCGTACACCGCAGGCGGCGATTTCGCTACCATGCCCAGAACTCCCATGGGATAGCCGACGACCGAAACCAGTTCTCCCGGATCTGGGATTTCGCCAGCCAAGGGCAAGGGCCGGAGCTGGTGGATGGCCTGGGAATCGGCAATCTGCAGGACTGCCAAGTCTCCCTGCGCCGACAAGACCGCCGGCGTAACACTCACCGGCGAGGGCAATCCTGGAAAGAAGGCGACCAGCTTCTCCAGGTGCGGAGTTGCGCCTTTGCGGAGCAGAGCAGTTGATTCGGGATCTTCATACCAGGGCTCAGCCACATGCCGATTGGTGGCGAGCAGGCCGTCCGCGACCACAAAGCCGGTTCCAGAAATGCGCGCTCGCAGAAGCGGTGCCCGACCGCCAAACCCAACATTGTAGACACCGAAGATGTAGCAGATGGAGTTGCGATAATGATTCAGGACCAGGGCAGGCATCGCCTGCTCCTGTTTCAGCTGTTGGATCTCATGCGAGAGTTTCTGAACTTGCTGTTCGAGTGGGTTCGTAGCCGTGGCCGGATAGTAGTGCGCCAGCAGGAGAGCGGTGACGAGAAGAAAAGCCACGATGACAGTCTGGACAGCCCTCTGCCAGACACTACAGACCGGCTCTTCCTGGATCTCTGGGTCGCTCTCTGACATGGGTATAAGGCTGGCTGCGGTAGCGGCTTAGGGGGGTTGCGTTGGCTACGTACACCGGCGAGTCTCTATGCTCTCTCGGCGGGGAGGGGTTTCCTAGGGTACGGAAGACGATGTACAGGTGGGAAGTGTAAGTTATTGTAGAGACGTAGCTTGCTACGTCTCGGCTTCGCCTCGGCAATTAGGGCTCGACCCCCAGGCGCTTGGCCATCTCCTCGTAGAGAAAACCCTCGCCGGGGCGGTACGGCTGCACCCATTCTCCGTCAATGACGAATTGCGGGATGGCACGCAGGCCAGCGTGCTTAACGACTTCTTCGGCAGCGCCGGGAGTCGTCTCGATGTCGATTTCCCGGAACGCAACATTGTGCTCCCGCAGAAAGCGTTTGGCTTCTCTGCACTCAGGGCACCAGAAGGCGGTATAGACGGTCAATTCCATAGGTTCTGAATAGATGCTGAAGAACGATATGAGTTTCAGCGTGCCGGTTGTGGGCTATTGGATCTTCACGACTCCCGGCGCCACGACAGAGAATCTGGTCATGACCGCAGGATCGTGCCCGGGAATAATCAGGCGCGGGCTGGTGGCCAGTTGCTTCATGCGGTCTTGGGCGCGCAGGTTCGAGACTGCGTCCAGGGTGGCCGCGATAGGCACATGCTTGTCCAGGTTTTCGTAGAGGTACATATTGTCGCTGGCAAGGATTACGGTTCCGGCGGTGGTTTGCACGCCCACGTATTGCGACTGATAAGTATGCTTGCCGCCGGTGTAGCAGGTGATGCCGGGGAGGACTTCTCGGGCATCACCGCCTACTAGGCTGACGCGCCCTTCGGTATTGAGCCTGACTAGAGCCAGCACATCCTCCGAATCGATGCCGCCGTGCGTGTCCTTCGACTGCCAAGCCTGGCCGGCGTAGTACTCGAATTCCTCCTTCTGGATCCAGATGCGGGCTTTGGGAAACAGATCCATGCCGTCGGCGTGGTCCCAGTGCATGTGGGTGATGATGACATCGGTGATGTCCTCCGGCTTGAGACCAACTTTGGCGATGGCATCGGAGGGCTTGACGTAATCGTTGACGTGCCACTCCTTGAAGAAGTGGTCGCGATAGAAACCGGAGTCCACCAGAATGTTGTGGCCGTTGCCGCGAACCAGCCAGATCAGCATGGCGATGTCAAGCTTGCGCGCCGGATCGGCGCCTTGCACCAGTTCTGCTACCGGAAAGCCCGGAAGGGTCGCGTAGCGGATGGCATAGATTTCGTATTGCGGCTTGGATTGTCCCCAGGCTGACAGCGCGCTCAAAAGGAGCAGAGGTAAAAGGCGAAGCGATTTCATAGATGGGTTTCCGACTCGAAGGGGAATTCTAACTGCGGAAGCGTCCTTCCAGCGGAAAAATCTGGCGAGTCACACGACGCTGGCAAATGCTCTCACCGGGAAGGTACCGAATCCCTTCACTTTGACCGGGACAGCAAAGAAGCGGAATTCTGACGCCGGCAGGTTTGTCAGGTTGGTCATGTGCTCCACGATGGGGATCTCGTGTCCGAGCAGAATGCTGTGCACCGGGCGGCGCAAGTCTCCGACATCGTCGATGTTATGGGAATCGATGCCCACCAGGGCGACTCCCGAGTCAGCCAGGAACTTGGCCGCATCCTCGGTCAGGAAGGGATGTCCCTCGAAATACTGCGGCGTGTTCCAGTGCCGCGACCATCCCGTCTCGACCAAAACTGCCTTGCCTGCGAGGTTGGCTTCGCCGGAGAAACACTCGGCGTCGATCGCACTTTTGTTGTGGCTGGATACCTTGATTGCCGGGAGATTCGCCAGCTTATTCAGGTCGAGTTGCGACAAGTCTTTCCCGTTAGCGTAGCGATGGAATGGGGAGTCGAGATAGGTGCCGGTGTTGGCCACCATCTCAATCTTGCCGATCTGAAACTCGGTTCCCGGCGCATAGTATTTTCGGGACGCTTCCCGGCTCAGGTAGTCGCAAATAATGGGGGCAGGCAGGCCCTTGTAGGTGACGAGCCCGTGCTCGACGGTGTGGCTGAGATCAATCAACCGCGGATTCTTGTCGGTTGGCATAGGACGATTGACCCCTCATACGAATTCCCGCAGTGACGGCAATGGTGATCCAGACCACGTTGACGAAGGCCGACGGATAGGCGTGATAGTAGACCGTGTTGACCACCAGGAAGAGGCTCCCCACTCCGTTCATGAACTGGTAAGCGAGTGAATCGGCCCGAAGCCGCCGAAACGATACCAGGCCGTAGGCAAGCAGCAGTAGACACGCTCCCACCCACCCCACCGCATCCAGAAACGCTTTTTCCATGATTCCCCCGTAGAGACGTAGCTTGCTACATCTCGTATTGGTACTCCTGAGACGTTGAGAGCAACGTCTCTACCGCGCCGTCATACTCAAGCGCAATCCAGCTACACCCGTTCCAGTTCCCGGTGCGTCCGCTCGTTCACCACATTGCCCGTGTTCAGCGTCCCGGCAGGTTCAAAGAGCAGGAACCAGCACTCCTCATCGGCGACCGGTCTGTGCTCGACTCCCCGAGGCACGACGATGAACTCGCCCTCTTCGATCCACACGTCGCGGTCGCGAAACTCCATGCGGAAACGGCCCTTGACCACCAGGAACATCTCATCTTCGTTCTCGTGATGGTGAAAGACGAACTCGCCTTTGATCTTATCCAGCTTCACCATCTGGCCGTTGAGCTCGGCCGCGACGTAGGGCTTCCAGTACTCGTGGATTTGAGCAAACTTCTGCGCGATGTTGACTTTGTCCATGTGCTTCCCTTTCGAAAGATCCTGCCACTGGTCGGTGCGCTAGTTAGGATTCGTCGTCAGGCGCCAAGGTCGCAAAGAAAAACCGCCAGCTTTTGGCTGACGGCTGATGGCTGAAAGCTGATAGCTAGCTGTTCTCGTACAGCAGCACGCCTTCCGTGGTCTTCTCCGAGTCCACCGGACGGTAGAACAGTTTGTTGTCCTCGAGGAAGACCTCGATGAAGGCAGGCCGGATTGCAATCGTGCCCTGAATCAGCGCCTCCGAAAGCGGATCTTCGATGTACTTCTGCAAGGCCCGGCGCAGCGGACGCGCTCCGTAGCTGCGGTCGCCCAGCGTCTGGTTGAGGATCCACTTCTTGGCCTCGTCGGTCACGGTCACCGTGATCGCCTTCTGTGCCAGGTTCTGGTTTAACTGGTTGACCATTAATTCCAGGATCTGGATCAGGTCAACCTCGCCGAGGGCCATGAACAGAATAACTTCATCCAGGCGGTTCAGGAATTCCGGGTTGAAAGTGCGTTTGACCTCACCCTTGACCAGGTCCTCGACCTTGCCAGAAATCATGTCCTCTTTCGTAGACTGGAAGCCCAGGCCCTCGCGCTTCTGCAGATGCCGGGCGCCGATGTTCGAGGTCATGATGATGATGGCGTTCTTGAAGTCCACGGTGTTGCCCAACCCATCGGTGAGCTGGCCGTCTTCAAACACCTGCAACAGGATGTTGAACACGTCGGGGTGTGCCTTCTCGATTTCGTCCAGCAGGACAACTGAATAAGGAGCCCGCTTCACCCGCTCGGTGAGCTGGCCGCCCTCTTCGTAGCCTACGTATCCGGGAGGCGAGCCAATCAGCTTCGAGACCGAGTGCTTCTCCATGAATTCCGACATATCGAAGCGGACCAGCGATTTCTCGCTGCCGAACATGAACTGCGCCAGGGTGCGGGCGACTTCGGTCTTGCCGACGCCAGTAGGACCGAGGAACAGGAATGAGCCAATCGGCCGGTTTGGGCTCTTGAGGCCGGCACGGCTGCGGCGAATCGCGCGAGCCAAGGCAACGATGGCCTTGTCCTGCGAGATGATGCGCTTGTGCAGCTCTTCTTCAATGCGCAGCAACTTCTGCGACTCTTCTTCCTTGATCGAGGTAACGGGAACGCCGGTCCAGCGCGATACCACATCCTCGATGTCCTCCCGACCGACAACGCCGGTGGAGGATTCATCGAGGTGGTATTTTTCGCGAAGGGCGCGCAGGTTCTCGCGCTCCTTGCGTTCTTCGTCCGAGTAGAAGCGCGCCTTCTCGAACTCGTGGTTCGCGATGGCGTTCTCCATACGGTGGACGATGAACTTGATGCGCTTCTGGACTTCGGTCAGTTCTTCCGGCAGCGAGGTCTGGCGCAGCTTCACGCGGGCGCCAGCTTCGTCCACCAGATCAATCGCCTTGTCGGGGAGGAAGCGGTCGGGAATATAGCGGTTCGAGTGCGACACCGCGAAGTTGATGGCATCGTCGGTGTAGGTGACCGCGTGGAACTTCTCGTAGCGGTCCTTGATCCCGAACAGAATCTTGATGGCGTTGACTTCATCGGGCGGCGGTACTTTCACCGCCTGGAAGCGGCGCTCCAGCGAGCGGTCCTTCTCAATTGACTTGCGATACTCGCCAGGGGTGGTCGCGCCGATGCACTGGATTTCTCCGCGGGACAACGCCGGCTTCAGGATGTTGGCGGCGTCGAGTGAGCCTTCGGCCGATCCAGCGCCCACCAGAGTGTGCAACTCATCGATGAAGATGATGGAGTTCTGCGACTCCATCAGCTCTTTCATGATGGTTTTAAGCCGCTCTTCGAACTGGCCACGGTACTTGGTGCCAGCCACAATCAAGGAAAGATCGAGGGCAAGAATTCGTTTGTCCGCCAAGAACGATGGCACTTCGCCGTCGGCGATGCGCTGGGCCAGGCCTTCCACGATGGCGGTCTTGCCTACACCCGGTTCGCCGATCAGGACGGGGTTGTTCTTGGTACGGCGGCAGAGAATCTGCACCACCCGTTCCAACTCACTCTCGCGCCCAACCAGCGGATCCAACTGGCTGTCCATGGCCGCCTGGGTCAAGTCACGGGAAAACTCGCTCAGTAGGGACGATTCGCGCTGACGCTGCGGCTGGGCTTTCTCCTGGCTGGTGCGGGCCAATTCTTCGCGGATGGTGGACAACCGCAGGCCGCGCTCGTGCAGAATCTCAGCTGCAAAACATTTCTCTTCTCTTAGTAAACCCAAGAGCAAATGCTCAGTACCAATGTGTTTGTGAGACAGCCGCTCGGCTTCTTCGGCGGCATAAGCCAGGACCCGCTTGCACTCGTTGCTCAAGGGTAAATCAACGGACGTTGAAACCTTTTCCCGGATAGTGGTGTGCCC
>JAIQFW010000068.1 GCA_020073105.1 Terriglobia bacterium
GGCACTCGGCATTGCGCTCTCCGACATGGTGAACGCCTTGAATCTTCCCATGTACGTGATCGGCGGAGGCGTGGCCAGCGCGTGGGAGGCCTTTGCGCCGACGGTCTTCGAAGAGTTGCGTCAACGCTCGATGGTGTATGCAGCCACCGCACCGGAGACCTCGATCGCAGGCGGGCAGGGAGCTTCCGGGAAGGTGGAGCCACGGGGTTCCAGAAAGACGATCATAACGCGCGCGCTGCTGGGTAGTGACGCCGGACTCTACGGGGCGGCACGCCTACCGTTGGTGGATCTGTAGGGGCGCAGCTACGTCTCTACGGTTTGCTTACTCGCGACTGCCCGTTCCATTACCTTCCTGAACGCCTTCAGGAAGATCTTATTCTGCTCCGGCGTGCCAACCGTGACCCGGATCGCTGTCGGCGCTCCCCACGGGCCCAGTGGCCGAACAATGACGCCCTCGGCTTGCAAGCGCTTAGCCACCGTAGCCGCATCTTCGCCCAATTCACAATAGACAAAATTGGCCCAGGTTGGAACCACGTGATGGCCCAATTCCGCCATGCCCTCCATGAGCAGCGGAACCTGGTCGGCATTGTTGGCGAGTGCCTTTTGAGTGTGGGCCTCGTCGCCTAGCGCGGCCACGGCAGCCGCCTGTGCGACGCCGGAAACAGAAAAGGTCGTGCGCATCCGGGCAAAGTAGGACATCAGCTCAGGGGGACCAATGCCATAGCCAACGCGCACTCCCGCCAATCCGTGTGCCTTGGAAAACGTTCGCAGCACGACCACTTGACGACCCTGCTTCACGTAATCGAGGGCGTGCGAGTAATCCACACTACGGCGAGCCGCAAGATACTGGGCAAAGTCATAGTACGCCTCATCCAACACCACAACGACGTGCGCTGGGAGATTGTCGAGGAAGCGATCTACTTCCGTTGCAGTAACAATCGTTCCGGTCGGGTTGTTCGGATTCGACAGATAGATTATGCGGGTGTTGCCATCGACTGCGGCCGCTAGAGCGTCAAGGTCGTAGCTATCCTGTCGCAACGGGACCTGGATCAGTCTGCCACCCGCCGCCTGCGTCGCGATGGGATACACGATGAAAGACCGCTCACTGGTGATCGCGTTGAGCCCCGGTGAGAGCAAGGTGCGCGCGATGATACCCAGCAACGCGGTCGATCCGGCAGTGGGCACAATCTGTTCCGGTCGTACCTGGTGACGTTCCACCAGCTTCTGGCGCAAGTCGCCGCAATCGTTGTCGGGATAGAGATTGCACTCGCCGAGAACGGCCTGCATGGCTTGCACGGCCTTGGGGGACGGCCCAAACGGATTCTCGTTCGAAGCCATCTTGATACAGTTCACGCGGCTCTCCCGGTGCGCCTGGCGAGACGATTTGCCCGGCGTGTACCCGCCCAGGTTCCGAATATGTTCGGGTACAAGCTGGCTGAAGTCGCTCATGTAGGTTATCTAATCTTTACATGTTTGGGAGGGAAGTGTCACGTGCGGTTGCTAACTCATGAATATCCCGTGACCGTTGTCATTCCGAGGAACATAGCACGAAGAATCTGGGTTGTGGCGCATCTGGCGGCCCGCCAGTCATCTTGCCAGGGACTTCATCCGCGCTACCTCTTCGGCGGTCAGTTTGCGAAACTCCCCCGGGTGAACATCGAGTTGGAGTGGCCCGTAGCGGACCCGCTTGATCTTCTCCACGTGATGACCGATTTCCTCGAACATGCGCCGGATCTGGCGGTTCCTGCCTTCGGTGAGAGTGACTTCGTACCAGGGATTCGCAGACTCCCGGATCACACGGATCTTGGCAGGCGCAGTTCGAACTCTTCTCCCCCGATCCGTAGCAATCGAGAGACCTTCCCGCAGGCGAGCCAGGCCCTCTGCTGATGGAGTGCCGGCCACCTTGACCATGTAGGTCTTCGGCACGTGCGACGCTGCCTTCATCATGCGGTGGGCGAAGTCGCCATCGTTGGTAAGCAACAGCAGACCCTCGCTAGCGTAGTCAAGACGGCCAACCGGATAGACTCGCCCGCCAACACGGTGCAACAAGTCCATGACCGTCGGCCGATGCTCCGGATCGCTCAGGGTAGTCACGTACCCCTTGGGTTTGTTCATCAGCAAGTAGACGTGACGCTCGGGGCCGTGCAGTAGCTTGCCGTTGACCCGAATGTGGTCATGCTCGGGATCGGCCTTGCTGCCCAGTTCACTGACGATCTGGCCGTTTACCGAAACCAGGCCGCCGGTGATCAATGCCTCCGCCTTGCGGCGGGAGGCAATGCCGGCGGCGGCGATGATCTTTTGCAGACGTTCAGTGGCCATGAGTATTCAGCGCAGGCACCGGCACAGAGCAGAAATTCAATTCCTCTGTGTACCCTGTGCCCTCTGTGGTGTAAAGGGTTTGAACTTAAGCAGCGGGATCGTTTTCTCCCGGCGTGTCATGCTCTACCGCCGCCATTTGTGGTTCACTGACGCCAGCCGCGGCGTTGATATCCACCGCATTCGCCTGCGACTCTTGTACCGGCGGCAGGTCGCTCTGGAACGATTCCGCCACCAGCTTTTCGAATTCCTCCATGCTGGGCAGTTCGCTGACGTCTTTCAGGCCAAAGCGCAGAAGGAATTCTTTCGTGGTCTTGTAGAGAATCGGCCGGCCGATCACGGCCTTGCGCCCGGCGGTCGTGACCAGCTTGCGGTCTAAGAGCGTCGCAATCACTCCGCTGCAATCCACGCCACGAATGTCGGTGATCTCCGGTACCGTCACTGGCTGTTTGTACGCGATTACGGCCAGGGTTTCCAGCGCCGGCATGGACAGGCGGATCGGCGGCTTCAAGCCCTTGGCAAACGCTCGCACTACATCGTGATGCTCAGGCTTGGTGGACATGCGGTGACCGCCGGCGATCTGGCGGATTTCAATCCCGTGGTCCGCCGCGCCGTAGTCAGCTACCAGTTCTTCCAGGGCCGCCCGCACCCGGGACCGGATCTCTCCTTCGTCTGTTGCACCGTCATGGGCGACTGCTTCCCTGACGAGGGGGACCATCTGATCCAGCGTGATGGGTGTTTCTGCCGCGTAAATGATGGCTTCGAGTTTGGCTTTTAGGCTCATGCGATTTTGTCATCCTGAGCGGAGCTTGCCGATTCGCTTGCGAATCAGCAGGTGAAGTCGAAGGATCCCTACAGTCGGCCTGATCAAAGAACCTTCAACGCCGTTCAATCTCTCGCAAGTTTGTGCTGGTGGTAGGGATCCTTCGGCTTCACGAAAACTTCGCTTTGCGAAGTTTTCCTTCCGCTCAGGATGACACCGCCCTTGAGTGTCCTACCGCCAGTCGTCCCGCACCGCAGCATGCTCCGCCAGGACAGCTTCAAATCCTACATGCTTGCGCAGCAGTATCTCACCAAACAGCCTGTCCTGCTTCAGTTGTATGGCCTGCAGACGGACCATTTCAAGCAGCGCCAGGAACATGCACACCAGCGCCGATCGCGACTCGATGTTGCGTAACAACTGTTTCAGCCGGATCGGTCGGTCTTCCAGTGCCAGCCGCCGGCGCAAGTAATCGAGCATCTGGCTGACCGTGACCGTTTCCTCGTCCACCTGGATCATCGGGCGGTTTCGGGCGCGGTCCAAGATCTGCTGGAAGGTCTTCACCAGGTCGATTACGTCGGCGGCGATCTCCGGCTCCGTGCCCTCGGCCTCCATGAATTCCTTGATGGACGGGTTCGACCAGATGGCATCTTCGATTTGCTGCTTCTGCATCAGCATCTGCGCCGCTGACTTGAACTTCTCATGCTCAATCAGGCGATTTACCAGCTCGGAGCGCGGATCTTCCTGCTCTTCGGACGCTGCTGCCGGATCGCGCGGCAATAGCATCTTGGACTTGATATGGATCAGGACGGCCGCCATGTAGATGAAGTCGGCCGCCACGTTTACATCCAACGCTCGCAGCTTCTCAACATAGGTGAGGTACTGGGCCGTAATCTTCGCGATGGGGATGTCGTAGATGTCGATGTCCTGCTTGCGAATGAGGTCGAGCAACAGGTCAAGAGGGCCCTCGTAGATGGTCCCAACCGACACTGCGAAGGGAGAGTCGCTTTCTTCCGACCGGGTGTGTGGTTTGTTCTCGGCGGGAGTGACAGCAAAGGCGAGCGAGGTAGTGTTCACGTCGCCGCTGGTGTCCATCCCGGCCTTCGATCGTTCGCTCATGTTCTGTTACTTCGCCGGCTGCGGCTTCTGTGGCGCCTCGTATTCCAGCGACATTCCCATGGCCTTCCGCACCTCACTCATGGTGGCGTCGGCCACCTTGGTGGCCTGGACGGAGCCTGTCTCCAGAATATCCCATGCCAGGCGCGGATTGTCTTCGTATTTCTTGCGGCGCTCCTGCATGGGATTCAAGATGTTCACTAACGCATCTGCCGCCCAGCTTTTGCACTCGATGCATCCTATGCCGGCGGAGCGGCAGCCCTCATTGACCTTGGCCATGGTCTCGGAGTTGCTGAAGATCTTGTGGAGGTCGCCCACTGGGCAGACGTCAGGGTTCCCCTTGTCGGTACGGCGGATGCGCGCCGGGTCCGTGACCATGGTCTTGAGCTTCTGCCGCACCACCGGCTCCGGATCGGTCAGCATGATGGTGTTGCCATACGACTTCGACATCTTGCGCCCATCGGTTCCGGGAAGCTTGGCGGCGGGTGTAAGCAGCGGCTGCGGCTCGGGAAAGACCGCTTTTCCCTTTAGGTTATAGAACTGATTGAAACGTCGTGCAATTTCGCGAGTCAGCTCCACGTGTGGGACCTGGTCTTCACCCACGGGAACGAGATCACCTTTGTAGATGAGAATGTCCGCCGCCTGCAGCACGGGATAGCCAAGGAACCCGTACGTCCCCAAGTCCTTTTCCGTGATGTTCTCCCGTTGCTCTTTGTAGGTGGGTACGCGCTCCAGCCAGCCCAGCGGCGTGACCATCGAGAACAGTAGGTGCAACTCCGCGTGCTGGGGCACGTGCGATTGGATAAACATGGTGCAGCGCTTGGGATCCAGCCCCGCCGCCAGCCAGTCGACCAGGACTTCGATCGAGTTCTCCTTCACTCGTGACGTGTCGGCATAGTCCGTGGTCAGCGCATGCCAATCGGCAATGAAGAAATAGCACTCGTACGTATCCTGCATGCCGACCCAGTTCTGCAGGGCTCCGACGTAATTGCCGAGGTGCAGCTTGCCGGTCGAGCGCATGCCGCTGAGTACACGTTTGCGGGGTTGGGAAGAAGATGGCATCAGATGGTCATCAGGATGGCAATGTAGAACGACAGCACGGGGCGGATAAGCGCCATCAGGAACTTTCCGCCGAAAAATACCAGCGCCATGAGTCCGAACATTCCCATCGTGTCATAAACCTGGCGCACCCGGTCGGAAAGAAAATGCCGAAGTACATGGCTGCCATCGAGTGGCGGGATGGGAATAAGATTGAACACTGCCAACAGCACGTTGATCACCAAGACCTGGTAGAGAAGCAGGCTCACCGGAACAAGGAACGAGTTGCCGTACGCAATGCCACTCAATGCGTACCTGACGACGTCGCGGCCATCAGGTGCCAGCAGAGAGATCGCTGCCAACAGGATGGTCGAGCCCGTGGCCACGATGAAATTGCTAATCGGTCCCGCCACCGAGGTCAGAATGTCGTCGAGCACCGGATTCTTGAAGTTGCGGGGATCAACCGGCGTCGGTTTGGCCCAGCCAATCACTGGAAGATGCGTCAGCATGGCGATTAGAGGCAGCAGAACCGTCCCAACGGGGTCAATGTGCTTGATGGGATTGAGGGTGATTCGGCCCAGCATACGGGCGGTTGGATCGCCCCGGCGGTTTGCCATCCAGGCATGCGCCGATTCGTGAATGCTGATCGCAAACAGGAAAGCGATCAACTGGAACAGAATATCTACGTGCTGCAGGGTCATGCGGGCTCGAAATTGATACTACCATGCAAGCATGAAAATGCCGATGGAGGCGGCTTTCGGGTAAGAAAGCCTAATCAACCACAAAGGACACAAAGGAGCACGAAGGAGGTCCTCAGGGATTCACAGCTTTGTGTCCCTTCGTGTCCTTTGTGGTTGATGAATTTGGGACACCACCGGCTTTCGGGAAGTGTCTCAGTCTGCTCTTCCCTGGGTTTCTCCGCGCACTCTGCGGAGGTTTTCTGCGGCCTCCGCGATTTAGGACTTCTGGGTTAGGTTCAGTCTCGTCAAAACCTTGAAACGCTGAGACCGCTGAGTACTGCCGCAGAGCACGCGGAGAGCTTTCGAGTTTCCCGCGCGGATTGGGGCCGCTCCTGTTACTTCTTTTCGAACGCTTTCTGCAACTCTTCCGGTGCAATCGGCTTCACCTTGACCGGTTTGGCCGGGACCCCGGCCACGATGTGGAAAGGCAAAACATCCTTGGACGCCACTCCGATTGACCCTACGATCCCGTGCTCTCCGACCTTGACTCCGCTCAGCACGGTCGCGTGATAAGTGACGCGGGCCTTGGGCCCAATCTCGGTCTTTTGGTTGGTCACAATCATGCCGTCGTTCAAATCGTGCGCGTGCGAGTACACGTTGGCATAGTCGGAGATCGAACAGCCTTCATGAATAATGATTTCCCCGCGATCGTCGAGCAGCACATATTTGTGGATCGTGCAGTTGTCCTCGACGGTGAGGTTGTAGCCGTATGAGATCTCCACCCCGTGGAAGATCTTTACGTTCTTTCCGCAATGTTTGAACACGTGGCGGGCCAGCATCGCGCGCATGCGGTGCCCCAGCCAGTGATTGAGGCCGATGGGCGAGCGGTCGTACATCATCCAAAACCAGATCAGGGGCTTGCGCTCGTTGTACTTGGTGACGTCCACATCGCCGTAGGTCTCGGGTTCGAGCGTGGCATTGCGAGGGTCAAGCGAATGGACTAGCGCCTGCTCGGCCAGCGTGGAGCTTGTATTCGGCGAGGCGTAGGGGCGTCCGAGATAAAGTTCGTGCAACGCGTTCCGCACTACTGTGCTGCGGTGTTCAGGGTCGCGGTTGATGAATTCCTGATCCAGCTGGTCAATCCAGGTGATGAACACTCTCTCCGCGGCAGGAGAGGGGCTAAGAACGCGATATTCGTATCGGGGCATGGGTGCCTCGCGGGAAGATTCGAGAAACCTAAAACATAGCACAGCAAGCGTTTCACACCCGCCGGGCCCCGTCATGATGCTTTATAATTCGCGCCTTATCCCGTGACCACACTGGCTCGCAAGCTCCGCACAGTCGATTACTTCACCCTGGGTTGGGGGACCATGGTCGGAGTGGGCTGGCTGGTCGTGATGGACGACTGGTTGCTGCGCGGAGGAGTGCTGGGCGCGGTCCTGGGTTTCGCCATCGGCGGCGCGCTCCTTCTGCCGATCGGGTATGTGTATGGCCGGTTGGTGGTGGCGATGCCGGATGCCGCCGGCGAAATTGCGTACACCGCCAAGGTTTTTCCGCCGGGCGTCAGTTTTGCTACCGGCTGGATGATGGTTCTGGCCTACTTCATCGTTTGTCCCTGGGAAGCCGTGGCCGTCGGGAGGATCGCCGGTTACATCTTTCCTGCGCTGGATTCGATGGAACTCTATCGGATTGCCGGCCGCCCGGTTTACCTGCCGCACTTGATCATCGGACTTGCGCTGACCGGCCTGATCACACTGCTGAATTACCGGGGAATCCGCTTAAGCGCCACTTTTCAGAACTGGACCGCGTTTGGAACGCTTGCGCTTTTTGCACTATTCGTGAGTTTCGGGGTCAGCCAGGGGTCGCCACGTAACTTTCCTCCGTTGTTTACCCATGGTGGCTTCATTTCCGTTTTGCTGGTCATTCAGATCGTTCCCTATTTCATGACCGGGTTTGAGTCGGTGGTGAAAGGCGCGGAGGAGTCCGGTCCGGATTTTCGCTCTAAGGGCTTCGTTACGGCGATTTGGATGGCTATCGTGGTGGGGATTGGGTTTTATACCATCGTCATTGCCGCTGTAGGCTACGTTGCTCCCTGGAGGCAACTCACGGGCGAGAAATTCATGACCGCTGTAGCCTTCGAACGCGCCGTCGGATCGCGCTGGATTGTAAGCGTGATTCTGACGGCAGCATTGCTTTCTCTGGTCAAGTGCTTCAATGGAAACTTTGTCGCCTCCAGCCGGCTGCTGTTTGCCATGGGACGCCGCGGGTTGGTCGACCCCGCGGTCTCAAGAATCCACCCGCGAAATCAGACCCCTTCGATTGCGGTGATCTGGGTTGGTATTGCGACTGCGGCATGCATGTTTCTGGGAGATGCGATTCTGGTACCCATTTCCGAGGTCGGCTCGGTAGCCTCGGCTGCGGGGTGGCTGGCAGCTTGCGCGGCGTATCTCCGCATGGCCTCGCTTCCCCTGGAGCGTACCATTGCTCTGGTCGGTGTGATGGTCGGTTTGGCGATGATCCTGATGAAGATTGTGCCGGTCGTACCCGGCCACTTCACAGGATACGAATGGCTGGCACTGGCGGTATGGATTCTGCTCGGGGTGGGGCTGGGGTGGCGAGCCCGTGCCGCTGCCATGGTCGCTGCGACCAAAACTTAGAATTGAGGAAACGATGAACGCAAGCCAGACGAAATCACGCACCGGCCGGTTACAGAGCGTCGTAGTGGTTCTCTGCGCCATGTTTCTCTCTATGGCGTGGGCCCGGCCGATGCCGCACTACGACCTGGTAATCATTAACGGCCACATCATCGATGGCACCGGCTCACCCTGGTATTCGGGAGATATCGGCATCCGCGATGGAAGGGTCGCTGCCATCGGCAATCTGCGCGCGGCGCCGCGGACACGAACCATCGATGCCAAGGGCAAAGTCGTGGCTCCGGGGTTCATCGATATGCTAGGGCAATCGGAGCTGACCATCCTGGTCGAGCCTCGCGTGCCCTCGAAAATCTACCAGGGCATCACCACTGAAATTACTGGAGAGGGCGGTTCTGCGGCTCCACTCAATGACACGATCATCCAGGCCGATCGGGCGACCTACGATCACTACCACGTCCAGCCCGGGTGGCGGACCTTCAAAGAGTACTTTGCCGAGTTGGAGAAACAGGGAATCGGGATCAATCTTGCCAGCTACGTTGGCGCCACCCAGGTGCGCCGCGTGGTGCTGGGCGACGATAACGTTCAGCCCACGCCCGAACAACTCCAGACGATGAAGCAGCTCGTGGACCAGGCCATGCGCGAGGGAGCGGTCGGAGTGTCTACCTCGCTGGAGTACGCGCCTGCCCCCTACGCCAAAACTGAGGAGCTAATCGCCTTGGCGAGCGAGGCCGCAAAATACGGGGGTATCTACGCCACCCACATGCGCAACGAGAGTGATTCCGTACTTGAGGCGATTGACGAGGCGATCCGCATTGGCAAGGAAGGTGGCATTCCGGTCGAGATTTGGCACATTAAGGTGGCCGGCAAGGAAAACTGGGGACGCATGCCGGAAGTGGTGGCGAAGATCAACGCTGCGCGAGCGTCGGGAGTTGACGTCAGCGCTAACACCTACGCCTACACCGCCTGGTTCAATTCACTTTCGGCGTTTGTGCCCCAGTGGGCACATGACGGTGGAGACGCGAAGCTGATCGCGCGCCTGGCAGATCCCGCGACCAGGGCCCGTATCCGCAAGGACATGGAAACTCCATCCAAGGAGTGGGACAACGAGTGGCAAGAGATTCCCGGGCCCGAGTCGGTGCTCATCGGCGTGGTTCAAAGTCCCAAGTTATTGTCCTTGCAAGGCAAGACGCTGGCCGAGGTGGCAAAGATCTGGGGCAAGGACCCGATGGACGCACTATTTGATCTGTTGATTGAAGACAAGGCGTTCACTTCGGTGGCGGTCTTCGGCATGTCGGAGCCCGATGTTGCGCTCGCGTTGCAGCAGCCTTGGGTGTCGATCGACAATGATTCTTCCGGAAGCTCTCCCGACGGCATCCTCGGCCAGGAGCACCCTCATCCCCGTGCCTATGGCACATTCCCGCGCATCCTGCGCAAGTACGTCAGGGAAGAGAAGGGGCTGACACTGGAAGATGCGATTCGAAAGTTCTCGGCACTGCCCGCGCAACGCATGCGCCTGACCGATCGCGGGGTCCTCAAGGAAGGCATGTGGGCCGACATTGTTATCTTCGACCCGGCCACAATTCACGACGTCGCGACCTTCGAAAATCCCAACCAGCTGTCGCAGGGTATGGACTATGTACTGGTGAACGGGACCCCGGTAATTGATGGGGGGAAGATGACGGGAGCGCGGCCGGGCAAGGTGCTGCGTGGGACGGGCTATATGGCGCCGATGTAGGAATCTCAGTTTAGACGAACCAGTCAGGTCTGCACGCGGTGTGGGAACCATTAGGCTGGAGCCGGCATACCTGCCTTCCTAGTCCCTGGCTAGGGAGCGCATCGAAGCCTTCTGAAACGCTCTCTTTTCCTTGCTGTCTTTCGGGCTGTGCTGGGCGTAAAACTGCTCAGCTTCAAGCTCTAACTCATGGCGACGCTCTTGCTCCAACCCGCGCTTCAGCAGTTCATTGAAACGCTCACTTACCGAATAGATCTCGTGGGCTTTCCGCATAGGTTCAGGGTTTCAGCGCGGCCCGGGCTTCCGGGGTGACGATTTGAGAAACGTGCGGATCGGTGAGCGTGCCGGTGATGTTGAAGCCAGGAGCGCCGTCGCGGGTCAGCTTCAAATTCAGGCTGCGGCCGGGAGAGGCAGTACCGCTCAACAGGTAGCGGCCAGTGCCTGTCTCCAATCTGCCGTCCTGAATCTCGAACCTGCCGTCCTTCAGCAGAAGATGCAAGGTCAAACGATGCATTTGCAGTGGGCCTGCGCCTTCTGTGAGCACGAGGCGCGGCAACCCGCCGTCCCACGCATCAAGCTGCAGTGTTCCCCCTGCAGAAGCGAGCAACTCACTGGTGGTGAGCCCCGAAGTATTGACTCGATACGATGCCTTCGCCGACCCGGTGATCCAGTTGCTGTTCATGGTGGTAGCGAGCTGGCTGAGGGCCAGTCGTTCCACCGTCCCCAGCCCGCTGTATTGGGGTGGCTTGGTGGTGAAATCTGCATTCCATTCGCCGATATGTTTTCCCCCCAGAACATCGGCATGCAGGTCTGACAACTGGAGCTTGCCATTGTGCAATTCGACATTCGCCGCCAAACGGCTGCCGGCAAGCTTCCCCACCAGGATCCTGTCTGCTGTAAGCTTGCCCACCGCATTCAACCCCAGCAGATAACCTGCAGATGCGCTGGACGAGGGGGACAAAAAGCGGTACCACGGCTGGGGACGGATCCCAGGGTTCAGCACCTGGTTCAGCCGCTCCACGGCAATCTCGTCGGCATGCAAATCGAAGCTGACAGCGCACGTCCCCGCAACACAGGGCCTCGGGAGCAGCAGCGAACCGCGCCACGAAGTGCCCGCCAGGGTAGCATTCAAGTTTTGAACATTAGTGTGGCCGGGGGACAGGACGAGATTCGCGGATGAGATTTCCACGGGCTCGTGCAAGCCCCGCACAGGGGCCCGGATCGAATGCAGCTGCACTTTTCCAATCGTCTCCGCAGCTGCAAAGCCTACCCAGCCTCCTGCGATCTCCAGGTCGATCTTGCTGGAGCCTTCGGCGGCCGTCTGTAACACCGGCAATCCCACTGTACGCGCCGCCTGCAGCAGACGTTGCAGTTGAGCCTCCCCTTGTAGCTGGAAGCTGTATCCCGACCGTGAAATCCAACCACGTACCAGGATCGGATTCTGCTTGCCCATCAGAACACGGAATGGGCCTACGTCAAGTCGATCCTCCGAAGTGGCGCTTGCCGAGCGCGCGGTGGGCAGGGCTCGGGAGATCATCCGTGATTTCGTATCCTTCGCGGTGGCCAGGTGGAATGGCACGCCATCTAATGCTAAGTCTGTTTGCGTCAAACTCGATCCCAAGTGGAATCCCGACGTCTCCCCACCACCTTCCCATGCGGGGAAACCTGTACTGCTGGGCTGTGCCGAACGCCGGAGCTTCATGGTTGCGGAGACTTGTCCGCTCGCCACTAGGTCATCGGGTATTCCCAGCTTGGCATGGCGAACCAGAGCGACGAGCGACTGCAGTGGGAGATCTCGCGCTATCACTGCGAGATCGTAACCAGGCGACGCTAAAGGATTGGCGATGCGGCCAGCCACGCTGATTACACCATTGCCCACAGGAGCCAGGCAGGAGAGATCGGAGAGTGTATTGTCCATCGAGCTGTAATGACTCTTGCATTCCACCGCCAGGCGCAGGTCACTGCCTCCCATGACGTCATAGCGGCGAAAGTCATCCACCGACGCAGCGCTTCGTAACGTAAGGTTTCCCGGGGTTCCGGCGATGGTCGCCGAAAGCCTGACACTGCCCCTCCAACCCTTATCGTTGCCATAGGCCAATTTCGTGAGTTGCCCGAGCTGTGGACCCTCCCACTGCAGGTCGAACTGAACTGGTGTGTTGTGGAGAATGGTGGCTCTTTGCCAGGATCCGTTGACCTGGACGATGCCCGTATCACTGAGGTTGAAATCGGTCCGTACCGGTTGCGCCTTTAGACGCAGGCCCCAGGTATTCTCCGAGTCCTGCCACAAAGCAAAGTCCCCGCCGGTGAGTGCATAATGCTTCTTTTCCGGCCCGAGCTTGAAATTTATCCGGCCGCGCTGGGCTTCTATGTATGGGAACCCCGGGCGTGTTTCAGTTTTCCCCTTACTGGTCGGAGCGACCGGATTTCTCTCGGCCCGCTCCACCAGGTTCTCAAGGTTCCAGTGTCCTTCGGCATTACGCACCAGATTGAGGCTCGGCTCCGTCAAGCTGAGGCTGGCGATTTCCAATCGGCCACGCAGGAGCGACGTCACCCGCAATGAAGCGGTCACCTCCTGCGCCCGCAGCATGGGTTCAGCTCCGAACGCAGGGTCCTCATGCACCACAAAGTTCTCCAGATCGAAACCGGGTTGGGGCAGGAGTCGCAGGTGGACTGAAGTGACCTCCACAGGCCGCCCCAAGGCCATGCTGATCGACCCAACGATCCGTGCCTGGAGATGGTTGGCTCCGGGCCGAACCAGGAAAAGGACCAACAGCAGAAGAACACTGAGGGTCAGCACTCCGCGTCTGGATCGGAGAAATCTCACCGTACCACCCTCAATGTACGACGCCAACGGGTCTCGTCGAAAAAGTGAATGACCACATGCGCCAGGAAACCAAGGCGCTGGCTGACTTCCTTTTGGAGATACTGATTAGGCGGCGTTTCGAACGACCAGTAGATGAACATGGGCCTGCCGATCACATTTTGCCGCGGAATAAATCCCCAGTAGCGGCTGTCGTAGCTCACGTCCCGGTTGTCCCCCATGGCAAAGTAGCTGTCCGGAGGCACAACCAGGTCGTCTGCCTGGATGTTTTGTTTGAGAAGCATCTGCCAGTCCGGAGTGACATTGTTGTAATCGGAAGGCGCGACCGCGGGAAAGTTGTCCCGGTAAGGATTGTCGGTCTCGGGTGCGCTTTGGTGGACGACGTATGGCTCGTCAAGTTTTTCGCCGTTGCGATATACCACGCCGTCGCGCAGATGGATTCGGTCCCCAGGAATCCCCATGATTCGCTTAACGACGTACAATCCTGGCTCCGCCGGCGAGAGGAAGACCACGATGTCCCCGTGCCGGATGTTTCGATAGGGAAGAACCGGCCCCAGCCAGGATGTGGGCGGCGCAAACTGTTCCCGGTTGACAAAAACATGGTCACCGATCAACAGGGTGTTTTCCATCGAACTGGAGGGAATCTCGAACGCCTGCACGATGAAAGTAATGATGAAAAGGCCGGTGACCAGCACGGCCGCCAACGAGGCCAGGAACTCGACCGTGGTTTCGCGCGGCTTCTCCGGCTGTGGCTTATCTTTTTTGGCCATCTAGTGTTTTCCTATCCACAATAATGTCACATCCTTAGTTGACTAGGCGGAATGTTCGGTTCCAGCGGGTGATCTCAAACAGATGACTGACCGCGTAGGCGAAACGGTAAAATTTGTCACTCGCGACCGACGAAGCCGGAAGGTTGTCGTTCGTGCTCCGCAGCGACCAGTAAATCAGCAGCGGCCGGCCGATGATGTTCTCTCGTGGAACGAAGCCCCAGTACCGGCTGTCGAGGCTCTCGTCGCGATTGTCTCCCAGCACGAAATAATACCCCTCCGGAACGATCAATGCGCCGTCTTCCACCAGCTTTCTCATTTGCAGCCACCACGTCCCCTCCAACCCAGGAACGGGAACGTTCAGGCGAGGAAATTCGTCTCGAAACGGATCATGCATGGGTGAGCTGTGGATCACGTAGGGTTCTTTGAGAGGTGTACCGTTTACGTAGACCTGCCGGTTAATGAGGCGCACGCGATCTCCAGGCACGCCCACGACCCGCTTGACGAAATGTTGGCTGGGATGAACTGGATAATGGAAGACCACAATGTCTCCGCGATGCACGTGGCGATAGGGCATGATCCGGTCCCAGATTCCACCACCGCCGTATTGCAACTTGTCCACCAGGAGATAATCCCCGATCAAGAGCGTGTTCTCCATCGACTCGGAGGGAATTTGAAAAGCCTGCACCACGAATGTGATCACAAAGACAGCGATGATCACAGTACCCAAGAGGGATTGCACGGAACCTACCCAGCTGGATTGCCGGCCCTTGGCAACTTCCATCATGATCCTGACGACAGGCGTCCTCGGCCGTGTCCTCTACCTCCCACGCTCTCCGGCAGCGACACCAGGTAGTCAAGCAACTGTCGCGCTGCGCCTTGCTCGGCGTCCTTCTTGGTCGAACCCTCGGCCCTTCCCACGAATCCCGGGTCTTGCCGGTCACCGGCGGTTTCGAGCCGTGCTTCGACGGTAAACGTCTTGTTGTGCTCGGGACCGTGCTCTTTCACCAACACATAGGCGGGTTGGGAACGACCCATCGCCTGCAGCTTCTCCTGGAGGGCGGACTTGTAGTCGCTGAGCGGCAAGCTGCTTCCGCTGTGCGCCAGCCGTTCCAACTCCGGAACCAGAATGTGTTGCAGGATCACACGGCGGGCTTCCTCCAGGCCACTATCCATGTACAGCGCCCCCAGCACTGCTTCCAAGGCATCCACCAACAAGGCAGTCTTGGTGCGCCCTCCGCTCTTTTCTTCTCCGCGGCCCAGCCGCAAGTAATGTCCCAACTCCAGGAGCTGTGCAACCCGGATCAGGTGCTTCTCACTGACCAGGTGGGCCCGCAACTTGGACAGTTCTCCCTCATGGAATTGGGGAAAGCGACGGAATAACTCCTCCGTAGTGACTAGGCCCAGAACAGCATCGCCTAGAAACTCGAGCTGCTCGTTGTCGCCTGCCCGCGTGACCGTGAGAGGCTGCAAAGCCTCCGTCTCTCGCGCTTGCGATCTGTGAGTGAGGGCTTGTTCCAGCAACTCGCGTCCGGTGAAGCGATAGCCGAGAGCGAGCTCTAGATCCGCCATGTCGCGTGATTTCATCATTTCAAAAGAACGCCACCTTCCGGCTAGTGTGGGGGCGGAGTAGTGTTCTGGGTAGTACCGGCAGGCGGCTGCGAAGCGGGCGGAATTCCGCCCGTTAATTGCACTAGCCGGTCGCGCTCCTGGCGCGCCAGTTTTCCGGCGACCGTGCCATCCTGAGTCAATTCCACGGCACGGTTGGCTTCCTTCAGAGCATCGGGATACCTCTCTTGTTTGTCCAGCGCGATTGCCAGGCGTAACACCACAACGGGATCCGGTTGGGAGGGATAAACGTCGATGGACTTATGAAAATAACCCTCCGCATCGGAATACTTATCCTGGTTTAGGGCCAGAGCACCTAGGATGGAATAAGCGGAGGAACGCAGGAGGTTCTTATAGGCGTCCATCTGTTCCTGGGTGGTGCCGGCGGGAAAGACAGTGTCGGGGTCGACGGTTTCGAGAGCGTGCTGGGCATATTTCTGCGCCCGGCTCCAGCGCTGGTCCTTGTCCAGGTCACTGTCGCGCGTCCGCTCCACCAGGACTTCCGCGGCCCCGATCAGGGCCATGGGATCATCGGCGTCGAGCTTTAACACCGATTCGGCCATCGCGCTCATCTGGTCGCCATTGTTGGCGTTCTGGTAACCGCGCATGGCCGCCTTGTATAGCAGAACCCGCAGTTCGCTGTCCGGAAACTTGGCGGCAAAGTCGTCGGCAGCCTTCTCCATGGCAGCCGGATCATTGGCGCTGCCAATTGCCACGTTGTACGCCGCAAATTCCGCTTGTGTCTTTGCTTGCGGCGGTCGCTTCCCCTGGGCGGGTGCTGCGCCTTGTGCGCTCTTTGGCTGGCTTGCCGGTTGACTCTGGTTGGCAGGCGTCTGCTGCTGCCCTGCCGCAAGACTTGCCACTGCCAGGACCACGAATATCGAGGCTGCTCGCTTCATGCTCTCTCCTTGGTTCCGACTCCAGGTTTCAATCGCAGATCGTGGAAATCACTGTTGCATCCTGCTTAGCGCGGGTGACCAGGCGGCTCGTACGGCTGCTGGATCCCGCGCTCCGCCGCGGCCCTGGCTTCCGGCAGTGAGGCCCCGGCGCTCAGGGCTGCCCGGTAATGGTCCAGCGCCGCCGCACGGTCCTCCTGCAAATCGAAAATTCTCCCCAGGTAAATGTGAGACCACGCCAGCACTTTGGGTTCTCGCGCCACACCCAGGGCCTGCTCAAAGTAGCCGCGTGCACCCTGCATGTCACGGTTCCTGGTCGCAATTTGAGCCAGGAGGAACAGAGCACGGCCGGGATCCTCGGTCTTGGTGTCCAAAGCCTGTTGCGCGAGCTTCTTGGCGCCTTCCGCGTCTCCAGCCGAAAGTTCTTGTTCCGCTGTCATCAGCAGTTTGCCTTCCACGGGTTGCGACGCGTGCAACAGCTCCTGGTCAGCTTGGTTGGCGAACTGGACTTGGGCGGCCCGCTTTTGTTCCTTGCTGACATCGATACCGCCAACCATCTCTGCGTAGGCGTTGCGCAGGCCGGTGGGGCCCTTTTCGAATTGCGAGAGCGCTTGGTAGAAATAGGGTGCGAGTATATACCCTTGGCTTACGAATTGGTCGAGGCTTGCCTGTCGCTGCTCCTCTGACGCCTTGCTGGGGCCGCTGATGCGGACTTCGACCGCACGAATCATGCACTCCGTGACCAGGAGCGATACATCGTTCTTGAAACTGCTGTCCATGGGGGCTTTGTTTACTACCAGGAGCAGCGGCTGGAGGCGCCGCATGGTCGCGGGATACTTCATAGCGAGCGGATCCAGCAAGTAGTGCAGGTAGGTGTGCCGGATCTGTTCCATTTTGAGCGCCGATCCCGGACCGGGCGTAATCACGACTGCGTAGTCTGCCCCGTAGTTGCGGGCGTTGGTCTGCCCGGGGGCACCCATCGGATCGACGTACACCGTAAAACTGTGTCCCAAATATCCGGCGGATGGCAGTTTCAAATAGATCTCGGTATCAAACAGAACTTTGGAGAGCGGTTCATGGTAACGCGCGGTTAAGGCGGAGTAAGCCTGCTCATGTCGCTGCCAAATCGCGTGCAGACCCGCAACCTCATAGAACTTCTGTAGGATGGGCACAATTCCTGCGACTTGCGATGCGTCGGGCGGAAGCTCAGTTTCTTTGATCTTGAAAGCGAACCCGGGAGGCGGCTCTAGACAGAGTGCGAGTGACACATATTGTGCCAGCGTGCGGGCGGAATCCGGCTGTACATGCTCGTTATAGAACTGGCACAAAATCTGGGTTTCTTCCTTTGCCGGGTCGAAGGTCGCCGTGGCTTTGGCAACCTCAGCCCGAATCTGCGGGCGCAGTGGATCAGAACTGCCTAGTTCGGAATCGTAGCCGCAGGCATTGATGGCGGTCAGAACGGTGAACAGGGTATCGCTGGTGTCCAAGGCCACCCTCGGGGGGTTCTCTGCGGAGCACACTTGCGTGGCCAGCCCGAGCAGGGCCGCAATCAGCGCGCTTCGAAAGCTATAACCCAGGAAAACCTCCTGCAGGATGGTGGGATGTGAGGGTTACGTTGTCAGTTTAAGGGGTTCTAAGCAGAGGGTCAATAAACCAGCGCTTGGCTTTTGGCTCTAAGCTTTTGGCCCTGAGATCTGGGTTCTACGGCAAGAACCAAATCAGTTGTTCCCCTTGGATGCAGCCACGGTCATTGACTCAAGGCCAAGAGCCTCGCGCCTCTTACCCCTTGACACTGATTCTGGAGAACGACAGGACGGCTGTTCCTGAAGTTGGCCGGCCCATTGACATTGCTGGACGGAAGGTGGTGAAGATCAGCATGTTCTTCAACTGGGGCGGCAAGTCCCGGGTGTGCTCAGGGTTTGACAGCACCCGGTAGTCTTGGACGCGGCCGTTGGAATCAATGTAGGCTTCAATCACAAGAGAATCGCCGGTGATGGAATCCAAAGCTGTGCCGAACGCCGATTGCTGCAGCTGTGGCGCGGTATTCAGCATCAAAGGCACATCGCCGTTGCCCGCTTGCAGGGGAAGCGTCAGGAAACCCATCAGGAAACCAAACATTATCAGCGCGCTCGCCAGGCCGGCGGTGGCCGGAACCATGAACCCGTTCACCGTGTTTTCCAACCGAATCCGCAGGCCGGAAAAATACGGACGCCGGGCCTGCGCAGCCTCACGAGAGATCGCCAGCCGAAGTTTCAGCGCCAGGTCTTCAGGCGCGGTTCTGCGGCCAAGCTTAGCCACCAACTGCTGAGTGTGACGCAGGGAAAGATATTCCCCCCGGCAGGAATCACACGAATCCAGGTGCCCGGTCAACGCCAGCATTTCCCTGCCTGCCATGGCTCCGTCAAGATAGGGCGAGAATAGGGTCTTGGCCTGGGCGCATTTCATGACGCCACCTCGAGTTCCCCGGCTCCACAAGCCATCCCGGAGCGCGGTGTGATTCTCGCTTCCTCCGGCGCAACCTGGAGGCCTAGTTCCGGACCGACCTTCTGCACATACGCCTGCAGACGCTGTCTCAGGGCTTCTCGTCCCCGCGTCAGCCGGGACTTCACCGTCCCGAGCGAAACTTGGGTGAGCTCCGCAATCTCCTCGTAAGACATCTCTTCGAGGTCGCGAAGTACCACGGCAGTGCGATAAGGCTCAGATACCTGGCCCAACTCTTTTTCTACCTGCGCCCTGACTTCCTCATGAGCCACACGATCAAACGGGGACTCTGCGTCATCCACAAGAGCGTTCTTGATCGCCGACGCAAGGTTCCGTACGGTGTCCACTTCCAACGGTTCAATAGAAGTCTCTCGCGATTTATGCCGGAACCACCAGCGACGACGATTGGAAGCTTCATGCAAGGCAATGCGGTAGATCCAGGTTTTCAGGCTGGACTCGCCGTGAAAGTGTTTCATCCCGCGGAACACCTTCAGAAAAACTTCCTGGGTTGTGTCCGCAGCATCGGCAGGATCGGCCACCACGCGGTAAACCAAGCTGTAAATCGGCTGATGAAACTCTCCGATCAACCAGGCGTATGCCTCCTCCGACCCCGCCTTCAGCTCCGCTACAATTGCGGCTTCCTGGGCCCGGATTCCGATGGCTCCTGCGAGTTCACCCAACGTGGTTGCTCCCGCCATGGCTCTTACAGCTCACGTTTCATTATAGGTTTTTTTGCGCCCTTTTGCCGTCGTCAGCTTTCTCAAGTTTGAACCGCCCGAAAACCTCCAGGGTTGTGCTACCGCCCTGCCCCACGTCCTACACTCTATAGACCCCGGTCTGGCAAGCGAAGTTCCACGCAGGAAGCGCTTTATTTTCAGAAGACTGTGAATCCGCAGCTCGCCGTTGTGCCACTCTGCCGGCCCGGCTATGGCTGGGTACTCGGCGGCGGTTGCGTGGCGCCCGCGTCCGGGGCGGGTTTCGGGGGTGTGCCCGGGGAGGGCTTGGTGGCCTTTACCGGAGGTTTCTTTTTCACCGGCTTCTTGGGAGGTTCGTTGTCGTCCACAACCACTTTCTTTGCAGGTGCGGGCGCACTCTCAGCCGCGCGCTTGGCCTGGAGCTGGGTGCGCAAGCCGGTGATTTCACCTTCCTTGGCGCTTGCCAAGCCTTCCATGCGATCCGCAAACGAGCGCCGCGAGCGTTCCAGTGCACCCAAATCGTTTTGCAGCGATTGGAATTCGTCCCGCGAGCCGAATGCCCCAGCGGACTCAACCAACGACCCGAAGACATCGTAGAGGGCATCAAGATTGCGGTACAGCTTGAACGTTGCCACCAGGCTGTCAGGAGAGTTCTGTAGTTGGCTGGCAATTTCGGGAAGCGCATTCCGCAGGTTCCGCTGAATCGACTCAACGTCTGCGAGCGATCCGCGTTTGGTGTTGGCGTCGGTCTTCCATTTCTCGATCCGCAGCCGGGTGAGGTCCTGCTGCGTGTTGCGCGAGGTCTGGTCCAAGTCTGAAAGCAGCAGGTTCAGCTCGCTGACGGAGCTGTACGGAACCGGCGACGGGGTCGCCGGGGGACTGGGAGGCACTTGGGCACTGGCCTCGGCGGCCAGCAGAACCAGAAGGCAATACGGCAATGTCGACACCGGGATGAGTTTCATAGCCTGATTTTTCTCAGGATACGCATTTTCCGGGTTTTCGTAAAACCCGATGAGGCCGGACGTGTCTCCGTGCTGGCGCGTGAAGTTTGACTATCGCTACCTTGTAGGCGAGAATTGATTTGTCCCTAACACAGTGGGCCTGTGGCGCAGCTGGGAGCGCGCTTCCATGGCATGGAAGAGGTCGTCGGTTCGATCCCGACCAGGTCCACCAACTCACGTGAACGCAAAGACAGTTCCAGCTGCTGGCTTCCTCTGGTCGGATCCATCCGCGCGCACCCCTTGAAAACAAACATGTCGTTCCGAAAAAAGACCCAATGCAGAGATCGGTGATGCTAGGCTAATCGCAATGCCCGCACTTTCGGTCCGCCATAAGGTTTTGACTATCCTGCTCGCGGTCGGACCTTTCGGTGCGGTGTCGGTTGTTGCGAGTGCGGTAGCCTCCGCCAAACCACCGGCAAAAACGGGACATTCCTGGTCAGTGCGGTGGCAGCCGGCACGCCCAGTGAATGGGGCCCCGGTTGTTGTTCGCGTGGCCTCCCCCGGTCGCCTGGAATCACTTTCAGGAAAATGGCTCGGTCACGATCTCTATTTCTCGTTCGATGCCAAAAGCAACACCTGGTACGCGATTGCGGGCGCCGGTTTGGACACTAGTCCGGGGAAGTATCCGCTGGCCCTAGTGGGAAAAACGGCGGGTGGGAAAGAGGTATCGTTTCAAAAGCCAATCGCGGTCGGCAAGGGCAAGTATCGCAAGATCGCTGCCACCGTGCCCAAACAGTACACTGAGCCCAGCCCGGAACAACTCCAGAGAATCAACGAAGAGAAGGAACTCAAACATCAGGTGCTTTCTCGCGTCGGGCCCGAGCGGGAGTGGGCGGGTAACTTTCTCCCACCGGTAGAGGCCAGCATCTCTGACGTGTTTGGCACGGCGCGCGTCTTCAATGGCGAAACCCAGAGCGTGCATCAGGGACTAGATTTCGGTGTTCCTGCAGGCACTCCGGTTGCGGCGCTCAATCGGGGCACAGTTCTCCTAGCGCGGCAGTTGTTTTTCGAGGGTGGTCTTGTTGTCCTGGACCATGGGCAGGGATTGCTGACCCTCTACATGCACCTGTCGAAGATCGATATCAAAGAAGGCGAACAGATCGCTCGCGGACAAGAAATCGGCTTGAGCGGCGGTACCGGGCGAGCCACAGGACCGCATTTGCACATTGCCGTGCGTTGGCAGGGGATTTATCTGGATCCGGCAATTTTGTTTAAGCTGAGCCTGCCGTGAAGACTCCAGCGTGTTGCTACGCTAGTCCATCGCCATGGATTGTGGGGGAGACGGACGAGCTTCTTGACTTTGTACGGCCGCCCCGTCACAGAAGGTGACGATCTTTCCCGAGATGGCCGGCACCCGTTCGCCTGGCACCAAGATCCCGACCAGATTTAACGGATCGGCGGCGGAAAGGGTGATAGTTTCACCCGTCACCGGCATTTTGCGCGTGGCGCGCAGAGACTCGACGGCGACAGGAAGAGCGAATTGCTCGCCTAGAAACCCGTCCACAAAACGGCCGCCGCGAATTTCGCCACGATCTTCCAGCCGGCGAAATGCCATCTGCAGTTCGCGCCACTTTGGGAGGTTCGTCTCGCGGGCCAGCAGGTCTCGGAACACGATGCCGTAACGCTTCAGCAGCATCCAGCAAGTAGCTTCGACGGCGCGATTGCGCTCGACTGCTTGATCGGTATAGAGGAGTGCCCATCGTCCGGAGCTATGCCGCGGACGTGCGTTGCGACCACTACCTTGGCCCGCGCGCCGTTTTGGATCGATGAGAGCGCGGCGGTTATCGAAGTCATCCGCC
>JAIQFW010000069.1 GCA_020073105.1 Terriglobia bacterium
GGTGAGCCAATCTATCGCCCGCTCGTTGGTTCGAAAGTGACATTGTCGAAGGGTATCTCGAATGAGGTAGTCGGTGAAGGAGTGACCCGCGAGGAAGGCAAATTTGATTTCAGAGATGTCCCACCGGGTAGCTATTTTCTGCAGGTCGAACCTCCACCAGAGAATAATCTACGTTGGATGCAAGCCAGTGGCTACATACCAATTGAGGTGGCCCCGCATTCGCAGGTCTCGAGCCTTAACTTGGCGCTCACCATGGCAGTCTGCGGGTCCAATGCATATGAGCAGCTAGAACGGAACGATGCGACCAATGCCCAAGCGCACTGACATCTCCAAGATTCTGATCCTCGGTTCTGGCCCCATCATCATCGGCCAGTCGGCGGAGTTCGACTACTCCGGCACGCAAGCCTGCAAGGCGCTCAAGTCCGAAGGCTTTGAAGTGGTGCTGGCCAACTCGAATCCGGCCACCATCATGACCGATCCCGAGTCGGCCGACCGCACTTACATCGAGCCCCTCACTCGCGAATATCTGGAAGAGATCATTCGGGTTGAGCGGCAGATGTCGCCCAGCGCAGGCTTTGCAGTTTTGCCGACCGTCGGCGGCCAGACCGCGCTGAATCTTGCGATTGAGCTTTCCGACGGCGGTGTTTTGGAGAAATACGACGTCAAGCTGATCGGCGCCAATGTGGACGCCATCAAGAAAGCGGAAGACCGTCTCTTCTTCAAAGACGCCATGCAGAAGATTGGCCTCGACGTCCCCAAGTCCGCGCTGGTGAATAACCTGAAGGACGGGCTTGAGTTTGCGGGCAAGATCGGCTTCCCGGTCATCGTGCGTCCGTCGTTTACCCTCGGTGGCAGCGGTGGCGGCATCGCCTACAACCGCGAAGAATTGATGGAGGTGCTGGCTCGCGGCCTTGATTTCTCTCCTGTGCACGAAGCACTGATCGAGGAATCTGTCCTGGGCTGGAAGGAATTCGAGCTTGAGGTGATGCGTGACCTGCGAGACAACGTCATCGTCATCTGCTCCATCGAAAATTTCGACCCCATGGGTGTGCACACCGGCGACTCCATCACTGTCGCCCCGGCACAAACCCTCACTGACCGCGAGTATCAGGCCATGCGCGACGCCGCCATCGCCGTGATTCGCGAGATCGGGGTCGAGACCGGTGGATCGAACATCCAGTTTGGCGTCCATCCCCAGACGGGACGCATGGTCGTCATCGAAATGAACCCGCGCGTGTCGCGTTCTTCCGCCTTAGCGTCGAAAGCGACGGGTTTCCCGATTGCCAAGATCGCCGCCAAGCTAGCCGTGGGCTACACTCTGGATGAGATTCGCAATGACATCACGCGCAAGACGCCCGCTTGCTTTGAGCCCACACTCGACTACGTGGTCGTCAAGATTCCAAAGTGGCAGTTCGAGAAGTTCCCCGGCGCCGACGAGAACCTTGGCCCGCAAATGAAGTCGGTTGGCGAAGTCATGGCCATCGGACGCACTTTCAAGGAAGCGTTAATGAAAGGCGTGCGCGCTCTCGACACGGGTAAACGCGTCGGCGGTCAGAAGATTGAGCCAAAGATTCTGACGCAGCGACTGGTGACGCCACATCCCGAGCGGCTGGCCTATGTGCAGTACGCGCTGCGCCAGGGCCACACCGTCAAACAACTGGCCAAGATGACCTCTATCGATCCCTGGTTCCTGTACCAGCTCAAGGAAATCAATGACATGCAACTTGAGCTGGAAAAGCACCCGATAGAGTCGATTCCCACCGAGGTGCTGCGCGAAGTCAAACGCTACGGTTTCTCCGACGGCCGCCTGGCGGGTGCGTGGCGGCTCCACGGTCAGGAAAAGGTCCGCCACTTGCGAAAGAAACGCGGTGTCAAACCGGTTTACAAGCGGGTGGACACCTGCGCTGCCGAGTTTGAGAGCTTTACACCGTATCTCTATTCGACCTACGAAGACGAAGACGAAGCGACGCCGACCGACAAGAAGAAAGTCATTATCCTGGGCAGCGGGCCCAACCGCATCGGGCAGGGAATTGAGTTTGACTACTGCTGCTGCCACGCCTCGTTCGCGCTGCGCGACGACGGTTACGAGACGATCATGATCAACTGCAATCCCGAGACCGTCTCGACCGACTACGACACCAGCGACCGTTTGTACTTCGAGCCCCTCACCCTCGAAGACGTGCTGGCCATCTGTGAGCACGAGGGGTCGGCGGGTGCGCCAGTTGGAGTCATCGTCCAATTCGGCGGCCAAACCCCGTTGAACCTCGCGCTGCCACTCAAGGCGGCAGGCGTAAACATTATCGGAACCTCACCCGAGTCGATCGATCTGGCGGAAGACCGCAAGCGCTTCAACAAGTTGCTCGAGGAGCTTGAGATTCCTCAGTCCCCGGGCGCGATGGTGGCTTCCATCGACGAAGCGATCGCCGGAGCCGCACGCGTGGGCTATCCCGTGCTGGTGCGTCCTTCCTATGTCCTCGGCGGACGCGCCATGGTCATCGCATACGACGAGGAAAGCGTGGTCCGCTACATGAAGGAGGCTGTGGAGTACTCGCACGACCGCCCGATTCTGATCGACCACTTCCTTGAAGATGCCATCGAAGTGGACGTGGACGCGCTCTCCGACGGTGAAGATGTGGTCATCGGTGGAATCATGCAGCACATCGAAGAGGCCGGCATTCACTCCGGTGATTCATCCTGCGTGCTGCCCGCGGTGGATATTCCCGAGTCTCAGCTGAACCAGATGCGAGAGTACACCTTCAAACTGGCGCGTGCCCTGAAAGTGGTCGGGCTGATGAATATTCAGTTCGCCATCCCGCGCATGAACGGGAATGGCAAGAACGGCGGCAAAGTCTACGTTCTGGAAGTGAACCCGCGCGCTTCCCGCACCGTACCCTACGTCTCAAAAGCAACTGGCGTGCCCATGGCGAAGATTGCTGCGCGGCTGATGACTGGTCGCAAGCTGCGCGAGTTCCTGCCGGAGTTCATCGAGCGCCGCGCCGACCTCGATACAGGGCGTTGTTACTACGTGAAGTCGCCGGTCTTCCCCTGGAACAAGTTCCCCGGCGTGGACACGGTGCTGGGGCCCGAGATGAAGTCCACCGGCGAAGTGATGGGCGTCGGCGACAATTTTGGCGAGGCTTTCGCCAAGGCGCAAACCGCCGCGGGACAAAAACTGCCGGCGAAGGGCACGGTCTTCATCAGCGTCACCGACCAAGACAAGCCCCACGTGGGCGATGTGGCCCGCAAGTTCGCCGACCTGGGCTTCAAGCTGGTGGCCACGGCGGGCACAGCCGACGTGATCGAACGGGCGGGCATGACGGTGGAGCGCGTCTACAAAGTGAAGGAAGGCCGTCCCAATGTGGTGGACCTGATCAAGGGCGAGCGCATGCAGCTCATCATTAATACCCCGCATGGGCTTGAGCCCTGGTTCGATGAGCAGGCCATCCGCCGCGCTGCAGTCAACGCCCGCATTCCCACCATCACCACCCTGGCCGCCGCCCGTGCTGCGGCCGAAGGCATTGCCGCTCTGCAACGGGGTGAGGTGAAGGTGCAGGCGCTGCAGAAGCTGCACGCGGAGCGTGGCTCCCGCGTCCGGCGCTGACCCAATCCCGATGTCATCCTGAGCGCAGGTTTCTTGAGTCGCTTGCGACTCAAGAAACGAAGTCGAAGGATCCCTACTTACGTTCGTGCCCTGCGTAGCCGTCGTGTCAGGCCATCTTAAATGGGTTCCGTGCGCAGAATTCCCTGCGCGATGCTGAAGTTTCATCACTGGTAGGGATTCTTCGACTCCGCTGACCCACCCGCGAGCGGATGGGCCAGCTACGCTCAGAATGACAGGAAGCTGCTAAGCTAGCAGCTAGAAGCTAAGGCCAGGAGCTGTTTTTATGTTACTTTCCGGCATTTTTCCACCCATCACCACGCCCTTCTATCCCGCGGGTAACGTCTATTTCAAGAAGCTGGAGCACAATGTCGAGCGCTACTCGAAGACCCCGGTGTCGGGCATCGTAGTACTGGGCTCGACCGGCGAATCGGTCATGCTATCGGATATCGAGCGGCGCGACGTTCTCCGGACCGTCGCCGAAACTGCCGCGCCGAATAAGGTGTTGGTCGGCGGAACCGGCATGGAGTCAGCCGACGAGACCCTCCAACTCACCGAGTTCGCCGCCAAGGTCGGCTACGACGTCGCCCTGGTGCGCACGCCGCACTTCTACCGCAAGCAGATGCTGCCTGCCAATTTGCTGGCGTTCTACCGCTTCGTCGCCGATCGCTCGCCAATTCCGGTGTTGCTCTACAACGTGCCCCCGTTCACCGCCTATGACCTTCCCGCAGAACTGGTCATTGAACTTTCCGATCATCCCAATATCATCGGCATCAAGGAGTCCGGCGGCGACGTGGAAAAGGTCCGCCGTATGGTGGAAGGAACACGACACGTCAAGCGCAGCGCGACCGTGACAGAGACGTTCGAGGCCGTAACCCCACGGATGATACAGGCCGCGACTGAAAGCAGCAGGGAACTGGTTTCAATCTCAATGCAGGCCGATGCAGGACGGGCGTCCTCGCCCGTCGCGACCAAGCCTTCTTCCTCCGCCGTGGCCGTGACCGGCGGCCTGAAGACGCGCCAAAAAGAAGTGGGATTCCAGGTGCTGGTGGGCGCGGCGCAGAAGCTGGAGCCGTCGCTGCAAGTGGGCGCGGTCGGTGCAATCCTGGCCTTCGCAGTTCCGGCCCCAACCGCCTGCTACGAAATCTACGCCGCCTGGAAAGAAGGAGACCACGAGTTGGCGCGGTTGAAACAGGAAAAGATCACCAGGGCTGCGCAGCGCGTAGGCAGCGAACTCGGCGTTCCGGGGATCAAGTACGCCATGGATTTGAACGGATACTACGGCGGCCCATCCCGCTTGCCCTTGCTACCGCTCACCGCGGATGCGAAGCAGGAGATCGAGCAGTTGATGGGAGATATTCGGAACTAGCCTTTTCTTCGAGTGCGGGTGCCCCATTGCTCGCGTGTTCTTTGCGCGAGAAGTGGGAATGTGTTGCTTTTTGAGATGGTTCCAGCGAAAGGCAGATTCCTCGACGCGTCCTCGGCGCGAAGCGCCTGCGGACGGCTCGGAATGACAAAGGTTAAATTCACTGAGGAAAAGCCGACAACAGCCGGATTCGAAGGTGTCCGCCACCAGACCCCGTCCGCGCCTGCCCAAGGTCTCCGAGCAAATGAAGGCCTGGGCGGCCGCCCTTACCTCCGATCTTGAGACTTGGCCCCAGGTGACCACCCGCCCCATGTTCGGATTCACGGCGTGGTATCGGAAGGGCACGATCTTTGCCGTCTTGCCGAAGACCCGCGGCATGGAGACGCCAAACTCGCTCGCATTTAAGTTGCCGGACGCAAGCTCCCGTCTCCGTGCACGACTGCAAAGAGATGCTCGTATCGGGTCGACCGAGATGCAGAAAGCCCGCTGGTTCACCTTTGAGCTGAGCACCGACGCCGACTTGCATGATGCGCTCGAGTGGCTGGGCCAGGCTTACGAAGAAGCCCGGTAGTCGGTGTCGTCAGCCTTCCTCCTTTGTCATTCCGACCGAAGCCGGATGACTTGCAACGCAAGTCGTCCGGCGAGTGGAGGAACCTGCTTTTGGCAGAGACCCGCCGAAATGCGGTTCATCGCGAACCCGGAGTCAGCCGCTGAGGAATTGCACGTCAGCGCGACGTTTTGCCTGAACAGGATCGCCACCTTGGCTTGGCGCAGCAGTTCGACCGTTGAGTCATGCCAACGACAATGATATGATTCCCGGCGCTCGTTCTCCCCGTTCGTGCCGTAACCAGCTTGGAGGTGCCCGGTGCAAACCAAACATTGCTTCCGAATTCTCGCCGCACTACTTGCAACTCTGTTTCTCATCAGCCACGCGTCAGCTAGTGACGGCAAATTGCTCTATCGCTTCCCGTACGGCCACGACGGCGCGGGATCAGCGACTGCTCTTACTCTCGACGAAAGTGGAAATCTTTATGGCACGGCTGGCGGTGGTACTTACGGAGCGGGCATCGTCTTCAAATTGACGCCATCTGGCAACGGTTCTTGGACAAAAAGCGTCCTCTATGCGTTTAGGGGCGCGGAGGACGGAGCCATGCCGCAGGCAGGTGTGGTCTTGGACTCTGGGGGTGATCTGTACGGCACAACTTCTTGTGGCGGAGGTCCTCTCGGTATCTCTTTTGCGTGCACTCGTGGTGCTGGCACTGTCTTCAAGTTGTCACCCCACGAGGGTGAGTGGAGCGAAAGCGTTTTGCATAATTTCTCAGGAGCGCCTGACGGAGCGTATCCGGCGGCAGGCTTGGTGCTTGACAAGGCAGGCAATTTGTACGGAACGGCGGAATTCGGCGGCAGTGCTAACAGTAGCTGCGGCTCGACCGGTTGCGGAGTCGTATTTGAAGTCGCTCCGTCACAGAGTGGAACCTGGTCAGAGACTGTTATCCACACGTTCGACTTTGACTACAACGGTATTGAAGGCGCTTACCCTACCGGGGATCTCGTCTTCGATAATGCGGGAAATCTCTATGGGACGACCAGCCGGGGCCCCTACCATAACGACGGCGGTGGCATTGTCTTCCAGCTTTCGCCAATGATCGGCGGTACTTGGCAAGAATCAATTATTTATAACCTTCCGGCCAGCAATATTTGTTGCTTTCCTGGGCCGGATCTTGCCTTCGATGCTAAGGGAAACATTTTCGGGAGCGCGCCTACATATCCTGGCAATAGCGGAATCGTTTTCGAATTACAACCCCAGCCGGATGGCACGTGGGATGGAAGTGTGCTTTACACGTTTAGCGACCCTAATAATGGGACCTACCCCTCGGGGAAGATAGTTGTTGACGACGTAGGGAATCTCTATGGGACAACAGTGGAGGGCGGAGGGACTGGCTGTTACGGTTACGGTTGCGGCGTTGTTTTCCAACTTTCGTCCAATTCAGGAGTTTGGACAGAAACCGTACTTTTCAGGCTGAGTGGCAGGCGTGGTTGCTGCCCCGAAGGAGGCCTGGTTCGCGATCCAGTGGGTAATCTCCTTGGCGTGGCTTCTGGCGGTGGAAGTGGTGGCTTGGGTTCCCTTTTTGAACTCTCCCAAGGCCAAAACGGATGGGCAGCGAGTCTTCTCCACACTTTCCATAGTGCTCAGCGCGGAGCCATTCCTCAAGGTGCACTCGTTGCCGACGCATCGGGTAATCTGTTCGGCACAACTCAGAGTGGCGGCGCCCACGCTATGGGTAGCGTATTTGAAATCGACAGCAACGGGAAACAGAGTGTGCTGTACAGTTTTGCTGGTGGCAAGGATGGACAATCCCCCTACTCCAAATTAGTTTTTGACACGGCAGGAAATCTGTACGGTACTACGCTCTATGGCGGGGACACAAACTGCGAAACCAGCGGTTGTGGCACGGTCTTCGAGATATCCCCAGGCCCCGGCGGAACTTGGACTGGAAAAATAATCCATGCTTTCAACGGGACTGATGGAAGCCATCCGATCGGCGGCCTGGTCTTCGACTCAGACGGCAACCTTTACGGAGCAACGTCTCAAGGCGGACCGGATGACGCAGAGGGCGGCGTTATCTTTCAATTGACGCCCACACAGGATGGTTCGTGGAAGGAGACGACCATTTACTTCTTTTACGGTGGGGTCTGCAACGGGCCGGAATCACCTAACGGCGACATGGCCTTTGATCAGGCCGGCAATCTCTACGGCACCACACGTGACGGAAGCGCCATCCCTCGTACTTGTGGTGCGGGAACGGTCTTTCGGCTGAGTCCTCCGCAGCACGGCGGCTATTGGACAGCTGCATATCTATACAGCTTCTGTTCCATCGATAGTTGTTCCGATGGAGCCTATCCGCAAGCCGGACTCATTCTTGATACGGCCAAGAACATATATGGGACAACCAGCAGCGGAGGAGACGTTACCTGCCGTCCGGTGTCTGGTTGTGGAGTCGTCTTCAAGCTAGACGTTGGTGCTCACGAGACCGTTCTGTACACCTTTAAAGGTGGAAATGATGGGGCAATACCGAGTTCGGGTCTAACGCTTGACCCCCTGGGGAATCTCTATGGCACGACTTCAATAGGCGGGGGCAAAGGGGTGTGCAATGGCTTTCCCGGGGATTTCTGCGGCACAATCTTCCAGTTGGTGCCGGGCGACAATGGCTCTTGGACCGAAAATATTCTCCACCGCTTCTCCGGTCCAGACGGAGGAAATCCACAATCCGGAGTGCTGCCCGACTTGTCCGGGCACCGCCTGTTCGGCACGACTCCATATGGGGGTATTGGTTGGGCGAACAGCGTCGGCCTCGGCGTGGTCTACGAACTCGACCGCTGAGAGCTCAGGCTCCGGCCCAAGCGGTCCACGTGCGGCACGCTAAACTCACCCTTGTGATAGCCGTCACATTTCGGCTATAATACTTTGAACGAACGTTCGAACTTTTATGGCTGTATCTTCTACCCAGAATACGTTGGCCTCAAACCGTCAGGCTGCGCCGGTGCTCTCCCGCACCCAGCAGCGCTTCGAGCGCCGTCTGGCGAAGATCCTGGTCCATGCCACCGACGTCTTCTATGACAAGGGTTACGAAGGCGCTTCCATGCGCGACCTGGCCCGTGCCAGCGGCATGTCACTGTCGGGCCTCTACTACTATTTCGAGTCCAAAGAGAAGCTGCTCTACCTGATTCAGAAACACACTTTCAGCACCATCGTCGAACGGCTGCGTGAGCGGCTCGAACAGCTCTCCGATCCCGAGCAACGCATCCGGATTTTCATCCTGAACCATCTGGAATATTTCCTGGCCAACCGCAAGGCGATGAAGGTGCTCTCGCACGAGGACGAGGCCCTCAAGAACTGCTTTGGCGCGGAGATCGCTGCCATCAAGCGCGAGTACTATCGTATTTGCGTCGGGTTGCTCGACGACTTCAAGCGGGCGAGAAAGCTGGAGTTTTCCAGCCGCCTGGCCGTGTTGAGCCTGTTTGGCATGATGAACTGGATCTATACCTGGTACAAGCCGCGTGTGGACTCCGGCGCAGAAGAAATCGCCCGCGAGATGGGGGATATCTTTTTGAAGGGAATTGGCGCGCCCCGGGCAAAAGCGCGAAAGAAGAAATTGGCAGTAAACTGAGGTTACACTTCAGAGATTCCAAAAAGGAGTTTTGACATGGCTACTACATTGTCCCCGGCGACGGGCGAGACCACGAAAACCTTGATCAACTACCGTACCGATGCCGGCGTCGCGGTCATCGAGATGTTCGATCCCCCAGCCAACACCTACACCTACGAAATGAACCGCCAGCTCGACGACGCCATCCTGAAGGCGCGCATGGACAACAACGTCTATGTCATCGTGCTGACGGGCTCGGGCGACAAGTTCTTCTCCGCCGGCGCCAACATCAAGATGCTGGCCAGCGTTGATCCGACCTTCAAGTACTATTTCTGTCTGCATGCCAACGAGACTCTGTTGCGCCTGGAGCACACCCCTAAGCTGGTGATCGCTGCCATCAACGGACACTGCGTGGGCGGAGGCCTGGAGATCGCCATGGCCGCCGACATTCGTATCGCCCGCCAGGACGCCGGCAAGATCGGCCTGCCGGAAGTGAATCTCGGCGTGCTTCCCGGCACGGGGGGAACGCAGCGGCTCTCGCGGCTGGTGGGGAAGAGCAAGGCCATCGAGCTGATGGTTACCGGCAACACCTTCTCCTTTGAAGAAGCCAAGGAGCTGGGTATCATCAACGACATTTTTGATCGCGACGGCTTCATGGCGAACATCATGGAGTACGCTCGCCAGTTCTGCCCGCCGAACAAAGCAGCCAAGGCTGTGGGACGGATCAAGCGCGCGGTGCAGACCGGCTGGGAGATTCCCATGGAGTCCGCGTTGGCCGTCGAACGCGAGAACCAACAGTTGCTCTTCCAGAGCGACGACGCCAAGGAAGGCCTGGCGGCGTACGTGGAGAAGCGTCCGGCAATTTTTACGGCGAAGTAACTGCTCGCGTAGGGGCGGGTGTCCTCACCTGCCCGGCGGAGCAAAGCTCCGCAGCGATTTGTAAGGGGCACGGCGGGCGGGGACGTCCGTCCTCCACGAGATCGAGAATTCTATGATTGCTGCTACCAAAGCTAAACTCTCCCCCGGCCGTCTGTTGATCGACGGCCAGTGGGTGGAGACCGCAAAGAAGTTCGATACAGTCAATCCCGCGACCGGCGAGGTGCTGACACAAATTGCCCATGCTTCCTCCGCTGACCTCGACCGTGCGGTCGCGGCTGCCCGCAAGGCATTTGAAGACCGCAGCGGTCCCTGGCGCAAGATGTCCGCCAGCGAGCGTGGACGCTTGATCTGGAAGCTTGCCGACCTTCTTGAAAAGAACATCGACGAATTTGCCGAACTCGAAACCCTTGACAACGGCAAGCCCATCTTTGAGTCCCGCCACGTTGATATGCCCATGGTGATCGACGTCCTGCGCTATTACGCCGGCTGGGCGACGAAAATCCACGGCGAGACGGTGAACACAACCGACGCCGCCTTCACCTACACGCTGCGTGAGCCAGTCGGCGTGGTCGGCATGATCGTTCCCTGGAACTTCCCGCTGCTGTTGGCTTCCTGGAAACTGGGCCCAGCACTGGCTTGCGGAAATACGATCGTGTACAAGCCGGCGAGTCTGACTCCGCTTACCGCGCTGCGCTTCGGCGAATTGTCGGTCGAAGCCGGACTACCTCCAGGCGTGCTGAACGTCGTAACTGGCAGCTCGGAAGTTGGGCGCCAGATGGTCCGTCATCCGGGCATTGACAAGATCGCATTCACTGGATCCACCGAGGTCGGCAAAGAAATCATGCGTGGCGCCGCCGACACCATGAAGCGCGTGACGCTCGAGCTTGGCGGCAAGTCGCCCAATATCGTCTTCGCCGACGCCGATATCGACAACGCCGTGAAAGGCGCAATTTCCGGAATCTTTTACGGCAAAGGCGAAGTCTGCAACGCTGGTTCTCGTCTTTTTATTGAGAGCAAGGCGCAGGACGAATTTCTGGAAAAACTCGTTGCCCGGGCCAGCAAGATGCGGCCAGCCGACCCTCTCGATCCCAAGACCCGCATGGGCGCAATCGTCAGCCAGGAACAGATGCAGTCCGTCCTTGGATACATCGAGGCAGGGAAGAAAGAAGGGGCGAAGCTGATCGCCGGCGGCAATCGTGTTTCGGTCGACGGTGGCAAGGGCTTCTTTATCGAACCTACGATCTTCGGCGGGGTCAAGAACGAAATGAAGATCGCCCAGGAAGAAATCTTCGGACCGGTCCTGGCTACCCTGGCGTTCGACGATCTGGATGAGGTCATCGCCAAGGCCAACAACAACATCTACGGCCTGGCTTCTGCCGTCTGGACCAAAGATGTTAAGAAAGCGCACGTGGTATCGCGTCAACTCAAGGCCGGCACGGTCTGGATCAATACTTACGGACTGATGGACGCTGCGCTGCCTTTCGGCGGTTACAAGAGTTCTGGCTTCGGCCGTGAACTGGGCGAGAAAGCCCTGGAGCATTACACCGAGAACAAAACCGTTTGGATGAATCTCACATAACAGCATGGCCCTGTAGGGCCAAATGCTGAGTGCTAAGTGCTGATTGCTGAGCAGTGGCAAGAACTCATAAATAGGAACAACACCATGCCTGGAAAAGTAGCAAAGATCGGAACCTTCAGTGATTGGGTCGGCTTGTTCGACGATTGGCGCAAAGATATCGGCGTCAACCACGACGACATTGCCAACTTCCACTTCGACACCCTCTACGGCGCTATCGAGACTGACGAGATTCAATTCGGCTCCTTCAAGGGCCGTAAGAAGTGGGAGAACCTGCGCCAGGTGCCTACCCAGCAGATGCGCGACGCGCTCATCAACCTGATCGTCTATCAGGGCGATACCGAGTTTGCGAGCGTCGAGCAGCAACGGCACCTGTTCGAAATGGCCCCCAGCGATTGGGACCGCAACGCGCTTACCCGCGTCATGATCGAAGAGATGCGCCATGGCTGGCAGATGTGCGCCTTGTTGATGGCCCACTTCGGCTACTCCGGCAAGGTCGAAGCGCAAAAGATGCTGGAGCGCCGCGCCTTTGAGAACAAACGCCTCCTGGGCGCCTTCAACGTCGATGTCGACAACTGGATGGATTTCTATACCTACACTGATTTCGTCGACCGCGACGGCAAGTTCCAGTTACAGATGCTGAAGTATTCGGCCTTCGCGCCCCTGGGCCGCTCCATGTCGTACATGCTGCGCGAGGAAGCTTTCCACATGGGCACCGGCAACGACGGCATCCGTCGCGTGGTCGAAGCCGGCGTCATTCCTGCGTGGTTGATCCAGAAGTATCTCAACAAGTGGATTTCCTGTTCTTACGATCTGTTCGGCACGGACCACTCCTCTTCGGCCCACTGGTCGTACGTTTGGGGCATCAAAGGCCGCTACGACGAGCCCAAGAACGAGAAGACAGCCGATCTCGATGAGTTGAACGACTACAACCGGCATCTCTATCGCGACGAAGTGGCGGGGTTGATCGAGCGATTCAACACGGTGTTGAAGCCTGGGCAGCCGAAGCTGTATGCGCCGGATATTAGATTCAACCGGAACATTGGCCGCTGGGCGGGGCAGAAGTTCCATGCCCAAACCGGCGAGCTGCTCGACGATAGGGCTTACGAGCAGCACGTGAAAGAGTACATGCCGACGGCGGAAGACAAGAAGCTGCTGTTGGACATCATCGGCAACGAGAAGAAGTGGATCGTACCCAAAGAGGGTGGGCGCGATCCGCTGGCCACGATCGGCGAAGTGCGAAAGTCAGCCATCAATTTGTAGATGAATCAGCCTGGGTGCCCCACTCTTGCGCGTCCTCTGCGCAAGGGTGGGAAAGTCCCGGAGTGCAACATGACGACTTCAACCATCTCGACTCCGGCCAAATCAACCTACACCCTCGGCGAACTCATGGTCGCAAGTGCCGCCCGCGAGATCCGCGACGCGGAAGTAGTGTTCGTCGGCATGCGGCTGCCGCTGATCGCCTTTGTCGTGGCAAAAAAGACGCACGCTCCAAATGCAATTGGCCTGTTCGAGAACGGTGTTATCCGCTCGACTCCCGCGCCCGAGCTGATTTACACCATGGCAGATCCACCCAACATTCGTGGCGCGACTCAGTGCCTCGACATGCTCGGCGTGATGGGCCTGCTGCAGTCCGGACGGGTGCACCTGGGGTTTCTGGGCGCAGCGGAAGTCGATCGGTTCGGCAATCTGAACTCGACGGAAGTACGAGGGCCGAAGGGCACGGTTCGCCTGCCAGGATCGGGGGGCGCGTGCGACATTGCATCTCTGGCGCAGCGCTTCGTGGTTCTGCTCGAGCACAGCAAGCGGCGGTTGCCGGAACAAGTGTCGTACATCACCAGCCCCGGCAACGGAGATGGTCAGGCGTGGCGTCAGCGCATGGGCTTGCCTCGCGGCGGGCCGTCGGCAGTGATCACGACCATGGCAGTCTTGCGCTTCGGGGATGATGGTGAGGCGTACCTGGCCTCGGTACATCCCGGTGTTGAAATAGAAGACGTACTCGAGAATACGGGATGGCCTTTGCGCTCAGCCAAGCAAGCGCAGCAAACGCTTGAGCCGAGTGCTGCGGAGCTGCAGGCTATCCGCGAGTACGACAAAGAAGGGTTCTGGACGAAGTAGGAAGAAGGTCTGTCATCCCGAGCGGAGTGTGATCGTTCGCTTGCGAACGATCACCGCAGTCGAGAGCCTGCCCTGAGCGAGCGAAGCGAGTCGAACGGGGACCTGCTGTTATGAAGCGCCACTGCTACTTCGTATATATGGTGGCCAGCAAGTCACGAGTTTTGTATATAGGCGTGACCAGTCGTCTCGATCAACGAATCTGGGAGCACAAACAAGATTTGATCGACGGCTTCAGCAAGCAGTACCGCTGCCACCGGCTGGTGTACTTCGAATCGTTTGATGACGTGAAGAAGGCAATTGATAGGGAGAAGCAGCTTAAGCGCTGGAACCGGGCAAAGAAGGACTGGCTGATTGAGCGAGTGAACCCGACCTGGGAAGACTTGGCCGAAGGCTTGGGTGAGAGCTACTGCCAAAAAAAGCAGGTCCCTCCACTCGCCGGTTGATCTGCGTTGCAGATCAACCGCCTCGGTCGGGATGACAGTCATAGAGAGCATGCAAGCAACCACCACATTTACGCGCCTCGCAGTGGAGATCCAGCCTCCCGTGGTTCGCCTTCGCCTGAACAATCCTCCTCTCAACGTCATCGACGTCCCCATGATGGAGGAACTCGCTGCCGCCCTCGCGGACGTCGAATCGCGTCCCGACATCACTGCCTTCATCCTTTCTGGCTCCCAAAAAGCTTTCTCCGTCGGTGTCGATGTGGCCGCCCACACGCCCGACAAAGTCGAGGAGATGCTTGGCAAGTTTCATGCGGTGATCCGGGCGATTGTGGCTTCGAAGAAGGTCAGCATCGCCGCCGTACATGGGCACTGTCTCGGGGGAGGCGCGGAACTGGCGATGGTGTGCGATCTGGTGTACACCTCGGAGCTCGCAACTTGGGGATTCCCCGAGATCAAGCTGGCCTGCTACCCGCCGGTTGCGGCGACGGCTTTGGCTGCCCTGGTTGGCCCGAAGCATGCGGCCGATCTGATTCTTACGGGTCGCAGCATTAACGGCAAAGAAGCCGCGAGCATTGGAATCGCCAATGCCGTCCTCGCAGAGGTTGACCTGGAGCATGCTGTCCAGGAAGCAGTTCAGCGGCTTGCCCAGCTCAGCCCGGCGGCGTTGGCGATTACCAAGAAAGCTTTTTACGCCTGGGATTCGATTCACTTTGACAAAGGCCTGGCGCGCGCCGAGAAGATCTATTTCGAAGAGTTGATGAAGACGGAAGACGCACACGAGGGAATCAACGCCTTCCTGCAGAAACGGCAACCGAAGTGGGGAGGGAAGTGATGTCTAAACTCCTCTCCATGCGCGATGCGATTGCCGACCTCGTGCCGGACGGCGCCTCGGTCGCGCTCGGCCTTCAATTAGAGCAGATGATCCCTTTCGCAGCCGGCCACGAACTCATCCGCCAGAAGAAGAGAAATCTCGCGCTGATCGGCCCGATTTCCGACATCTTGTTTGATCAGATGATAGGCGCCGGATGTGCGGAGAAGGTCATCGCTGCCTGGGTGGGCAACGTGATGATGGGCTCGGCCTACAACTTTCGCCGCGCAGTCGAAGAAGATGGAATGAAGGTCATCAACCTGACCAACTTCACGGTCGCTCTGGCGCTGCAGGCGGGTGCCATGGGAGTGCCGTTCCTGCCGACGCGCAGTGGGTTGGGCAGCGATACCGTCCGCGACAACGAATTCTTTGTGGAGATCGAATCGCCGTTCCCATCTAGTCCCGCTGACGAGTCGCCGACTCGCTCGGACAGCCAAGGGCGGCTGTCCCCACGTGGTGCGGAGAAGCTTCACGCCGTGCGTGCGCTGGTTCCCGATGTCACCATCGTCCACGTGCAGCGAGCCGACCGAGAAGGCAATACTCACTGCTGGGGAAACTTTGGAGTGATGATTGAGGGGGTGCGGGCCGCTAAGAGGGTGATCGTGGTTGCTGAAGAAATCGTCAAGCCAGAAGTCATCGCCAGCGACCCCAACCGCACCGTGATCCCCGGCTTTCTGGTGAACGCGGTGGTGGAGTGCCCGTACGGCGCGCATCCCTCACCAGTGCAGGGATATTACAAGCGTGACGACGTCTTCTTTCGCCAGTACCACGAGCAGACGAAGACGCGAGAAGACAATGCGGCCTGGCTGAATCGGTGGGTTTATAGCGTGTCGGATCGCCGGGCGTACACGAACCAGCTCGGCGCCTGCCGTGTGGACGAACTTGGGGTGAAGCAGCACGCGTATGCCGCACAGGCGGATTTTGGATACTAAGCAATCAGCACTCAGCCCCACGAGGCGAGTCTGTCCCTCTGAATGCTGACTGCTGAGTGCTGGAAGTAAAAATGAAGAAGGAACTAATAGGACTAACAGTCAACGGCCGCTCCCACGAGCTCGCCATCGAGCCCAGCAAGCTGCTGCTCGATGCGCTGCGTGAGAATCTCGGCCTTACCGGCTCCAAACGCGGATGTGATGATTCTTCCTGCGGGGCATGCACCGTGCAGATCGATGGCGTTCCCATGCTCTCCTGCACCATGTTGGCGGCCAGCTGCGAGGGCCAGGAGATCACCACGGTTGAAGGTGTGAGCGAGCACGGCAGCTTGGCGGCGATTCAGAAAGCTTACGGCGACTGGGGTGGTTCGCAGTGCGGCTACTGCATGCCAGGCTTCATGATGACGGTGAAGCATCTGCTGGCGCAGAATCCCAATCCGACCGAAGAGGAAATTCGCCAGGGATTGAGCAGCAATCTGTGCCGCTGCACCGGCTATAGCCAGATGTATCAGGCCATCAGAGCCGCGATTGAAGCCGAGCAGAAGGGCATGGCAGCCGCGAAATGACACTAGATACATTGTCATTCCGAGCGCAGCGAGGGATCTGCTTTTTGCCAACGACCAACGACCGACGACCAACAACGCATCATGACTAACGACTTCTCCATCATCGGCAAGCCCATCGCCATGGTTGACGCTGCCGGCAAGACTACTGGCTCTGGCAAGTACGCCGACGACCTCAGCGCCCCCGGCATGCTGGTCGGCAAGATTTTGCATTCGCCCTTTCCCCACGCGCGTATCAAACGAATCGACATCACTCGCGCTGAGAAACTCGACGGTGTGGTCGCCGTGGTCATCGGCACCGACGCACCCAACCCTTACGGAATCCTGCCCGTAGGCCATGATGAGTACGCACTCGCGCTCGACAAAGTTCGCTACGTTGGCGACAACGTGGCCTGCGTCGCCGCAATTGACGAAGCGACCGCCGAGAAGGCTCTCGAGCTGATTGACGTCGAGTACGAGGTTCTCCCCGCCTACTTCGATCCGGAAGACTCGATGAAGGCAGAGACCAATCTCATCCACGACAACAAGCCGCATAACATCGAAAAGGACTACCACCACGTTTTCGGCGACCCTGAGAAGGGCTTTGCTGAGGCCGACCAGATTGCCGAAGCCCGCTTCATCGCCAACGAAGTCACGCACGCTGCCATGGAGCCGCACTGCACACTGGCCGCCTTCGAAATCGACCCCCAGACTGGTAAACCTGGCCGCTTGGTCGTGCAGTCCTCTACCCAAGTCCCCTACTACCTGCAGCACAAGCTGTCGCTCGTTCTCGAAATGCCGATGTCGCAGATTCGCGTAATCAAGCCGCTGGTGGGCGGAGGATTCGGCGGCAAGAGTGAAGTCATCCCGCTGGAGATCATTGCCGCTATTGCGGCTCGCAAAGCAAAGGCGCCGGTCAAAGTCACCTATACCCGCGAGGAAGTGTTCTGGGCGCACCGCGGACGCCCCCGCACCATCGTTGATCTGAAGACTGGCATCAAGAAGGACGGCCGCATCACCGCCGTTAAGGCCCGGGTGGTTCAGGACGGGGGCGCCTATTGCTCCTACGGGGTCGTTACTATTCTTTACTCCGGGGCCTTGCTGGGCGCGCTCTACGACATCCCCAACATTCAATACGACGGCTACCGTGTGCTGACCAACAAGCCCGTCTGCGGCGCCATGCGCGGCCACGGTACGGTCAACGTTCGCTTCGCATTTGAGTCGCAGCTGGATGAGCTCGCCGCCAAGATCGGGAAAGACCCCGCCGATGTTCGCGAGATCAATCTTCTGAAGCCTCCCTGCATTACGGTGAATGGTTTGCGGGTACGAAGTTACGGCCTCCCCGAATGTATTGAGAAAGTGGTCGACCGCTCGGGTTGGAAACAACGCAAGGGAAAGCTTCCCAGGGGCCGCGGTCTGGGGATCGCCTGCAGCCACTACGTGAGCGGCGCTGCCAATTCCATCATCCGCTCCGACATGCCGCACTCCACGGTGAATATCAAAATCGATCGCGATGGAGGAGTTGTCGTCTACACCGGGGCCTCCGACATCGGTCAGGGCTCGGACACCATGGTCGCGCAGATCGCCGCCGAAACTTTGGGCTGTTCCTTATCTCGCGTGAAGGTTGTGGCCGCCGATACTGACCTGACGCCCATCGACATCGGCTCCTACTCCAGCCGTGTCACGTTCATGAACGGCAATGCAACGCTCAAAGCCGTACAGGACGTGAAAAAGCAGATCGCCTCCGCCGCGGCGCGCAAGATGAGTTGTGAGCCACAAGAACTGACCTTTCGCAATGATATTGTCACTAAGAAGAAGGGCCACGTAGGGGCGGACGCTCCCGTCCGCCCGGCCGAGCAAAGCTCGGCGGCCTCTGTTTCCGGTCGCGTCGAAGGCCAAATTCTTCGGGGCTCCCTGCAGCAGAAGCGCAAAGACGAAGGCCCTAAAGACTCGCTGAGCTTTGAGGAGGCCGTCGTCGCCGCCATCGACTTCCACGGCGCCCTCAGCGGCACGGGATCCTACGCGCCACCGCTCGAAGCCCGCGGCGGCAAACACAAAGGCGCCGGCGTCGGGCCGTCTCCTGCCTATTCCTACTCCGCCCAGGTCGCAGAAGTTTCCGTTGACGAAGAGACTGGCGAGGTCACCGTCCACAAAGTTTGGGCCTCACACGATTGCGGTCGCGCACTGAATCCCGTGTCGGTCGAAGGCCAGATCATCGGCTCCGTCTGGATGGGCATGGGCCAGGCGCTCACCGAAGAAATGGTCTGGAAGGACGGCATGCTGATGAATCCCGGCCTGCTCGAATACCGCAGCCCGTCGTCGGTCGAGTCGCCGGAGGTTGAAGCCATCATCGTGGAGAGCATCGATCCCGAGGGGCCGTTCGGCGCTAAGGAGTGTAGCGAAGGCTCGCTGGCCGCCACGATCCCCGCCATCGGCAACGCTATCTACGATGCGGTTGGCGTGCGGTTGCATGAGTCTCCGTTCACGCCAGAGCGGGTGCTGGCAGCATTGCGGGCGAAGAAGAACGCCAAACCCATTAACCTGACCGAGGGCGTCGATCCGACCGCCCCTGCAAAGTTCCGTGAGCACGGCGGATCGCTCTGGTATCGCGGCAAAGGGCCAGAGCGGCATCCGCTCGATCCCTCAAGAAGGGAAGCGCCCGGCGCAGCCGGGGGTGACGATTGAGTCTCCCGCAATTCAAACTGCTGCGTCCTCGCACTCTCGCCGACGCCATCGGCCACCTGGATAAACACGCATCCAACCTCCGCGTCATCGCCGGCGGCACCGACCTCATCCCCTCGATGCGCCAGAAGCTGTTCGAGCCTGAGTTCGTGCTCGATCTTCGCCATATCCCGGAACTGAAAGGGATCCACGAGCGGCAGGAAAGCGGCGTTGAGGTTGGCGCCCTGACCTCGCTCACCGACATCGAGCATTCCGCCCTGTTACGAAGGCGCTATCCCGTACTGACCGAAGCCGCCGCCACGGTTGCTTCTCCTGTGATCCGCAACATGGGAACGATCGGCGGCAACATCTGTCTCGACACGCGTTGCCTCTGGTACAACCAGTCGCTGACCTGGCGCAAGGGATGCGGCTTCTGCATCAAGAAAGATGGCGACCTCTGCCACGTGGCTCCGGGCGGGACCAAATGCTGGGCAGCGTTTTCCGGGGACACTCCTCCAGCCCTACTCTGTCTGAACGCGGACGTTGAAATCGTTGGCCCGGCGGGCTCGCGTCGTATTCCGTTGCGTGAGTTCTATACCGGGCTGGGCGACAACTATCGGACGATCCAGCCCAACGAGTTGCTGACCCGCGTGTTTCTGCCTGAATCATCGGCGGACTATAGCGGCGTATATCGCAAGCTGCGGATTCGCGGCTCGATTGACTACCCGCTGGCGGGCGTCGCTGTCGTCATGAAACGCTCGAATGGCCACATTGCTGATGCCCGCGTTGCCCTCACGGCTGTGAATCCGGCTCCGGTCTTAGTAAAGGGCGCGAGTGAGCGATTGGCAGGCAAAGTCATGGATGAGGCTTTGGCGGAAGCGGTTGGTGACCTGGCCGCAAGAACTGCAAAACCTCTGACTACCTCAGCCTTAACGCCGGAGTACCGTCGCGAGATGATCCGCGTCTTCACCAAACGGGCGGTGTTGGCCGCCGCTGCAAACTAACTTTTTGAATTGTCATCCTGACGAAGTGGAGAACTTCGCTGGCGAAGTTTTCCCGAGGAAGGATCTCTGCATTTGCAAACTCGAATGGCTAGAGGAGATCCTGCGCGAGGCTACAGGCTATCTCGACGTGAACAAATGCCCCATCTTCTCTTTCTTCGTCTTGAGGTAATCCTCGGCGTGGACGCTGCTGGGAGAAACCTCGCACGGAACCCGCTCCACCACCTTGATTCCTCCGCGCTCCAGCGCCGCTACTTTGTCGGGATTATTTGATAGCAGCCGAACCTGGGAGACACCCAACGCCTTCAAAATCTCGGCTGGCATGGCAAATTCTCGATGGTCAGCCTTGAATCCCAGCCGCTCGTTGGCCTCAACCGTGTCCAGGCCGGTGTCCTGCAGTTCGTAAGCCTGCAGCTTCGCCATCAGCCCGATCCCGCGCCCCTCTTGCTGTTCGTAGATGAGCACCCCCGCCCCCTGCTCGGCGATCATGGCCAGACTCAGTTCCAGTTGCTGGCGGCAATCGCAACGCAGGGAGCCAAACACGTCCCCCGTCAGACACTGGGAATGGATACGTACCAGCGGCGCCGAGGAGCGAACATCTCCCATGACCAGGGCGACAGCCTCTTCCTTGCGCCCATCAAAATCCCCCTGAAATCCGAAGATCCGGAACTGTCCCCAACGGGTAGGAAAGTCGGCGCTGGCCACCTGTTGAACCGAGTGAGCACTCACAACAACATTATAGATGCAGGCGCGGGCATCCCGCCCGCACAACGAAACGATGGAGGACGGGCGTCTCGCCCCTCTAAGTGCTACGGCCACTCTTCCCTCAGCAGCCCATAAAACTCCACATCCTGATACTCTCCCCACTTCCGCTGATGCTGCCGCATCTTGCCTTCATTCTTCATCCCGATTTTTCCCAAGACTTGCCCAGAAGCTGGATTGTTCGAGGTGTGAAAGGCATAAACGCGGTGCATCTGCAGCGTCTCGAAGGCATACTGAACCAGCGCCCGCGCCGCTTCAGTGGCGAAGCCGTTTCCCCAGTACGGAACCCCAATCCAGTAGCCTACCTCGGCGTGCTTGTCGTTTGTGTCCGGTCGCAGAATTCCGCCGCCAATCAATTGCAAATCACCTTGACGCACGATGGCCAGGTTGATCTCGGCGGCCTCCTGGCTAGCGCTAATAAATTTTTCCGCGTCGGCGGCCGTGTATGGATGTGGGATGCTGCGGGTCGTGGCCGCCACCTCGCGCGCGCCAATCAGCGGCACAAGCTCAGGGATATCGTCTCGGCGGAAGGGGCGCAGTAGTAGCCGTTCGGTGCGCAGGGTCGGAAGGATCATCGAGGAAATCTACCACGCCGCGTAGCGGTATCTTCGTTTGCGTTCCGGCAGCAGCTTGATGAGCACAATTCCGGCCACGAACCCTCCGACGTGTGCCCAGAAGGCGATGCCGCCGCTGGTCTGGCTAGTGTCGGCAATCGAAGTCGCCGTCCCGCTCAGAAACTGCAGCACGAACCAGAAGCCCAAGAAGATCCACGCTGGCAGCCACCAAAAAGTAAAGAAGATGATGAGTGGAACCAGGGTCAGGACCCGCGCTTTTGGATAAAGCACAAAATATGCGCCCATCACCCCGGCAATTGCGCCACTTGCGCCCACGCTAGGGACATTGGATCCGGCATTCAGAAGAATGTGAGCCACCGACGCCGCGAACCCGCTGATCAGGTAAAACAGCAGATAAGGAAAGTGGCCGACGTGGTCCTCGATGTTGTCCCCGAAAATCCACAGGAACCACATATTTCCGATGATGTGCAGCCAGCCCCCGTGCAGGAACATCGAAGTCAAAATGGTCAGGAAAAGGCCGGGCAGGGGTACCGGATACGTGCCCGCCAATGCCCGCTCAAAGTGCACCGGCACCACGATTTTTGGCAGACTACCCTGACGCTCTGCCTGCTCGAGTTTCGACCGCAGGGCGTCGATTGAGATTGTGTAGGTACGCAAATCAATATCGACGAAATCCACAGACGCACCGCAATACAGTGCAGCATTGGCGGTGGCAACAAATGTGTTTGGAACCGTCCACAGCCAGTCGCCCGGACCCAAATCCAAAGCGAGATAGGCTATGTGCAGCGCGGCGGTCGCGTTGCATACGGCAACCGCATAGCGCGCGTGGAGAATTTCGCAGATCGCATTT
>JAIQFW010000262.1 GCA_020073105.1 Terriglobia bacterium
ATCCATTGTCTTCCATGGCATCGATAGGTATGCTCCCGCGCTCGCTGCGCCGCGCCGGAGTGTAAAGGATGTCTAGAGACATTTTGTAAAGGATGTCATGAGACTGAACAAAAACCGCCTTGGGCGGGCCAGCCCAAGCTTTTTTGCATGGGCCAGCCTCCTAATCCCACAGTCTTAAGCGCAGATGGAGAGTCGCTGCCCCAACCGTGAGCGACCGCCTCCTTGGTTGTGCTATAGTGCACCGTTTTGGCAGTAGTTTCGCCCAAACCACGCTGCAGCAAGGCGATGATATGTACAAACTCCCGTTGTCTCTTGTGTCCCGACCCCTGCTTGCTTTGGTGATCCTCATTTGCACTGCCTGCACTTGGGCAGCGACCACCGAAAGTGTGCTGTACACATTTTCTGGCGGCCCTGACGGAGGAAATCCCTACGCCGGGCTGATATTGGACAGCAAAGGCAATCTCTACGGCACTACCGTGTATGGCGGAGACTTCAACTACGGCGCAGTGTTCGAGCTATCTCCGGTCGGAAATGGCGCATGGACTGAAACCGTCTTGCACAGTTTCAACTTCGATGGTCAGGACGGAATTCAACCGTACTCCACCTTGGTCCTCGATCGCTCGGGAAATCTGTACGGGACTACCAACATCGGCGGTGTATACGGCTTGGGCACCGTCTTCAAGCTTCACCCCAACCGAGACGGAAGTTGGACCGAGACCATCTTGCATAGCTTTAATGCTGACGGCACTGACGGGTACAACCCGTATGCCAATCTCATCCTTGATCAGCAGGGGAATCTCTACGGGACCACCTACTACGGGGGTAGTCAGGGCGGAGTAGGTACGGTGTTTGAACTTTCGCCTCGTTCAACCGGAACGTGGCGAGAACGGATCATTTTTGATTTCAACTACACCGATGGCGGCGAACCCTACGGCGGATTGGTCTCTGACTCCGCCGGGAATCTTTTTGGAACCACCCAGTATGGTGGCATTTACCAACACGGTGTGGTCTTTGCCCTGAAACGCGGCCCGACCGGGACTTGGACCGAATACGTGCTTCACACTTTCAACCCGGCAACCGGCGATGGTTTCGAACCATACTGCGGGTTAGCAATCGACAAGGCCCACCACCTCTATGGCGTAACCCTTTATGGTGGCTTCGGATGGGGCACCGTGTTTCAGGTAGCGCAGATTCAGGGGATATGGACAGAGACGGTGATTCATAACTTTAGCTATGGACAAGACGGCATCAATCCCTACGGACCACTCGCGATCGACGCGGCAGGCAATCTCTACGGCACGACCTGGCAGTCTTTGATCGACAATACTGGCGGTGCTGGGATCGTGTTCGAGTTGTCCCAAACTAAGCCCGGTGTCTGGCAGGAAACCATCTTGCACAACTTCTATACCGCTGGGGACGGGGGCAACCCATACTCGGGGGTCGTTCTGGACAGGGCTGGCAATCTGTATGGAACCACCTACATGGGAGGCGTCTTTCCGGGAAATGGAGTAGTTTTCGAAGTCACTCCGTAGGCCGCCCGAGAGATTCACACCATATGGTCATTCCGAGGGCCTTCAGGCCCGAGGGAATCTGCTGTTCGCTGGCACCATTTCTGCGGAGGGGTGCCCCATCCCAACGGAGCGTTCTGCGCGACGTTAGGGTGGGAGGCAATGCCGCGTTCTCTCTACGATTTGTCATCCTGAGCGAAGTGGACGGTTCGCATTTGCGAATCGTCCGCGGAGTCGAAGGACCTATGCATCTCCGTCCGCCGGTACAGACGGCGAAGAGCGCCACCACCCTCGCTCCCTTGTCATTCCGGGGGCCTTCAGGCCCGAGGAATCTGCTGTTGCCTGCGCCACCACGACAAGGGGTGCCCCATCCTAACGGAGCGTTTTTTGCGACGTTAGGGTGGGGGGCGCGACCGCCGACACCAACTCGACTCAGCCCACGACGGTTTGGGTAGGGCATGGCTTCAGCCATGCCAAGAAGACGCAGCCCACAACCAGGCGCCGATGAGGCGCAACTAGCACGCAGCTGCCCGGCTTCGCGAGCGGGTTTTGCGAGCTAACCTGGGAGGAGAAAATACCCTGCCGACCGGCGATGTTTTCTCCCAGGTTAGCGCCCCAACAACCGAGCACACTGAAATCGACGAATTAACAAAAGGGGCGCGAACCTGGGGCATTAGGCTAATAATTAGGCGCTTGCTGGAACCAATTATGCCGCCAAGATGCTACCAATACGTATGTCAGAATCGTGAACGCGAACGGCCACCGCCGTGCCCTTTTCAAGGGCAGGTATGGCCGCTTTCACCACTGGGTCACACCCCGTAGGACGCCGGAGATCAAGCTTCTCAAAAAAGGTCGCTGCAGCGTCTGGCTTTCGCCCTAACTCCTGACGCTTCGGGAGAGTAGTGAATCGCACGACATACCTACCCTCGTGGTCCTTCTGCAAACGTAGGAAGAGTGCACGGCTGTCCCAGTCTGCGATTCTGGAAACGGCTGTAGCCCAGTCTACGTGTGCAATGTTTCGCAGATCGTTTGCGATTCTAAAATACTCGAGAACGCGTTCGGCGCCCTCCTCGCAAAGGGGCAACACGGCAAGCCGTTCGGGCACCAGCAGTGCCCTTGCGAAAGCATCGCACAAGGCTTCGGTTTGCCAGTATTGGCTCGGGGTTTGGGGACGCGTTATTCCGTAACGGTGCAACAAGAGGTGCCCAAGCTCGTGAGCAATGAGAAATCTCTCCCAAGGACTCAGGGCGGTGTTAACTGCATATCGTGTATTCAGCACGATTCGTGGCTTCGTACGTGCGTTCAAGAGCAGTGCTCGAGCACTCCCTGTGTTGGAGCGTTCTACCTTTACTCCGAATGCTTGGCATATCGGTGGGAGCGCGACGGGAAGCTTGACCTGAACGTTGATCAACTCTGCTGCTTGCAATAGCAGTTTAAGGGGGTCGTTTTGTTGCTTCACGGTCATTTCTTGGGCACAAAGAAGTTTCGAATACATGGTGCGTCGGTGGGGTACACCCCGAGAGCAGCAGAGGCACTTGCGGAAGCATCCACTGTTTCCGCGACCTGTCGATCTTTCCAAGGAGAGTCCTCGATCTGAACCAGGGCTTTCGCAAGCGACCAGCTCTGGTGTTCGAAATCCTCCTCATCAACAAGAACACCAATTGCAAGCTTCTCAACCGCATGTTGCAGTAAGTAGAGGCGCTCACCGAGGCTATTCTTCACCATTGGATCTATGACGAAATGCAATCGCCACAGGCGGTCAAAACGTCGCAACTGCGCGGCGAGATGACCCCCAGCTAACTGCTCCTGATGAATATCCTCGTACTTGCAGAACGGTTCGATTTCTCCATTGACCCAAATTTTCACCTCAGCAATTTTCTTATTAACCCCTGCGGGGCAGTAAAGCGCAATTGAGCCGGCAGGCAGATTGAAATCTTCCTCCAGCATTCTCACAACCTTGTTACGATTGCGGGCTGGTTGTCGGGGGTTAATTTCGTCCTTGCCGTAAATTTTTTGCGCCTTAACTCTAACGTCGCCCTGGAGATCACCGAAGAATCTCGTGCTTAGGTTCTTGAATAGTTCGCGGCGTTCGATCTGTCGAAGGAGTTTGGCCGCAATTCCGGCACGCGCACGTTGGTCCTTGTCGCTGCCCTCATTGGCAACCTTCTCCGCGTGAGCAGCGATAGAGCTGAGCATTTCTTCATCGCTTAATCCAACGAGAGCTTTTACAATCGTGCCGGTGTCCGGCTCTTCTCCCCATAATTCAAATAACGCACGATCGAGCATTGCAGCTGCAGCGAGCTTCGTTCGGTGAAACAGGACCGTCTCGGCAAGTTGGTAACGCCATTCAAGCAGTTCTAAGATGTTCGACACCGCATCTGTACGCAGCTTCGGCCTTCTGCCAAGTGATATGACAAAGACATCGCTGGGATCACCTGCCTCTGAATGAATGCCCGACCCACGGCGGATTTCCATGTATTGGAGCAGACGCTCGTCAAATGGACGCGGCTTACCAACGTGGTACCAATCCCGGTGAATGTAGTCGAGGAGATCCGCGCAAATCGTGTTTCCGATCATATCGTGACAGACTTGCATCCGAATTTCGCCCGAGGCAGATAAGATGGAGTCCTTTTCCTTATAGGCGTCCGTGTTTTCCTCGCCTTCGCCCCTCTTTGGGGCCTTGCGAATGAGCAGACGCACGATCTGGGTTGGCGTAAGTGCGTCTTGTCGAAGCTTCGGTGGCACGTAGCGTGCGAATTGGGAATCGATAACCTCCTGAATGGTTCGACCCTTGCGATCCTTGATGGTTGTGAGAACTAGGTCAAGCCGCTCATCCGCGTCGTGTTTCGGAACGAGGTTCAACTCATCTTCAACCGTGTGCCCTGCAGCGATATGCCCGATGTCGGGCAGGAGCGTCCCCAACCGGACGAACCGGACTTCCGCAGCGTTAAGTGCAGGCGCCAAGTCATCTT
>JAIQFW010000070.1 GCA_020073105.1 Terriglobia bacterium
GTGGCCAGTCACCAGCCAATACTTGAAGTTCATCATGCCGGCGATAGGCAGCCAGCCTTCTACGCCCGGTGGCCGGGTTAGAGAGCGCGTCTGCATGCCGGTTTCATAGTGCCGGACCCATAGATAGAAGACGCCGCCGAGGTAGACATTCAAAGCCAAGAACGCAAACTGGAAACTGCGGCGAACCGATTGGGAGTACTCGCGGTCGATGCGTCGAACGAGCTTCTTTTTCGCCTTGCCGGTGGTGTTGTGAGAAATCGGCCGGTCAGTCGGAGGCAATAACGGCGGGAGATTCGGGATGATTTCGCTATGAAGTTGAGTTGCCATCCAGCTTCCTCTGGGAAAAGCGTACCCGGGGACTTCACAGCGCGATGTGACCAAAATCACGGTGGCAGCAGAAATCGCCGACGACTAAGTGGTTGGATCGCTAAGTCTTTGTATTGCTTGCGCTTATAGTGGATCGGCCACTGCACCGTCCAGGTCTTGCCGCCGTCTTTCGAGGCTTCCCAGCTCCAATCGAACTGGTTGGGCTGAATGTTCTTCCACACCATGCACTGCACGATCTTGGTGCCATCGGGCCGGGTGGCCTCGCGGCTGAGAATCATCTGGCCGTTTTTGAACTCGCCGACGAAGTCGAGATAGCCGCCTTCGTTGTCCACCCAGGTCTGCTTCCACTTGCCTGCCCGAGTGTCGAAGGCCGAGACGCTCATGCCGCGCAGGTGCATGGCGTCACCGCCGGAGAAATTTTCTTCGACCACGCAGCTTTCCAGCACACGCGTGATGGTATTGGTGCCCTGCGCGACTTCGCCCTCCTTGTCGCCGGGCCAGGTGAGGTCCCAGTTTCCGACCCAGAAATCGAGCTGCTTCTGCTGGGGAGCAGCGCAGGGATTGGCCGGTTGTTGGGCGAAAGCCATCGAAGTTGAGAGAACCACAGCTAGAACAGAGAGATGAGTCTTGGACATTTTGTTCAACCCAGAGAGACAGACGCAAAGATCAAGCAAAAGGTTGGCAGCGGAGCAACAGAACAGCCCATTGATGTCAATGGCGCGGGCAGCACAGAACGACGGAGTGACTTGAAAGCCAGTTGTCAGATCTCAGTTCCCAGTTCTCAGTTGGCTGTCTGCTGCGTCGGAGTGGGTTCATAGGCGGCGGCTGTGATACACCTTAAGCTTGGAACTCCAGCAAGCCATATTTCTTTTTGTTGCCGGCATTCTTGGCGGCGCGCTCAACGCCGTGGCGGGCGGGGGCAGTTTCATTGCCTTTCCTGCGTTGCTATTCACGGGAGTACCTCCGATTCCGGCCAACGCAACTAACACCATCGCGCTGTGGACCGGTGTGACCGCGAGTGGGGGGGCGTTTCGCGAACGGCTCGATGTTCGGAAGCGAGTCATGGTCCCGTTGCTGGTGACCAGTTTTGTAGGTGGCATCGCCGGGGCGCTGCTGCTGTTGAAGACCCCCGCCCACACCTTCATGCAAGTGCTCCCATGGCTAATGCTGGGCGCGACCATGCTGTTTGTTTTCGGCAAGAAACTTGCCGGAAATCGTGGCTCGAGCGTGGGGCGCGACGCAACGGCGATGGCCATCCTGGGCGCGTCGGTGTTTGAGTTGTTCGTGGCGATTTACGGCGGCTACTTCGGCGGTGGAGTGGGGATCATCAACCTCGCCATGCTGGCCGCCGTCGGCATGACCGATATCCACGAGATGAACGCGCTCAAGAGCGTGTTGGGGATGGCGATTAACGGCGTGGCTGTGATCGTGTTCATTGTGAAGGGCGCGGTGTACTGGCCGCAGGGGGTCGTGATGATTGCGGGGGCGGTGGTGGGAGGCTACTTCGGCGCGCACTATTCGATGAAGTTGCCGCAGGCGTGGGTGCGCCGGTTCGTCATCCTGGTGGGCGCGGGGATGAGCGCATATTTCTTTGTCAAAGCCTATTAGCCCCGCCGCTGATTAACGCGGATCAACGCAGATAGACCTTCTTTGATCCGCTTGTACCCAAGCAGTTGCGGAGGGTAACGGCCGCCCAAGACTAGCCACGGACTCTACGGATTACCACGGATACTTTTTTGTTGCTTTATCTGCGTTCATCCGCGTGAATCCGCGGCGAGAGAATTTTACTGGATCGCCTCGGAAGTGTGCTCGTGCACGATGAGCCACTTGCCGTCCATTTTCTGAAAGATCACCGTCCAGCGCATGGTAGCCATCTCCTGCTTGCCGGTGCTGGTCGTGGCCTCTTCTTTCAGTACGGCCCCAGCCCAGGCCATGTCGCCTTCGTGGTGAATCTGGACGTCGTCGGTCATGGATAGCTTGAAACTCTTGTAATTCTTGAATAGCGCGGTGACCCCGTTCTGGTATTCCGTCCAGTTGTTGTACTTCAGTGGAGCGATGTCGAAAAACAGGCGGTCGCCCTGGGCGTAGTACTGGGTCATGACCGAGGGATCCATGGAATTCCAGCCGTCGAGCAGGCGCTGCAAGTAGGCTTTATCGGGCGCTGGCCCGGCGGACTTCTTGGCGTCGGCGGAGAAAGCAGCTAGCGTCAGAACGAAAATGCAGAGCGATAGAGCGAGAGTGCGACGGATCATTGAGTTTGCCTCCAAGCGGGAGGATTGTCGCACGGGGAACGCGCGAACTGCAATTAGGCCACAGATCTGCACGGATCACCACGGATAATTCTTTCGTGCTTCATCAGTGTCAATCCGTGTAGATCCGTGGCGAAAGGGGGTTCTGTTTGACCCTTTCCCGCGCCGCACGTTAGAATAATTGGGTTTGCCTGTACTCGCGGCTCCGTTCTGGGGCCGTCCGCCATCGTTGCCGAGAGCGCCGACGCGGAAAGCAGCAAGCACGGAAAATCAGGCAGTTACCCAGATCGCGCCTGTGCGCGGCGGGAAGTCTTGACGGAGGCATAGGTATGTACGCGGTCATCCGCGCCGGTGGCAAGCAGTACCGGGTGGCGCCCGGCGATGTGATTCGAGTCGAGAGCCTGGGCACCGGCACCGACGGCAAAGTGGAGTTCGGCGATATTCTGGCGGTCTCCGGCGGCGAAGGCCAGATCGGCAAGCCGCAGGCCGACGCCCACGTGGTCGGCGAAGTGGTCGAGCAGGGCCGCGAAAAGAAGATCCTGGTCTTCCACTACAAGCGCAAGAAACAGTACAAGAAGCTGCGTGGACATCGCCAGGCATTTACCGCAGTGCGGATAACAGAAATCGCTTTCGACGGGCAGAAGTTTACTGCGCCCGCGCTTCCCAAGAAAGACGTGAAATCGAAGCGTGCGGCCAAGGCGGAAGCCGCCGCCGCGCACAAGACGGAAGCCAAGGCGCCTGCCAAGAAAAAGGCAGCCAAGAAGCCCGCGGCAAAAAAAGCTGCGCCGAAGAAAAAGAAGTAGTCAGCGAGGGCAAGATGCCCTCACGACAGCCGGCGGGACGCCGGCGCTACAAAGGAACTTATGGCACACAAAAAAGGACAAGGCACATCACGCAACGGCCGCGACTCGAATGCGCAGCGGCTGGGATTCAAGGCTTTCGGCGGACAACTGGTTCCCGGCGGGACCATCATCGTGCGGCAGCGGGGCACGCGGGTGAAGCCCGGCTTGAACGTGGGACGCGGCAAGGACGACACCCTGTTCGCCAAGATCACGGGCTACATCCGGTTCAAGGACCGCGGCCAGATGGGCAAGTTCGTGATGATCGAGCCGGTCGAAGCGAAGTAAGAGGCGGGCAGAAGTGTCCCCCCACATGGTCTGAGATAGCCTCGCCTTCGGGCTGAGGCTTTTTTTCTGGGTCTTTCTCTGTGCGCCCCTGTGTCCTCTGTGGTTTGTTTTTTGACAATCAACCACAGAGGGCACAGAGGAACGCAGGGCCAAGGACCGACGACCAACGACGGTTTTCATGTTCATCGATGAAGCCACAATTCGGGTGAAGGCCGGCGACGGCGGCAACGGCTGCATGGCGTTCCGGCGGGAGAAGTTTGTCCCGCGAGGCGGGCCTTCCGGCGGCGACGGTGGCGCGGGCGGCGACGTGGTCATGGAGTCGAGCGAGCGCCACAACACGCTGGTCCACTTCCGCTTTAATCCTGAATACAAGGCGCAGCGTGGCCGGCATGGCGAGGGCTCCAACAAAACCGGCCGGGACGGCGAAGGCGTGCTCTTGAAAGTGCCGGTGGGAACGATTGTGTATGACGCCGAGACCGGCGAAAAAGTGCACGATTTTTCCCACCCGGACGAAAAGATCGTGGTCGCTCGCGGCGGCCGGGGCGGCAGGGGGAACGCGCGATTTGCGACGTCCGTCCACCAGGCACCACGCGAGCACGAGGAAGGTCGGCCGGGCGAAGAGCGCGTGTTCCGACTGGAACTCAAGCTGCTGGCGGACGTGGGGCTGGTGGGTTATCCGAATGTGGGCAAGTCGACATTGATTTCGCGCATCTCCGCGGCGCGGCCAAAGATCGCCGACTACCCCTTCACAACCTTGCAGCCTAATCTGGGCGTGGTCGTGGTAGGGAAGGGACCCGAGGAGCAAAGCTTCGTTGTCGCAGACATTCCGGGGTTGATCGAAGGAGCGCATTTGGGAGCGGGGCTGGGCACGCAGTTCCTACGGCACATCGAGCGCACGCGGCTGCTGGTGCATCTGGTGGATGTTTCCGATGCCAGTGGCCGCCCCGATCCAGTGAAAGACGTCGAAGTCATCCAGGGCGAACTGAAGAATTTCGGCGCCAAACTGGAGGAGAAGCCGGTGATCATAGTGGCTTCGAAGATTGATGTCGCCAACAAAGACAAGCTGGCCAAGTTGAAGCGCTATTGCAAGAAAGAGAAACTGGAGCTGTTCCCGATCTCTGCGGTCACCGGAAAAGGGATCGACGAGCTAAAGTACGCGATGGCGGAGAAGGTAGAAGAAGTCAGGCAGAGCCAGCAGGTTGCTCCGGAGGCGACAGCCTGATGTGGTGGATCTTATTCACAGCAGCCGATCTGTACATCGGCCTGATCGTGCTGAAGACGATGGCTCCGTCGCTTACGCCAGAGAAGCAGCGGCGGTTGGCGGTGGTGGAGAAGGTGTTATGGGGTTCGATCGCGGTCCTGGCCGTGGTCTTCGTGGTGAAGATCTGGCGCCGATAGGCCCCCTCCGCCCCATCCTCCCGGAAAACGTGCAGTAAGTACCTCAGGCGCTGAAGCGCATAGTGAAAAGATAAGGTTTCAATGCAGCGCTAAAGCGCTGCTCCGCCCAAAAACCTGAAGCGGTGCCCTTCCCATGTTCCCTCTTCCGGCACGGTGCGCACTACGCGTTCGGCATCTGCGGGCCGTGGTGGAAGTGATATTGCAGAATCTTGGCTGCCAGTGCCGGACTCATGGACGGAGTTGTAGCCTCCACAGTGCGCACTACTTCTCCACGGCATACGACCTCGGCGGAAGACAGGCCGGCGATCTCGGCTGGAAGCACAAGATTGATCTCCACCTGGGCGTTGGGAGAGATCATCTCCTCCGCCTGGAACAACATTCCCGAGCGGCTGATGTTTTCCGTGGTTCCGACCCGCCAGTTGGGTTCGCCGAGCGGGCGGTATTTCAACGGTAAGTGCAGGTTGAAACGTTGGGCGCGGAACGGAGATAGCTTTCCCTTTGCGGGAAACTTTTGAGCTGAGCGAGCGGACATGACAACCTCCGAGGGGAGTGGGGTTTCAAGCACCTCCCGCACCTTTGCCTTGAGTGACGGGAGGGTAAAGGGCTTCTGGAGCAGGTTCACGTTGATCTCCAGCGTGCCGTTGTGGCCGATTACATTCTCCGTGTAGCCCGACATGTAGAGCACCTTGATGTCAGGCCGGGCCGCGGAGATGGACTGCGCCAGTTCACGCCCGTTCATCCCCGGCATGATGACGTCGGTCAGCAGCAGGTGGATGGAGCCGGAATGAGAATTTGATATCTGTATGGCAGCGGCGGGATCGGCGGCTTCCAGCACGGTGTATCCCTGCGTCTTCAGGTACTGCCGGGTAAGTTGACGCACGTTGGTTTCGTCTTCCACCAGCAAAATGGTTTCGTGCCCCGGCGAGACTTCCGGGGCGGCAACTGGCGGCTGCGGCGCAACCAATTCACCGGTCGCCGTGACACGCGGCAGATAAACCTTGAACGATGTTCCCTTGCCCGGTTCGCTGTAGACCCAGACGTAGCCCCCGCTCTGCTTGATGATGCCGTAGACAGTGGAGAGGCCAAGCCCGGTTCCAGTGCTGCCTTTCGTGGTGAAGAATGGTTCGAAGATATGGTTTTGAGTTTCGGCATCCATTCCGATGCCGGTGTCGCTGATGGCGAGCATTACGTACTCGCCCGGCTCTGCGGGCGCGTGAAGCCGCGCGTAGCTTTCGTCCAGCGAAACGTTGGCGGTCTCAATGGTGAGATTACCACCCTGAGGCATGGCATCGCGGGCATTCACCGCAAGATTCATAATGACTTGCTCGATCTGACTGGGATCGGCCCTGACGGCGCCGAGATCCGTGCCCGGGACCATGACCAGGTCCACGTCTTCCCCAATCAAGCGAGTCAGCATCTTGAGGTTCTCGGTCACCACGGCATTCAAATCCAGCACCTTGGGGGCAAGCATCTGCTTGCGGCTGAAGGCCAGAAGCTGGCGGGTCAGGGCGGTGGCCCGGTTGGCAGCCTTGGCGATCTCCTGGGCGGGTCCGCGCACCGCCGGGTCTGAGCCGATGCGATCGAGCAGGAACTCGCAGTAACCGGAAATGACCATCAGGAGATTGTTGAAGTCGTGAGCAATTCCTCCTGCGAGGCGGCCCACCGCTTCCATTTTCTGGGCCTGACGGAGCTGCTGCTCGAGCGCCCGGTGCTCGGTCACGTCTTCGGCGAAGAGTTCAAAAAAGGTGGCCTTGTTCTCATCGCGAATGGTACGGCCGGAGAGACGTACCGTAACCAGACTGCGGTCTTTGCGGAGCCAATCCGAAACCAGGCCGTGGAAGCGCTGCGCGGCCCCGAAATGGTCGGCGATGGTGAACCATTGCTGGGGGTCGGCATGCAGGGCCACCAGATTGCGGCCCAGGAGTTCAGAAGCCGACGCATAGCCCAGAAGGCTTATCAGGGCGGGATTGGCGCTCAACAGGACGCCGGAAGAGTCACAGCGGCAAATCCCGTACGGCGCGTTGGTCACCAGCGAACGAAAATTGGCTTCCGAACGGCGTAAACCCTCTTGGGCAGAACGCAGCGCGGCATTGAAGGAACAAATCATCAACGCCAAAAAAACAAACAGAACGAGATGTATGATGGCCTTGCGATATTCGGACGGGGAGTGGCCCCCAGCCAGCGAGAAGTAGGCACTCACTGTGAGGGCAAAGGATGTGGCCACTAGACCTGGTTTCCAACCGCCGTACCAGGCGCTGACCATAATGGCGACGGCGAACACCACCAGACGGCTTTCCACCACGTCGGAAAGCATGAGGGCCGGGATCAGGGCCAGGGTAATGCTGAGGACGGCGACGCCGTATCGGAGGATGGGAGCCCGATTCGGGGGAATGTAGCGGGTGCGGAGAAGGGGGAGCTTCACTCGCATAAGCCAAATCTAGTGCCAAAATGGGAACGCCGCGAGTTACGGGAGTTCACAGGGTTGGTGCTGAGTGGGCGTTGGCCCGAAGGACAATCCCTGGAGACGAAGGCGTACAGCGAATATACGGCATAGGAGCACTGAGGAAATTCCTCAACGGGACATTTGTCTCGGAGCTGGAGCAAAGTTTGTTACTGTCATTTCTGTTACTGTCATTGAAGATAACGAGAAGCTATCGAGCTCTGTGGACATCTTCGTTCAGCTTGGGAGGTGTGTCATTCGAGCCGGCTTGAGCCGCGAGGAATCCCTATTCCCACCAGGGCCGGCGGAGCCGGGTGTAAGTAGGGATGCTTCGACTGCGGTTGAGCTTCGCTGCGCGAAGCTCAATCCTCGCTCAGCACGACAGAGGATTCGAGGGCGTGGTTCCTTCCAACTGCAAGGCTGTCAACAGAGCCACATTACTTCTAGCTTGACCCGTGGAGTTATCAGAACCGCATGAACATCGGCCTTTTTGGCGGAACTTTCGATCCCATCCACAACGGGCACGTGGCACTGGCGCGCGCAGCCCAGGAGCGTTTTGAGCTCGGCCGCATCCTCTTCGTTCCGGCAAATGTTCCGCCACATAAACAACGCCAGCCCCTGGCCTCCTACATCCACCGCTACGCTATGGTTGTGCTGGCGACGGCGAGCGAAAAAACGTTCATTCCATCGCTGTTAGAGGCGCCGGACAGCCCAGTGGAGAACACGAGCGGGAAAGCAAAATCTGGACATGCCGCCGCGGGTGCCAACTACAGCATCGATACCGTGCGGCGGTTGAAGCAGACACTCCGGAAAGCGGACCGGTTGTTTTTTCTGATCGGGATCGACGCCTTCAACGACATCGCGAAATGGCACGAGGCGGAGGCGCTATTTGGGGAATGCGAGTTCATCGTGGCCAGCCGGCCCGGATACTCCTTGGCCGATGTGGCCAATGCATTGCCTGAGGGTTTGCGTCCGAAGCCAGCGGTCACCAAGCCATTCGCCAAACAACTAGCCCAGGGAGACCTGGTCCTGCCCGGAGTGACTGTGCATCTGCTGGAAAATGTGAATCAGAACATTTCGGCGTCGGCGGTCCGCGATGCGGTGTCTGCCCAGAAGTCGTTGACCAGATTCCTAGATCCGGCGGTGGCGGGGTATATCAAGAAGACGGGGCTATACCAGCGTCGTTAACGATTGGGCCTGGGCCGTAGGCGTATGGCGTATCAGCTAGAATGGATAGGCGAGCGAACGAACCACCAAACACTGCATGAAGAAGAACCTCCTGAAACAGCAAGTCTCCGAAGCCATTGCCGCCTGCCATGACAAGAAGGCGGAAGCAATTACCATCCTGGAACTGGAAAAGGGATCCGGCGCCTTTACTGATTATTTCGTGATGTGCAGCGGAACCAATCCGCGGCAGGTCCAGGCGATCTCCGATGAAGTTGAACTACGTCTCAAGAACACGGGACTGCGTCCGACCCATGTCGAAGGTTACAGGCAGGCGGAATGGGTGCTGCTCGACTACGTCGATTTCGTGGTGCACGTGTTCTCGGAGAAATCTCGCAGATTCTATGATCTGGAACGTTTGTGGAAGTCGGCCAAGCGGCTGGAGCCGTCGGAGCTGACTGGGCGGACAAGGAGCAAGCGCGTGTCGCGCGGTGCCGCCCGGAAGCGAGCGTAGCAAGACTTAACCACAGAGAGCACAGAGGACACAGGGTCGACGGATTAAATCTGTGAACCTCTGTGGCCTCTGTGGTTAAATCCCTTTCGTGAAACTCAAAATTGCCTGGATTGGCAAGACGAAAGAGCCGGCGATTGACGTGCTCACCGAGGAGTATCTGCTGCGGCTGAGTCGCTATGCGGAAATCAGCGGAGTAGCGCTGAAGGACGAGTCCAGCCTGCTGAAACTTTGTGCCCGGGACGCGCGGCCGGTGCGTCATACGCTGGTGCTGCTTGACAGCCGCGGGAAGCAGCTCTCCTCCGAGGAATTCGCGAAGTGGCTCGGGGACTACCAGGACCGCAATTCGTCACCGCTGCTGTTTGCCGTCGGCGGAGCCGATGGGTTCAGCGATGACGCACGGAGAGCTGCAACCCTGGTGCTCTCGTTGGGGCGGATGACCCTGGCCCACGAATTGGCCCGGGTGGTTTTGCTGGAGCAGCTCTACCGGGCGTTCACCATTCTGAAAGGGCATCCCTACCATCTGGGGCACTGAAATCTAATTAAAGTTCTCAACCAATTCCTTGAATAGAGTCCCTGTTGCTTAAGCTCGCTTTCGTAAGGATCGAGGTTCTTCTGAGGTCTTTTAGTTTCACTAACTTGCTCGGAGACCACGAGAACTCTCCGAACAGGTACAATCAAACATCACCCACATGACCGACGTCCGCCGCGGTCTGATCATCGTCAACACGGGGCCGGGGAAGGGTAAGACCACCGCGGCCATGGGCACGGCGCTGCGCGCGGTGGGCCAAGGCATGCGCGTGCTCATGCTGCAGTTCCTAAAGGGCTCGTGGCATTACGGGGAACTGGATGCCGTACAGGCCTTTGGCGACAAGTTTGTCATGAAACAGTTGGGCCGCGGCTTTGTAAAGGTGGGCACGGAGAAGCCTGATCCGGAAGATGTGCGCATGGTCGAGGCGGCCTGGGCCGAAGCTGAACGGGCAATTCATTCTGGCACGTGGGATCTGGTGATCCTGGACGAGATCAATTACGCCATCAGCTACGGCATGCTAGACCCGGCAAAAGTGGCTGAGGGCCTCAAGAAAAAGCCGGAAATGGTGCATGTGATCTTGACGGGGCGGAACGCGCATCCGACAATTGTGGATCTAGCCGACACTGTGACCGAAATGCGCCAGGTCAAACACGCCTATGAGAAGGGCGTAATGGCGCAGAGAGGCATTGAATACTGAGAGTAGCTAGGAGCTAGTAGCTAGGCAACACGCGGAATTTCCCAGCTGCCAGGTACTAGCTACTCGCTACTGATTCTATGGCCTGGTTCAAGCGACAATCCGGCGAGCTGGATGCGACGGGCGAGAAAAAAGTCCGCACCGAAGGCCTCTGGGTCAAGTGCGAGAACTGCCGGCAGATCATCTGGAAAAAAGACCTGGAAGACAACCTGCAGGTCTGTCCCAAGTGCGAAAAACACTTTCGCATCGACGCTCGCGCCAGGCTGGCGCAGCTTCTCGACGACGATCAGTATGAGACCTTCGACGGCAACCTGGTGTCGACCGATCCGTTGCAATTTACCGATCTGAAGTCCTACTCGTCCCGTCTGGCGCAAGCCCAAGCGGAGACCGGGCTGACCGATGCGGTCATCAATGCGCGCGGCAAGCTGAACGGGCGTCCGGTGATCGTGAGCGCCATGGAGTACTCGTTCATTGGCGGGAGTATGGGTGCGGTGGTCGGCGAGGTGATCACGCGGGCCATCGAGGAAGCTGGCAGGACGAAGACACCGTTGGTTATTGTGTCAGCATCGGGGGGGGCGCGGATGATGGAAGGGGTCATCAGCCTGATGCAACTGGCCAAGATTTCCGCGGCCTTGGCGCGCCTGGACGAGGCCCGCGTGCCCTACATTTCGGTTTTAACTGACCCAACGACGGGGGGCGTGACCGCCTCTTTCGCCATGCTTGGCGACCTGAACCTAGCCGAACCCGGCGCCCTGATCGGGTTCGCTGGGCCGCGGGTGATTGAGCAGACCATCCGGCAAAAACTGCCGCAGGGGTTCCAGCGCAGTGAGTTCCTGCTGGAGCACGGGATGCTCGACGCGGTGGTTTCCCGCAAAGACCTGAAGCCGTATATCGCCCGGGCCCTGGACTTCATGGCGGCCTAAGAGCTGTCAGCTATCAGCCGTCAGCTTTCAGCTAAACCCTTCTTCCTCACCATTCAGACCGAGATTTCTGACCGTAAACCACGGGTTCTGGAGTATCGGGCGGGAGCCCCCTAAACTGGTAAGCTGATAGCTGACAGCTGAGAGCCGATGGCCAAGAGTCTAGCCAACGACCAACGACGAACGACCGACAGCCGGTGCACACCCTACGAAGCCGCAGTGGCGCGGATGTACGCCTTGGGTCACGAACTGACCCATACGCCATCGCACAAGTTTGATTTGGCGCACATGCGAGTGCTGCTGGGCGCGTTAAACCATCCAGAGACCCGGTTCCCGGCAGTCCTGATCGCGGGAACCAATGGCAAAGGCTCCACCGCGGCCACGCTGGCTTCCATTCTGCGGGCCTCCGGCTTACGGACCGGCTTGTACACGTCGCCGCACCTGGTGCGCATCAACGAACGAACACGTATCGACCAGCGCGAGATCAGTGATGACGACTTTGCTTTGTTTCATGATTTGGTGGACCGCACTGCGGAACGCCTGGTCGAGGAGGGCGAGTTACCGTGGCACCCGAGCTTCTTTGAGATGCTGACCGCGATTGCTTTTGAGTGTTTTGCCCAAAACAAGGTGGAAATCGCGGTGTTGGAAGTAGGTATGGGAGGACGGTTGGACGCGACCAATGTGGTGGAACCGAAGGTGAGCGTGATCACGGACATCTCGCTCGACCACCAGAAGTTTCTGGGTGATACCGTGGCGGAGATCGCCCGGGAAAAGGCTGGCGTCATCCGGCGAGGCGGGGTCGTGGTGACCTTGCCGCAACAGCCACAGGCCAATGACGTGATCGGAAGCACCCTTCTGGAGCGGGATGCGCGTGCCGTGAGCGCAGTGCTGTACGTGCCGCCAGTGAGTCCGGGGAGTGCCCAGTATTTTGTTCCGAGGGTTTTGGGAAAGCCTTTAACCGCGGAGATCGCGAACAACTCCGCAAAGGACGCCGAGAATAGCGACGGCAACTCCAGTGCGCCGGTTTCCCGCTACCCGCTGCAGGTCCTGGGCAAGCAGATCCTAGTGGAGACGCCGTTGGTGGGACGGCATCAGTTGAGGAATGTGGCCCTGGCGATTGCGGCGGCTGAGGAATTGGGCAAGCAAGGCTTTGCGATGACGGCGGAGGCGATCGAACAGGGAATTCGCCAGACACGCTGGCCGGGGCGTTTCCAGGTGATTCCTGTCAGAGGCGCTGCCCCAGAATACGTTTTGGATGTAGCGCACAACCCGGCGGGAGCGTGGGCCCTGCGTTCCGCATTGTCGACATTCTATGAGAACCGGCCGTTGACCTTCGTTTTTGGAGCGATGCGCGACAAAGCCATTGGCGAGATCGCTGAAATTCTGTTTCCGCTGGCGGAGCGGGTCATCGTCACCCCTGCCGATAACCCACGATCGGCCACACCGGACGAGATCCGGCAGGCGGCTGCTCGCACTTCTACAGACATCGAAGACGCCGACTGCGTCGCTTCCGCGCTGCAGCGGGCAAATGCATGGGCTGGCCAGAGCGGCGTGGTCGTAGTCACCGGCTCGATCTACGTGGTCGGGGAGGCCATGCGGGAATTGGGAGTGAGAGTCTAAGTGCAAGAAGTGAACGCATCTGTTCGTGGAGACGCGCCGAGCAAGACGCTGGGCTCCGAACCGACGCAACGTCCCGGTTTGACGGGCGAGGACGCCCGTCCCTCCATTCAACAGGAAGCAGGAAAATACGGCTGGGCCAGCCGTCTGCGTTCCTACCTCATCTTTGATCCGCTGATCTGGGTCTATACGGTCGTTCTGGGTAGTGTCTCTGTCCTTGCTTCTCTGTTCGACGACAAAGGACGCGTCCTGCATGGCTTTGCCCGGCTTTGGTCGCGGCTCATCATGGCGACCATCTCTTCCCCGGTCACAGTGAGCGGGCTGGACAGGATTGACACCGCAAAGCCGCACGTCTATGCCGCAAACCACGGCTCGGCACTGGACATCCCGGTCCTCTACGTCAATCTGCCGTTTCAGTTTCGCATCGTGTTCAAGAAAGAATTATTGAGCTATCCGCTCGTCGGAGGGCACCTCAAGCGCTCTGGTCAGGTCTGTATTGATCAACAGAACCCGGCACGGTCGATTGCCGACATCCGTTCGGCGGTCAAGAGTCTGCAGGCCGGCACGCCGCTGGTTATTTTCCCCGAGGGCGGACGCACGCCGGACGGCGAGATCAAGCCCTTCCTCCCAGGCGCGTTCTTTCTGGCGATCAAGGCGCAAGTGGACATCGTGCCAATCGCGCTGGTGGGGACCTTCGAACTGCTGCCCATGAACACCTATCACATCAAGAGCCGCCCTCTGAAGATGCGGGTGGGGGAGCCGATCTCAACCGCGGGCTTGAAGTCGCACGACCTGGAAAGTTTGTCGGCCAAGGTAGAACAAGCCATGAAAGATCTGTATTCCGCCTGAACTCTTGTCTGGGGCGTGGCGTCGTGCCCGGGCCGGGCAACAGGACGCCGCCCTCGCAACACTGACATTTTCATCACTCTCGTTCATAATCGTGACCCGGAGGATTTCATGAAATTCCGCCTTCTTCTTTCTTTCATGCTGTTTTTCCCCTTGCTGATTCCAGCCCAGACTGCATCGAAGCCCACCGTGGCCGACGCCGAACAGTTCATGAACCAGGCCGAAGCTCGCCTCAACGAAATCGTCGTGAAGGCGTCGCGCACCGGCTGGGTGCAGGAGAACTTCATTACCGATGACACCGAAGCGCTGGCCGCCGATGCCAACGATCAGTTGACGGCCGTGACCACCGATCTGGTGGAACAATCCAGAAAATTCGACGGTCTCTCCATGGCGCCGGAACTGGCGCGCAAATTCGGGTTGCTCAAACTGGCGCTGACCGCACCCGCGCCCCACGATCCCGCGTTGCGCAAGGAGATGACACAAATTGCCGTGTCCCTTGACGGCGAGTACGGAAAGGGCAAGTACTGCCGCACTCCCGAGGACTGCCTCGACATCACGGCCATTGAGAAAATCATGGGCGAAAACCGCGACCCCAAACAATTGCAGGATGTCTGGGTGGGATGGCACAAAGTCGGTGCACCCATGCGGCAGCGCTATGCGCGGTTCGTCGAGCTTTCCAACCAGGGTGCACGCGAGATGGGCTTCAGGGACGTGGGCGCCATGTGGCGAGCAGGTTACGACATGCCGCCCGAGCAGTTCAGCGCCGAACTGGACAGACTGTGGCTGCAGGTCCGCCCGCTGTACCTTTCCCTGCACACCTTTGTGCGGGCGCGGCTGGCGCAGCACTACGGGGCGGGTGTGGTCCCCCCGGACGGGCCGATCCCGGCGGATCTTCTAGGTAATCCTTGGGCGCAGGAGTGGGGCAACATTTTCCCGCTGCTGGGCTTGCCGGAGAAGAGCCGTGGGTACGACCTTACCCAGCTGCTGCAGGCCAAGAACCTCGATGCCAAAGGCATGGTTCGTTATGGCGAGAACTTTTACAAGTCACTCGGCTTTGCGCCGTTGCCGCCGGCCTTCTGGGAGCGTTCGCTCTTCACTAAGCCGCGGGATCGTGATGTGGTTTGCCACGCCAGTGCCTGGGACGTCGACAACAAGGACGATTTGCGCATCAAGATGTGCATCCAGGTCCGTGACGTGGACTTTGTCACCATTCATCACGAACTGGGGCACAACTTTTACCAACGGGCCTACAAGCAGCAGCCACTTCTTTTCGAAAACGGGGCCAACGACGGCTTCCACGAGGCCATTGGAGACACGATTGCCCTGGCAGTGACGCCGGAATATTTGCAAAAAATTGGACTGCTGGACAAACTTCCGTCGGCCGACAGCGACATTCCCCTGCTGTTGAAGCAGGCACTCGACAAAGTCGCATTTCTACCCTTCGGCTTGTCGATCGACCAGTGGCGCTGGAGGGTATTCTCGGGGGAGGTTACTCCCGCCGACTACAACAAGGCCTGGTGGGAGTTGCGCCTGAAATACCAGGGCGTTGCGCCCCCAGTCACGCGCAGCGAAGCAGATTTCGATCCCGGCGCCAAGTACCACGTTGCCGGCAACGTGCCGTACATGCGGTACTTCCTCGCCGACATTCTGGAATTCCAGTTTTATCGCGCCATGTGTCAGGCCTCGGGTTATACCGGGCCGCTTAATCGCTGCACCTTTTACCAATCGAAGGAAGCCGGGGCAAAACTGAACAAGATGCTGGAGATGGGAGCGAGCAAGCCCTGGCCCGATGCGCTCGAGACCCTAACCGGCCAGCGCCAGATGGATGCCAGCGCCATTCTGGATTACTTTGCCCCGCTTAAGAAGTGGCTCGATGAGCAGAATAAGGGTCTAAAGGCCGGGTGGTAAGACACCGACTACAGTCAACAGTTGTTGGTTTCCCCAGAGCCGAATGGTTCTGGGGTCTTTTTTCCTATTGGAAGACTTTTGGGCGGTGTGTTCTACTAGCGGCTTGGTTTTTGGACGCCCGGAGAAAATGATGACAACTCGGAAATCCGTGGTTCAACACTTGGTCATGGTTCTGGTGATGGTCCTGCCCTATGCATATGGCCAAGGCGCACCGATCCAACGCGATTCCCCACGCCCGCAACGCTTTACGACCGAGCAACTGCGAGATGCGGGGACGGGTCTGCCAACCTGGACCGGTTCGTTTGTTTATCAGGGCAGAACCTACTCCTATGTGATGGTGGGGACCGATCCGGCCAAGGGCTCGGCCACGACCAAGATTCCCACCGCCATCATTCCGCTGAAACTGACGTTCTCGGATGGCACGGTGTTCGACGCGAGCGGTCCACTGTACTCGTACCACAATGCGTCGGCCACTCAGGCGATCGTAGCTTCGCCGATCTTCAAGGCGACCGATTTCACAGCCGGTACGGTGGACCTGGGAACCACCCAGTACGTCGATGCCTTCCAGCGAGGGAACTTCTGGTCTTCGGTGTCCACAGTCGCGCCAAATTACCATGTGTTACTCAAGCCGATTATTGGGCCAGTGCAGTCTTTCACTGTACCGGCCAGTGGCGGACACACCATCCAAGGGCCTCTGCCGGGCACGAAACGTGGGATCCTGAACGGCTCCTACATCGACCAAAACATCACCGGACCGCTGTTCAACAAGTTTCAGCAGATTACTCCAGGTGTATTCACGATTTTTCTCACCTATAACGTCTTCCCTGCCGGAGCGTACGGCTACCACGATGCTTGGGGAAGCGATCCGGCGACAGCCAAAACATACACTTACGTTTCCTACCTGGACCCGTACACCAACCCCATCGATGCCGACATCAGCACCCTGGCCCACGAAGTGGCGGAGTGGATGGACGATGCCTACATCAATAACTTCACGCCGTGTGGGATTCTGGAGGTTGGAGATCCTGTGAGTGACGTGATTTTTGAAGTGAAACGAAACGGGATCACCTGGCATCCGCAGGACCTGGTGTTTCTGGGATATTTCTCGTATGACCCGTCGCAGTCTGTCAACGACTGGTTCACCTTCCGCAATACGTTCAGTCAACCTTGCCAGTAGGGACGGAAGCGGCAGAATCAAAAGGGGTGGGCGAATAGCCCACCCCGTTCCTGTTTTATACTGAAGATCGTTCCCATGCCAGACAACATTCATGTCAAGCTCCCCGACGGGGGTGTGAAAGAAGTTCCTAAGGGCACCACGGCCCTCGATATCGCCAAGTCCATCGGCCCACGCTTGGCCGAGGCCGCGTTGGTGGCGAAAACCAACGGTGACTTGATTGATTTGACCCGGCCGTTGGAGAAAGACACCCCCCTGCGCATCCTGACGGAAAAAGACCCCGAGGCGCTGGAGGTCTACCGGCACTCGTCGGCGCACTTGCTCGCGGCGGCAGTTCTTGAACTCTTTCCGGAAACCAAGCTCGGCCACGGCCCGGCGACGGAAAGCGGGTTCTTCTACGACTTTTACCGCCCAACCCCGTTTACGCCCGAGGACTTGCAGAAGATCGAGAAAAAAATGCAGGAACTGGTGCAGCAGAACATTCCCTACGCGCGCGAGTTTTTGCCGCGTGACCAGGGCCTGGCGGAGTTTAAGCAGGATGGCGACTTCATGAAGTGCCACTTCATCGAGCAGTTCACCAAGCCCGATGAAAAGATTTCCATTTATCGCACCGGCAAGTTCACCGACTTTTGCCGTGGACCGCATATTCCATCCACGGGGAAGATCAAAGCGTTCAAGCTGCTCAACATCGCCGGGGCGTACTGGCTGGGCGACGAGAAGAACCCCCAACTGCAGCGCATTTATGGGACTTCGTTTTTTTCGAAAAAAGATCTAGACGATTTTATCCATAAGCAAGAAGAGGCCAAGAAACGTGATCATCGCGTGTTGGGGCAGCAGCTCGATCTGTTTTCTATCCAGGACTTGGCGGGGCCGGGGCTGATCTTCTGGCATCCCAAGGGCGGAATTGTCCGTAGGGAAATGGAAGACTGGATGCGCGAGCAGTACATCAAGCGTGGGTACTCTCTGGTGTACACGCCGCATGTCGTACGACGCCAGTTGTTTCATGTCTCAGGGCACGAGGGCTACTACGTGTCGAACATGTTCGACGTCATGGAGCTGGACGACGCGGAATATCGCCTTAAGCCCATGAATTGCCCGGGCCATATCCTGATTTACAAAGATTCCCTGAAGTCGTATCGCGACTTGCCGGTGCGCCTGGGCGAGCTGGGAACGGTTTATCGCTATGAGCGTTCGGGTGTGATGCACGGGTTATTGCGGGTGCGGGGCTTTACCCAGGACGACGCGCACATCTTCTGCACGCCGGAGCAAATTGAGAGCGAGATTGAAGCTTGCCTCGATTTCGCGCTGGATGTGCTGAAGGACTTTGGTTTCGACCAGTTCCAAACCGAGCTTTCGACCTGGGACCCGAAACAGCGGGAGAGCTTTGTGGGCAGCGAGGAGCAGTGGAACGGGGCCACGCGCTCGCTGGAGAATGTGCTCAAGCGCCGCAATATCGAGTACAAAACCATTCCCGGCGAGGCTGCGTTCTACGGTCCCAAGATCGACATCAAGCTGGTGGATGCCATTGGGCGGTTATGGCAACTTTCGACGGTGCAATTTGATTTCAACCTGCCTGCCCGCTTCGGGCTGGAATACGTTGCCGAAGACGGTACTCGGAAGCAGCCGGTCATGGTGCATCGCGCACTCTATGGCTCGGTTGAGCGCTTCTTCGGAGTGTTGCTGGAACACTACGCGGGCGCGTTTCCGGTGTGGCTCTCTCCCGTACAGGCTGTGCTGATCCCGATTGCGGAGCGGCATGTCGAGTACGCCAACCGAGTCGGCGATCAGCTGAAGGTTGCTGGCGTTCGGGTGCACGTGGATGCTCGCAACGAGAAGATGAATGCGAAAATCCGCGAGCATGCACTGCAGAAAGTGCCCTTCCTCCTGGTGGTCGGAGACAAAGAAGCGGAAGCTAGCACGGTAAACGTCCGCACGCGAGGAAAAGAGAAGACCGAAGACATGCCGGCGGCGGAATTTGTGGAGAAGATCAGGAAGTTGATTGCGGAGAAGGCGCCGAACCTCTAAGCTCAGCCGGGCAGGTGAGGACACCTGCCCCTGCGCGAGTTTCTCTACACCGACTCAAACTCTCCCGCGAGTTGGCTGTGTCGAACTCGGGCCGCCTCGACCAGAGCCCGAAAAATAGCTCGCGACAGCTCATCTTCATCCACGGACCGTTCCGGGTGCCACTGCACGGCCAGCACAAAATGGTCCGGAGACGTTCCCTCGACTGCTTCGATGATTCCATCTTCTGGGCAGCGGGCCACGACGCGGAGGCCATCTCCGATTGCATCAGCGGACTGGTGATGGCTCGAGTTGACAGCCACCCTGTGTGCCCCTCCCAAAATTCCCGCTAGCTTCGACGCGGCTTCCACCTCGACCGCGTGCGCTATGGGAACTTTCCGTCCGGCCTCGTGATTGATGGCCGACTCGATGTGCTGGATCAGCGTTCCGGTGCGGTACACGTTGAGTGTCTGCATTCCGTAGCAAATGCCCAGGACAGGTTTCTTCATGTTGTACGCGTCCTGGAGCAGCAACTCGTCTACGGTGTCGCGCGGGGGATCGGCGGCGTTGGTGTGGGGAGCGCGTGCTGCGTCATACTTTGCCGGGTCGACGTCAGCCCGGCTTCCCGGCAACACCACCGCGTCGCAGTGCTCGATCAGCTTCATGACCTCTGCCGGAGTTCTATCCAGGGGAATCCGTACGGGCATTCCTCCGGCCATCTCGACCGCGTGCTCGTACTGAGGAAGGGAGCGCTGGGCGTATTCACGGTCACCGGAGTGAGTGATCGGGATGGCAATGCGAGGGCGCATAACTCGATTTAACCACAGAGGGCACCCTTCGACTACGCTCAGGGCAGGCCAGGGGGCACAGATCTATCCGCTGGAGCGGGCGATTCCAGACAAAGCCTTTGTCTGGCGGTAGTTGCGGATTTCCATGATGGTCATGGCGATCAACCCAGTAGCTGCCACCGTTATGGCTGTAGGCAGGGCAACATGGCGATAGGCCACGGTCAGGTTGGGCGGGACGCCGCGGATCCATCCAGCGATCACCGCTGCCACGATACCCAGAAGCAAGCTGGCCGCGAAGGAAAGCAGTGTCAGCAGAAAGGTCACGATCAAAACTCGCACTGGAATGAAATACCAGCGCGGCGTGACCAGCCGGGCAGGGGTTGCGGACATCATCCTTCAGATTGTAGCGCCGTGCCCGACAGCTGGGGGTGGCTGTCCCAGGCACCGGTTGAAGGGCAGTAGCCGAGGGTGCGCTAGAATACTTGTCTATGTCGCAAGCTGCGTCAGCCATTACCCGCCCGCCGGCGGAAGTTGTCCGTCGTACCCCGGTTTCGCAAGCCTCGAATGGAATTTGCTACGCCATCGCGGGAGAGGTTACGGTTTCAGCCTTAGACCTGGATCGGATGGTGGCAGCGGTTCCCGACTCGTTGGCCGGGGCCTTGCAGCGCAAGGCCTACTACTTTGTTCCGCTGACCGTGAACCAGGGCGATGAGACCGTCATTGCCGATCGCTACGACGTGGCGCTCAGCGACAATGCGGTCTGCCATCGCAATCTTGATCTGGGCGACTCGCAGTGCGTGTTCATCTCGACGCGCTTGATGGACGACAAGTTTTCGGTGGCGTTTGAGTTCTATATCAACGTGGGGCACGCCTTCGTGGAGAAGGCGGGGGTGTCGCAGGCTTTCGCCGATCTGGTCTGGAAACAGGTGGAGGCGGGGGCCAAGGGCGAGACTTCGCTGGACGCCTGGGAGTCGCGGAAAGCGTCGACTTCGCATGAACCCGAGGCGGAAAAGCACAAGAACGAGTATTTCGCGGCGACGTTCTCCGATGCGATTTCAATTTACTTGTTGTCGTTGTTCATCGACGTGGATTACTACGACCTGCGGGAGCGGGACTATCCGCTGCTGGCGCCGGCGCAGATGGCGGAACGGCTAAGGAAGGTGGCGGAGCTGTTTCCAGCGAACCCGGGGTACGAGTTCGCGATCTACTACAAGCGAAGAAGTTGAGGCGACTAGCGGGCGTCGGAGCCCGCTGCCGAAATCCCGAGCGAAGTCGAGGGACCCCGCCGCGGATTTGCGCGGATGCACACGGATAAAACGAAAGCCAGAAAGATCCCGGTGGTTCCCTGTGCCCTCTGTGGTTAGAATCAACAATCCATGCCTGTCTCTGTCCGATCCTTCGCCAAGATCAATCTCGGGTTGTGTATAGGTGCGCTTGGACCGGATGGTTATCACGAACTGCGCACCATCTATCAGACCATTGCGCTGCATGATGTCATTCGGGTATGGGTGGAGCGCGGTTCAGGGATTGAGATTCGCTGCGAGGATCCTCGCGTTCCGAACGACGAATCGAACACCTGCTATCGGATTGTAGAGCGGGCGATGGCGGCGCTGAAAGCGCGCGGGCGGGTGGTCATCGAGATCGAGAAACGACTACCGGTACAGGGCGGGCTGGGGGGAGCGTCGGGGAACGCGGTGGCCACGCTGCTGGCGCTGGAACGGGCGGTGAAGAAAGAGTTGCCGGGGCCTGACAGGTTGCGGATTGCAGCGGAAGTTGGGTCGGACTTGCCGTTGTTCCTGGTTGGCGGCACGGTCCTGGGCATCGGGCATGGGGAAGAGGTCTATCCGTTGCCCGATTTGCCGTCCGTTCCGTGCGTGGTCGTCACGCCGGAGATCGGGGTATCGACCCCCCAGGCGTTTGCGGAGTGGGATGCGTTGTACGGGGGCGATGCTGCCGAGCTTCGCTCGACCGGGCAGGTGGGGACACCTGCCCCTACGCAAGCTGAATTGACGCCAGCAAGGGCCTCCGATAGAATAATCGAGTTCGGTCGCGTGCTTTCTGCGTGGCTGAGCGCCCAGGGCAAAGTCAAATCTGGGAAGGGTTTATCCGGTGTCTCTGCAAGTGGCAGGGGCCGGGCCGAGACCCCGCTTCTCGACCTCGTCCGTACCGGGATCGAAAACGACTTTGAACGAGTCGTCTTTCCGCAATATCCCGAATTGTGTGAGGTCAAGCGTGTGCTTGGGCAGGCAGGGGCACTTTACGCCTCGCTCTCGGGCTCCGGGTCTGCGATTTACGGGTTTTTCAGGACCCAACCGGCCGCAGAAAAGGCGGCGGCCAGACTGAGGAAGACCGGCTTCGAGGCGCAGGCGACGGCCACCCTGACGCGACGGCAGTACTGGAAGAAGTTTCTAGTTTCCAGTTTCTAGTTTCGAGTATCCTTGAGATGGCGTGCGCTCCCCCTCGAAACTAGAAACTGGCAACTAGAAACTGAGTTACTGGGCCGTCGACTAATGGTAGGTCAAGTGCCTTTGGAGCACTTTGTCTAGGTTCGAATCCTAGCGGCCCAGCCAGAAAA
>JAIQFW010000071.1 GCA_020073105.1 Terriglobia bacterium
CGCTCGCCCAGATCCGCAAGAAAGTTCTCAAAGCTGTGTTTCCAGCGGTTGCACATCGTGATGCCGCGACTGCCGTAGTCTTTGTAGTCCGCGTGGTCAACGTTGAAACACCGCCCCTTAGCAGCCAGCCAGCACGTATAAGTTGGCGAACGGTTGCCGCGCCGCGCGAAGCCGTGTAATTCACTCATGCCCCCTGTTTCTCGGACACTGCACTTTCCGCTTGCAGATATTTGGCTGCGTTCTCGGTTTCGCAGACGTTGCGCTTGCGCAGCAGAATCACTAGCATTCCGTCCGGCTGCAAGTTGAAGTACCAATCCGCGTTGCCAGCTCGGCGGTTGATGGCGTTGATATCGAGGAAAATTCCTTCTTTCATTGCGCCCCTACCAGTTGCCGGATTTCCTGCTGCAGAGTATGCTTCTCGATCCCGCTGAGCTTGGCTACCGCCGGATGCACATGGTGAAAGTCGGTTCCGTCACGATGCAAAAAGGCTTCGCGGGCCGAAGCGGTTTCAAATCCGCAGTTGCAGCGCCAGAAGGCAATCATCGGTACACTCCGCTGAGCAGCACGCCAGCAAATTGGGCAGTGAGCGCCACGAAATAGCAGACGAAAAAAGCTATCAGCGCCCCGACTAGCCACTTGAGGAGCGTCATGCCGCCACCTTTGGCTCCGCCGCCGCGTAGAGCTTGTTCAAGTGCCGCGCTTTCGCATAGGCCAGGCCCATGTCGCGATGGCGGGAAACAAAGTCTGCAGACCTCGGGATTAAAGCGGCGATTGAGCCGAGCCGGTATTTGTCGGTGTCGATGATCCCCCACGCGAAGATCAGGCGTCCGGTACCGATCACCAGAAACCGGGCTCGATAAAAGGATGTGCGTTGACTTGGGGAGGGAGGAAGGGCAGGGTTGTTCGCGCTCAGGGTAGTCTGCCCTTCCATCGTTCCATGCGGAGGAGTGACCGCACAATCTGCAACCGCGGGGGCTGCAGAGCTTGAAATGGTGGGGAGTTTGTTGCTTTGAGGATCGCCAGTTTGGCTATCGATCATGTCCGTCACCATTTAGGTGACGGCTAACAAGACTGGTGAGCGCGGTAGGAATCGAACCTACAACCTACTGATTAAGAGTCAGTTGCTCTGCCAATTGAGCTACGCGCCCGGCAAGAATACTTAGCGTATATCAAGGCTAACATCCAGTGCGACAAGCTAGCAACCCGCGAAGGCTTTCCCGACGACGATTTCCGTCGCGATGATTTCGGAATTCATGCCTTCTTCAAGTAGGCGGCTCTGGGCTGGGAGAGTCGGGGAAGTGTGAGTACAGGCCGCGGGTTGCCTCACACTGGCGACTATTGCGAGTCAATACTCAGCAAGGCTGCGTGAGCTACGTAATCGTGCCCGATTACTTCCGAGAGCCTATCGCCGGTTACCTGCGATTGCGTTGCCGTTACCGAAGTCGCATTTACAGGAATCGCATCCCGCCCTAGGCTGAGAGTGTGTTATGGCAGTTCCGGGGGAGGGCTGCCAGGCGCCCTGAACTACAGGTTCAGGGCGTTTTTTCTTGCCCTGCTCCCGATCCACCCATAAGCGCAGTAGATTCTCTGAGGCTAGATTCGCTTACGCGGTGCGCACCAATTCCCTCAAGAGCGTTGTTGCGCATCGGCGGCGAATGGAACCGGGCCGGTCACGCTCTGGTTGGGTCGGCGCGGCGGCAAGCTTTCGGGTTCCATCACAGGCCGCTGCTCCAACGTTCCAAGGATGGGAATATCGCCGAAGCCGTTCAGTTCCATCAGGGCAACGAATCCCTGTAGGGCACACATCCGATCAATCCATCGTCGTTGGCGCAGGCTCAGCACCTTGGCCGGCAAGGTGTGGAAATTCCGGAAAATCCACAGGAGGTAAAGGCGCTGAAGCAGAGAAGGGTTTACATAGCGGGGCCCGAGTGGGGTGAGCACTCGCAGCACTCCTTGAGTGAGCTTATCCAGCAGCATGAGTAGATCCACCCGATCCTTCGATTTCTACATCCTTGAACCAGAGCAATTCAAGGGCCAGCATTATTGCACCAAAGGTGATGCAAAGGGAAGCAGATTTTTGATTTTCCTCAGATTCTTGTACGAGGGCCCTTGTGATCAGGCTTCCTGGCAGCTGTGAAATTGCACCCAAATTGGTGCGATTTCTGGGGAGTTTCCCTTTCTAGCACGGAATCTCGGGCAGGGTCGCCATCTTGCGGATGCTGGCGGCGACACCAAGTTGCCCACTTCTCTGGGTCTGTTCCACCCGAACGACCGAGGCCTGGCAACATACCCAGCGCTTCTCGCCGTGGGTGAGCTGCGGCGGCAGAATCAAAATCACTTCCAGTTCACTGCCTTCGCGAATTTGCTGGCTGGTGTAGAGGAATATCCCGCTCAAGCTCAGATCACGGGTATGGCCAGTAGCCGGCTCGCTTTGGCCAGAGCTGATGGAGACCGGCAAGCGCACGGGAATGCGCTTTTGGGAACGGCGTTCGTTCTTGGGAGTGGCCATGCGAGAAGCGAGGATACCATGGGAAAGACTGAGGAGAGATTTGGTCTCTCTCAGTTCCTGTAACGTAAGCAAGGTTATTGCCGGACCAGCTCCCAAGTGTCATTGAGAAAGACATCGCCGTTGTCCCCGCCAAAAATCAGCAACTGGTGACTGGCGAAATCATAGGCCATGCCCAAGGACTCGCGTGGTGGGGGTGACTGCTGCGGCTGCACTTGGACCCAGTCACTACCCGTCCAGCCCTGAGTCGTGTCCAAGGCGCCACCGCCTTCATCACCTCCGAAGACAACCACCCCGTGCAGAAGGGGATCGAAAGCGCCCGCGGTGTCGAAGATCTTCGGCATTGGGTGCGCGGGAGATTGTTGGGTCCAGTCGGCCCCGTCCCAAGTCCAGGTATTATCGGTGCGGATGTCTCCCAGCCCTCCGGAAACCACGACATTCTTTCTTGACAGGTCCAAGGCGACGAGTCCCCAGGCCCGGGCAAAAGGTGCCGTGCCAGGGTGCAATTTTCTCCAAGTGGTTCCCATCCAGCGCCACGTGTCCAGCTGATAGCGTGCTCCATCGAAGCCACCATACAGGTCGGCATGGCCGTTCTTGGGGTCAGTAAAGAGCATAGCGCCGGCTACGGCCTTGGGGGATGACAGCGGGCTGGCTTGTGTCCAGGTCGAGGTGGCACCATCCCAGAGCCAGGTGTCACCAAGAAATTGGGAGCCGTTGAAACCTCCGAACAGCACCAGTTTCTTGGATCCCCAGTCGTAGGCCATCATGGCGGATGTGCGTGGAGACGGCGCGACGGCTGTGTTCTCCTGCTTCCACGTCGAGCCATCGAAGGTCCAAGTGTCATTGAGATAGCCTGGGGCACCAAAGCCGCCGAACATCACGACTTTCTTTGCAACCGGGTCGAATGCCATTGCGGAGACGTCTCGAGCCGGAGGGGAAACGGGCGGATTCAGCTTTACCCAGGCTAACGAGGGTCCGTCCTGGGCAACAGAGACAGCGGGGGGAAAAGTCACGAGGGCAGCCAGAATTGCCGCTGCGCATAGTAGGGAAGTCGGGAGAGTACGATTAAACATGGTTCGGTGTTCCTTTGGTGAAGAAACATTTCAATCTAGCAGACCATTCGCGGCTGTGCATAGAGGCGGACAGCCTATATCCGCGATGAGAAGAACTGCAGGGGCAAACTGGACATCGCCAGGGTGTCTGTAAGAAAGCCGTAGGTACTGCTTGCGTAGATGACAAACAGGCAGGAACGGCCGATTGAGGAGACGGAGTAGAGGGCATGAAACAACGCCGGCGTATCGGTCTGGCGCGGACGCTTTCCAAGTTGGGATATTGCTCGCGGTCTGCCGCAGTGCAGTTGGTCCGCGACGGGCGCGTCAGCGTGAACGGCGCCATCCTCCGCGACCCGGAGTGGCCGTGCTGTTTGGAGATGGATCGGATCGCAATTGATGGCCGAGCGGTTGCAGCGGCGGCGAAGATATACCTCATGCTCAACAAGCCTCGCGGCACGGTTACGACCGCTTCCGATGAAAAGGGCCGCAAAACCGTGTACGCAGATCTGGGAGACGGCATGCCCTGGGTAGGACCGGTCGGACGTCTCGACAAAGCCAGTGAAGGGCTGCTGTTGCTGACCAACGATTCTGAGTGGGCGGCGCGTGTGCTCGCACCGGAAACCCATCTGGACAAGGTCTATCACGTGCAGATCAGCGTGGTTGCTGACGACGCCCTGCTCAAGCACCTCTGCGGGGGGATAGAAACTAGGGACGGTGACGTTCTGCGAGTAAAGAGTGCAAGGATGGTGCGCATTGGAGAGAAAAACTCCTGGGTGGAGATCGTATTGGATGAAGGCAAGAACCGACACATCCGCCGCATGTTCGCAGCATTGAGCATCGAAGTCCTGCGGCTGGTGCGCGTTGCGATTGGGCCGCTTGCGCTCGGGAAATTGCCGAAGGGAGCATCCCGGCAGTTGACCCGTGCGGAGAAACGGTCGCTCGATGATGCCATGTGCGGTAGATCTTCGTTTGGGGTGGCCTCATTTCGACGAGTGCAGCCGATTCGGGCCCGGCAAAGATCATGAACCAGGTCATGAAAGTTGTTTTTTCGGAACGATGCAGAACTACAAGAGGAGAATGCGGATGGTTCACGCGGTAGCGGGGGAACAGACCGGCTCTTCTACAACTCCGAGCCATCCTTCAGAAAAGGCAGGGTGGCAGCCACCTTCGCGGCGACTTCCAGTTGCTGTAAATCATCGAGCGTGAAATCCGGCCCGGCCGAGGCCAGCTCGAAACCCTTGCGGCAAACCTGAATTACACCCAGAACCTTGCGGTCCGGGCTGAGGATTGGTGCCGACATGAGCTTCTGAATGGAAGCCTGTTCTGAATGGTCGGCCTCTTCGGCGGTAGTCAACTTCACCGTTTCGAAAACACGCGCATGCTTGATCTTGGCGAAGGTGTTGAACAGCTCCGTTTTCTTGGTTGACGCGGTATGGGAAGCTACCGATGAGGAACTCGAAACCGGGATCGATCCGGCAGTTTTCAGTTGTTCGGGAAACAGAAACTTGAGCAGGCCTTTCTCCAGGCGTAACAGGGCAACCTCTTTGGGCCGCACGCCGAACAGTTTGGCCAGCGCCGCGCAGAACTTTTCTGGAGTGTTCGCCTGCCCGAGTACAAACTCCAAGGAAGATTCCGGAGCCAGAGCCGGAGCTGCCGCGGCACCTCGAGAAGAATTAGACTTTCCTGCCATATTGCTTTCGAGCAAGCTTCAATAAGAATCTGACAGATACACCGAACTACAGCACCATGGTGACCTGCGGCATGCATTCCGTTCAAGTTACCGAGGTACCCGTGATCCGCGCAGCGGGCTTGCAGCAGGCTCTTCTCATCAGCCTTTGGTCAGAGGGAACCCCTTTTCCCGCCAGACTCGGATGCCACCATCCATGGAAATCACCCCGGTGTACCCCATTTTCTGTAGGTTGTCGGCGGCCAGGGCAGAGCGAAAACCGCCGCCGCAGTATAGGACCATTGTCGTACCCAAGTCGGGCGCGCGTGCTTCGATGTCACGCTCGATGATCCCTTTACCCAAATGGACAGCCCCGGGCAGATGGTCTTTTGCGTATTCGCTTTCTTCGCGCACGTCGATCAGCAGAAATTTCTCGCCCCGATCGAGTCTGGCTTTGACGTCATCGACGGTTGTTTCCTGAATCCGCGCCTTGGCGTCGTCAACGATCTTCAGGAAGCGAGGTGAATGTTGGTGGGCCATGAGTCCTCCGTATCGACCGGGATGCTTTCGGAACGGCCGCAAACATACGGCCAGCAGGTATTCTATCGAAGGAAGCCTGCGAGCGCTGAAGCTTCGGCGCTAATCAAGAACAGATTGGGTTGTCTGGGATTCTGACTCGGAGTCGGTCGGCTGGGGTGAAGGAGCTGGGGTCGGGGACGGTGAGTCCGAAAACTGGGTGTCCATGCGATCCGGGGATGGGATGACAGCGGCGGCCGAACTCTCCAGCAGTTTCTGCAAGTCTATCTGCAGCTCCCGGCGATCCAACTCTCCCAGATCTTCAAACTCGAACGGTTGCAGATACCCCTGGGTGGCCCACATGGGAAACAGTACGCGGGCCTTGGTGCGGACCGTGCTGTTGCCCACGTGAAAGATCACTTCGACTTTAATGCCTTCATCCAGTGGCTGCTCCAGATGCAGGAGACCTCCGCTGGTCGAGAGCTGGTGCAGTTTTGCCCGGAGTTGCCGCCCGTTTTCCAAGCGCATCAAAACCAGAACCGTCCCTGCGAGTTTCACGCGGGGAGCGCGGTTGACACCCCGTTTTCGGTCGACTTTACCCATTGGTTGGCATAACTATCGCATTTCCACCTGAATACACGGCAGATTACGAAAGGACTCGTTCCATGTCCTGTCAGCAACTCGAACCTGTGTGCGGCTATCCCCCCAGGTCACAAATCTCAACAAATGGTGATATAGTCATCCCCAACGGGAGGCAACCCCCGCTATGAGCGCACCTTACGGGCTGCAGATCACGGAGAACTGTCTTATCTGTAAGTTGCGGCACTCAGGCTTTTTCTGCGAGCTACCCAAGGGGCCACTGGAAGACCTGGAAAAGATCAAGTATGCCAGTGCCTATCCGCAGGGAGCCATTCTGTTTGTCGAGGGGCAATCGGCGCGGGGTGCCTACATCATCTGCAGCGGGAGGGTGAAGCTCTCTACCACATCGCGCGACGGGAAGACACTGATCGTGCGGATCGCAGAGGCCGGCGAGGTCCTGGGACTGCACGCCACCGTGTCTGGCAAGCCCTATGAGTTGACCGCGGAAGCCTTGCAGCCCTGCCAGTTGGATTTCATCAAGCGCGACGACTTCCTGCACTTCCTGCAGAAGCACGCCGACGCCTGCCTGAATGCCGCACAGCATCTGAGCCAAAACTGTCAGAGCGCCTATGAAATGATTCGCTCTCTCGGCCTGTCGCACTCCGTATCAGAAAAGTTGGCACGCCTGCTGCTGGAGTGGGCCACGGACGGGGAAACCACCAAAGACGGGATCCGCATCAAGGTCGCTCTCACTCACGAAGAGATCGCGCAGTTGATCGGCACATCCCGAGAAACGGTGACCCGCGTTCTGGGCGAGTTCCGTGAACAAAATCTGGCCCAGCTGAGGGGGTCCACCCTGCTGATCCAAAACCGGGCCGGCCTAGAAAGGCTGATTGGCGCATAACGCGCCTTTGCGTTTTGTCCTCCTCCTGCCTGTGCATGCTAGACTCTCATTCTCCGTTTGAGTGACGAGCGCATGCCTGAACTAACCTTCCTTCCCGCCGTAACCATGGCCCAACAAATTCGTGAGAGGAAATTCTCCCCAGTTGAGCTGGTCGAGGCGCATCTGGCGCGGATCGAAAGACTGAATCCGAAACTGAATGCCTTCGTGCAGGTCGATGCTGAGGGGGCGCGTCAACAGGCCCGCTTGGCGGAGAGCGCATTAGCGCGGGGCGAGACACTGGGTCGGCTGCACGGTGTTCCCCTGAGCATCAAAAGTTCGATTGACGTAAAGGGGCTGCGGTGCGAGGCAGGTACGAAGCTGCGGGCCGGACTGATTGCCGAAAATGATGCGCCGCTGGTCTCCCGATTGCGCGCTGCAGGCGCGATCATTCTTGGCAACACCAACACGCCGGAATTGCTCATGGCTTGGGAGACCGACAACCTCCTCTACGGTCGGACCAGCAATCCCTGGGCGCTTTCCCGCACCGCGGGTGGTTCCAGCGGCGGGGAAGCGGCGGCCATCGCGTCCGGATGTTCTGCCGGTGGGGTCGGCAGTGATGGCGGCGGGTCGATTCGCGTGCCGGCACATTTCAGCGGCATCTGCGGGCTGAAGCCGACACCGGGCCGTATCCCCGCCACCGGCCACTTTCCTAACTCCGTTGGTCCGTTCGCGCTGCTCGGCGTGGTTGGTCCAATGGCTCGCACGGTGGCCGATCTGAAAGTTCTCTTTGAGGTGATGCAGGGGCCGGACGACGGCGATCCCGCTGCGGCGCCCGTGCCGGTGCATTGGCCCAGCGACCAGGACCTGAGGCATCTCCGCATTGGATATTTCGAGGACGACGGCCATACTCCCGTAACCGCGGAGACTCGGGCTGCGGTACGCATCGCAGCCGATACGCTGCGGCGGGCCGGTTTCAAGGTCGAACCTTTTCGCCCGGAGGGGCTGGAACAGGCCCGGCAGCTCTGGTGGCAATGGTTCGGGGTCGCTGGGGGAATGCTACTAGGTCCGATGACCAAAGGACGAGAGGCCGACCTCAGTCCCATCCTCAAAGAGTTTTCGGGCTGGGTGGCAGCTGAAGCCCCGCATACCGCTCAGACACTGCTTGATACCTGGATCTCGCGCGATACCTTGCGCATGCAGATCTTCCGGCAAATGCGAGACTTCCCCGTTCTTCTTTGCCCGGTCGCGGCGGTTCCGGCCTTTCGGCATGGCGAGCGAGGCTGGCAGGTGGAAGGACAAACCGTGTGCTATCTCGACGCGTGGAGCTACAGCGAGTGGTTCAACCTGCTGGGGTGTCCGGCGGCGGTGGTACCGGTCAGTCAATCGCAGGAGGGGCTGCCGATTGGAGTACAGATTGCAGGGTGTCCGTGGGAAGAGGAACTGGTCTTGACGGTCGCCGCAGCAGTTGAAAGCGGGCGTGGACGGTACTTCGCTCCAGAGACAACCGCATACGACGTTTGACAACCGCGCGTCCTCACGCGGCAAAATCTTCCGTGGGTGGAACCCGTGCCAGTTGCGGCTGACGATCAGTGACCTCGGCGAGCGCGGCCAGTTTCTCCGTCAGGTCGCGCGTCAGAGCACCCGGACAGTAGCGCCATCGGAAGTTGCCGGTCTTTACGCTGGGGACGTTCAAGCGAGCCTCACTGCCTAGCCCGAGCACGTCCTGCAAGGGAACGACCGACAGGCTGGCAGCGGAGCCTTGGGCGGCGCGAATCATGGCCCAGTGGATGCCGTCCTCAGATCGTCCCAGATAAGCCTCCGCCGAACGGCGCTCGTAATCACTGGCGGAGTTCCACCAGCCTAGGGCAGTGTCGTTGTCGTGAGTTCCGGTATAGACGACGCGATCGGCAGTCAAGCGGTGTGGCAAGTACACGCGCGCCCCCGGGTCGCCGAAGCCGAACTGCAATACGGCCATGCCGGGAATCTTGTGCGCTTCCCGCAGGGCATGAACGTCGGGTGTTATGTACCCGAGATCCTCCGCAAAAAAAGGCAACCCGCCCAAGTCCTCGCGCAGTTTGTTGAAGAAATCGTCCCGTGGACCATCCACCCACCGGCCAATCATGGCCGTCTCCTCGGTTGCGGGAATCTCCCAGAACTGCGCGAAGCCGCGGAAGTGATCAAGGCGAATGAAGTCACAGGTCTGGGTGGCCCAGCGCAGGCGTTGCACCCACCATTGATAGCCGCGCGCGCGCATGGCGTCCCAGTTGTAGAGCGGATTGCCCCAGCGTTGGCCGGTAGCGCTGAAGGCATCGGGAGGAACGCCAGAAACCACTTCGGGTTCGAGGTCGTCCTTCAGGCGAAACAGTTCACGATTCGCCCAGACATCGGCGCTGTCATAGTCCACAAAAATAGCTATGTCGCCGACCACGCGTATGGACTTCTGCGCACAGTACAGCCGCAGCGCATGCCACTGCTCGTAGAAGAAGAACTGGATGACGCGCCGGACGATCATTTGCGAGGCAAGCTCGGTGCGGGCCGTTTCCAATGCCTTCGGCTCGCGGCGAGCCAGATCGTTCGGCCAGAGCTTCCAAGGCTGCGGGGCGTAACGATCCAGCAGAGCATCGTAAAGAACAAAATCCTCCAGCCACCACTCGTTCTCAGTGCAGAATCGATCAAAGCGCGAACGTTGATTCGCACCGGCGGACTCCAGGAACTTGTGTCCCGCCTCGATCAAACGTGGCAGTTTATGGGCGTTGACCGCTTCGTAATCAACAGGACCCACGGTTTCGGACAAGCCCCGGAGATTAGAGGCGTCGATCCACCCACGCTCCGCCAATCGCTCCAGGCTGATCAACAATGGGTTGCCGGCAAATGCCGAAGTCGAAGAATAGGGAGAGTTTCCTTTGGCCGGCGGTCCGAGGGGCAGCACCTGCCACAATCCCTGGCGCGCAGAGAAAAGAAAATCGAGAAATTCGTAGGCCGCAGGACCGAAATCACCGATGCCGCCTCGCGATGGCAGCGAAGTGGGATGAAGCAGGATTCCTGTCAAGCGAGGAAATGACATCGTTTTCCTTGGATTAGGCCCTGATTAGGAAATTATGAATCGCGCGGAGCAAAACTGCTTCGCCATTCACTAGAGTGTCCTGAGAGTCCCGCCCGAATGCACCATCTCCTTGCGGGATGGCTTGCTTGGATCCCACTGCAACCGGACGAGAGTACTTGCGTTACTCGCCCTCGTCCTGTCCGCCCTGTTGCCTGGTCAAGTTCTTCAGTTCCTGTTGGTTGATCTTGATCTTCCCGGTCTTTTCCATCTGGGAGCGAAGATTGCTTATGAAAAGACCGAACAAATACCCCTGCTTGCTCTGCAGCAAAGATTCGCGAGTCTGGTCCTTTTTCTGCGCAAAATCCTGCTCGCTTGGCTCTTGTTTCTCCACGACAGCAAGCACGACTCCGCTTGTGCCGCTGTCAATCGGCCCACTGATCTCGCCAGGCTTCATCGAAAAAGCAACCGACGCTGGACCCGACATCGACCCAATGTCCGGAACCTGTCCGTCGGGCAGCACAAATTCGCTGGTCTTCATGGTAGCCGCAAGCTCTTTGGCCGCTTTCTTCAAATCATGACCAGCTTTGGCACGATCGGAGAGTTCCTGTGTCTTTTGTGAAAGAAGCGTGGTGGCACGCTCTTCCTTGAACTCGTTCCCCACCCGGTCGCGAATCGCTTCAAAGCCAGGTGTCGCCGGGGGCTGGATAGCGACCAACTGGAAAATGGCAAACCCTTGCGACAGCTGCACCTCATCCGGCGGAGACTTCTCAGCCGCGTTGAAGACAGCGTCTATGAACTGCGGCGAAACCCCTATGCCCGGCAAGGAATCGGCGCGGCCGAGAAAATCGGTTGTCACCAGCTGCAAACCCTTAGCCGCGGCGGCTTTTTCCAGCCCCGCGGTGCGCGCCTGGGAGAGCAATGCGGTGGCCTCCGTGTCGGCCGCTTGCGTGGCTTTCTGCTGTTTGAGGATGGGCTCAATCTGGTCCTTGACTTCGTCGAGCGTCTTGGCGTGGGCCTCCTGCTTGTCATCCACGCGGATCATGTCAAAACCGTAACCAGTGCTGATTACGTCACTGGTTCCGCCCTTGGGCAGAGAAAACGCTGCCTTTTCGAGATCCGGAGAGGGGAAACGTCCGCGCTGGATCCAGCCGAGGGAACCGCCGGCCTTGGCGCTGCTGGCATCTTCAGAATACTTCTTCGCCAGATCGGCGAAGGTCGCGCCCGACTTCAGTTGTTTCACGATGTCGTCGGCTTTCTTCTTTGCCTGATCAATGCCTTTCTGATCGACTTTGCCATCGGGGCCGGGCAACGGAGTCTTGATCAGAATGTGGCGGACGTTGACCTGCTCAGGCACACGGTACTCGTCGCGGTGCGCGTCGTAGTAGGCGGCGATCTCCTGCTGGCTGACTTGTGTCCGTCCCATGACCTTTGCATTGTCGATCAGCGCATACTTGATCTTGCGCTTTTCCGGAATCGAATTGGCATAAGACGCCTTGTGCTGCTCGTAATAGGCCTTGAGCTCCGTGTCCGTGGGATGGATCGTCTTGAGTACGTCGTCTTTGTGCAGGACCGCATAATCAAACTTGACCTTGGTATTGTCTGTCTCGAACTTCTCCCGTACCTCTGCATCGGTCACGATGGCGCTGCGCGAGACAAGATTGCGGAGCTTTTCCAGCAGAATGTCATCCTTCACGCCCTGCTCGAACAGCGGTATGGTCAAGTCCGCCTGCTGAATGCGTTGCTCATAGGCCGCTTGTCCCACAAAATTGCCATCGGGGAAAAACACCTGGGCATAGCGGCCGTGTTGCAACTCGTCGCGCACATCCTCGTCGGTCGCGTGCAGACCGAGGCGCTGGGCTTCTGTGACGACTGCACTGCGAGTGATTAACTGCTCCGCCGCTTGTGACGCAAAATAGGGCAACAGCATGGAGGCCTGGGCCCCACCCCGGGGAAACTGTTGCTGGACCATCTGCTTGGCCTGGCGCTGTACTTCCAGAGTGGTGATGTCATTGCCGGCGACCGTGGCAAGGACACCGCGGCCGGGCCCGCCCCCACCAAAAAAGTCCGTGTTGCCAAAGCCAGGGACGAGGGTAACCACCATAAACACGCAAATGATGGTCAGGAGGCCGCCCAACACAACTTTCTTGATCGGCCCAGGGGTCTGCAAAAATCGAATCATCTTCTTGTCACTCCAGGATACAAAGGCGGATTGTTGATTATAAACTAAGAGCATTCCTCGGGTTGCTTAAGGAACGGCTGGCGTCCTGGTGATTCGAAAGAGGTGGACCGCCCGGAGCCTGGCATTTGAAAAGTCAGTCATTGAAACGAATCATTGAAACGTGTCGCCCGGTCGGAGATGGAAACGCCTGTGCCCAACACGCTTGAGGACACCCCATGAAGAGACCTGGCATCCTGTATTTCTGCCTGCTGCTGGTTCCGGCAGTCTGCTTCGCTCAGCAACCCCCGGCATATTCCTCACGGCCCGAGACGGCAATGGTCCTCAGGGATGGCTGGAGGCTGCAATCTCTGTACAAGGTCGACCAACCGGGCGAGATTGTCTCCACGGAAAAATATCAGCCCCAGGGTTGGTACACGGTCACGGTTCCCACCACGGTCCTAGCGGCCCTGGTTAGGCATCGGGTTTATCCAGACCCGTACTTCGGGATGAACCTCCGCCAGCTGCCGGGCATGACCTACCCCGCGGGGAGGAGTTTTGTCAGCCTCCCCATGGCGCAGGACAGCCCATTCATGGTTCCGTGGTGGTATCGCAAAGAGTTCGTTGTTCCCCAGAGTTTTCGCGGCAAGACGATCTGGCTGAACTTTGGCGGCATCAACTACCGTGCCAACATCTGGTTGAACGGAAAACAGATTGCGAAATCCGACGAGGTGGCGGGAGCTTGGCGGACCTATGAGTTCAACGTAACCTCGGCCGCCCGCCTGGGCCGATCCAACGTGCTGGCCGTCGAAGTCTTCTCGCCCCTGGAGAACGATCTCTCGGTCAATTTTTGGGACTGGAATCCCGCGCCCCCTGACAAGCAAATGGGGATCTTCCGAGACGTGAAGATTTCGACCAGCGGGCCGGTCGCGCTGCGCTACCCCAGCGTGATCTCCAAGGTCGATTCGCCCGCCAACGACAAGGCGCACCTGACGATCACTGCTTTACTGAAGAATGCAACCCTAGAGCCGGTGCGAGGCGTTCTTGTAGGCCGCATCAGGAATGCAGAGACGCAGCCTGCTGCGTCTCTGCCCGACACCGAGGTCTCGCAGGAGGTGGAGCTGGCGCCTGGTGAATCCAGGGACGTGAACTTCGATCCTGAAAAGTTCCCGCAGCTCAACCTCGACCACCCGCGCCTGTGGTGGCCGGCGCAGATGGGAACACCCAATCTCTACAAGCTGCACATGGATTTCAAGGTAGAGGAGAAGGTCTCAGACCAGAGCGAAAGCGAGTTTGGCATCCGTGAAGTCACCTCCGAACTCAACGCAACCAACGGCAGAGTTTTCTCGATCAATGGGAAGAAGCTGCTGATTCGGGGCGGCGGTTGGGCCATGGACATGATGCTGCGCCAGGACCCGCAGCGCCTGCAGGACGAACTGCGCTACGTGCAGGACATGGGGCTGAACACCATCCGGCTGGAAGGAATGCTGGAGACAAAGGAGTTTCTTGAGGCCACTGACCGCAACGGAATCCTGGTCATCGCCGGATGGATTTGCTGCTCCCATTGGGAGCACTGGGCCAACTGGAAGCCACAGGATTTTGTGATCGCCGAGCAGTCCCTGCGCGATCAAATTTATCGCTTGCGCGGTCATCCCAGCATGCTGCTGTGGATGAACGGCAGCGACAATCCTCCGCCGCCCGATGTGGAGCAAACTTATCTCCGGGTCGAGAAGGAATTGCGTTGGCCCAATCCGGTCGTGTCCTCCGCGACGGCGAAGAATAGCAGCGCAAGTGGGGTGAGCGGGGTGAAGATGAGCGGCCCTTATGACTACGTCGCACCCGGATATTGGGAGCAAGACTCAGTCAACACCCTTGGCATTCACAGGGAGTGCGAAGCCGGTGGCTGCGGCGGAGGCTATGGGTTCAACACAGAAACCAGCATGGGGGCAGCCGTCCCGCCCATTGAAAGCCTGCGTGCCTTGCTGCCAAAAGAACACCTCTGGCCGATTGATGACTGGTGGAATTACCACGCCGGCGCGAATGTTTTTTCCGACATCCAACTCTTTACCAATTCCTTGAACACACGCTACGGCAGAGCGGATAGCGTCGAGGATTTTGCCTTCAAGTCGCAGCTCATGACCTACGAAGGTGTGCGCGCGATGTATGAAGCCTATGGCCGGAACAAATACGTTTCGACCGGCGTGATCCAGTGGATGCTGAACAATGCCTGGCCGTCGATCATCTGGCACCTCTACGACTATTACCTGCGCCCGGGTGGAGGCTACTTCGGGGCCAAGAAAGCGATGGAGACACTCCACCCGCTCTACGGATACGATGACCACTCCATCTGGGTAGTCAGTAGTCAGTACACAGATGCCAAGGACTTGAGACTTACTGCCAAGGTCCTGGATCTCGACATGACCGAGAAGTTCTCGCAGGAAGTCACACTGAACACCCCGGCGGACAGCACGGAAAAAGTGCTAACCCTGCCGGACATTCAGGGCTTGAGCCCAACTTATTTCGTGGTGCTGCGATTGGAAGACTCCACAGGCAAGGTGGTGGGCTCGAACTTCTACTGGCTGTCCACCAAACCGGAAACCCTCGACTGGGACAAATCGAACTGGTACACCACCCCCACGATCTCCTACGCCGACTTCGCGGCGCTTTCGCAGTTGCCCAAGGTCAAGCTGAAAGTTTCAAGCCAAACCCAGCGTGAAGGTGAAAGGGCTATCACCCGCGCGACCCTGGAGAATCCGAGCCACAGCCTCGCCTTTTTTGTGCGGCTCAAGGTCAAAAAAGGCCTTCATGGTGAGGAGATTCTGCCGGTGCTGTGGGAGGACAACTACATCTCCCTGCTGCCGGGAGAGAAACGAGAAGTGACCGTCAGTTACCGGGCAAGCCAGTTGGGCACGGCGAAACCTGCGGTCGAAGTGAGCGGGTGGAACGTGGAGTAGTCGTTTAATGCGGATTTCCGATTGTCAATTGGGAATTGAAAATCGCAAATCGCAAATCGCAAATCGCAAATCCTTACTCTTCCGGCGGCAGCTCGAAGTCGATCAGGTTGCCGCGGAAGCCTCGGGTCTTGATCGCACCAAAGATGATCCCCACCGCCATCCAGATTGTGCCTGCGATCTTGGCTGGGCGACTGAGGTTCAGCCACAGCAGCAGACAAATCAGAAAGCCTGCAATCGGCGGAACGAAATTACTGATCTTCTTTTCGCTCCCTCGGACGAAATAACGCATGAACGCCGCCAGATTCACCCCCATGAATGCGATCAACGCGCCGAAGTTGAGCATTTCGGCGCCTAGTCCGTAGCTGACGATGAACGCTCCGATCAACGCCACCACGCCCACAAAAATCACGTTATTTTGCGGAACATGGCGCTTCGGCTCGACTGCGCCGAAGAACGACTGCGGCAAGGCCTTGCTGCGTCCCATGCCGTAGAGGAGGCGGGCGGCACCGAGCTGTGCGCCCAAGGCGGAGCCGAAATTGGCCACCAGCAAAGTGAATCCCAGGACAACGAACATTGGCTGCCACGCCCGGCCGGCAACGAATGTAAATGCAGTATCCACGTTGGGGAAAGGTTCGGATGCGGGCCAGATCAACTGTGCTGCGTAGACTTCGAAGGCCGACAGAATGCCGATCACCAGGCAAGTCAGGACCGTTGCCAGCAAGATATTGCGCCGGGGATTCTCCGCCTCCTCTGAGAGTGTTGAAATGCCGTCAAAGCCGATGTAGGTCAAAACCGCAATCGACGTTCCGCCCAGCACCGCCTTGGTGTTCCACAACTGCGGATCGTAGAACGGGCGGGTAAAGAATCCCGCTCCATCGTGCGGGTTGCCGAATATGTAGCGCGCCGCGGTCACAAAAAAAATCGCGATTACGACGCCCATGCCTACCGCCAGGCCTGTATTTACACGGGCAGAAGTCTTGACTCCTTGAATGTTCAATCCGGTGATGAGCAGGAAGAAGAACACCGCCCAACCCCAGTACGGGATGGCGGGAGCGAACACATGCGCCTGCTGGCTGATCCAGATGATGCAGATCATAGGATTCAGCATATAATCCATCACCATGCTCCATCCCGTGACGTAGCCGAGCGCGGGATTGATCTCCTGGCCGACATAGGTGAAGGCCGAGCCCGCACTGGGATAGGCGCGCGCCATGCGGCCGTAACTGATCGCAGTGAACAGCATGGCCACCATCGCGATGAGGATCGTGGTAACCACGTGCCCGTGGCCGCGGTCACTCAGCACTCCGAACACCGACATGGGGGCGACCGGCTGGATGACGATCACGCCGTAAAGGATCAGGTCCCAAAGGGTGAGGGTGCGCCGCAGGCGGGCGGGGGCGGAAGTGGTTTCCATCTCGGCGTATTGGATTATGTTGCAGGGAAACTGTCAATATTAAAGCGATTTCGCGCTGTGGCGCGATCCTGGCCACATTGTCATGCTGAGCGGAGGCAGGACTTCGCAAGGCGAAGTTCTGCGCAGTCGAAGCATCCCTACCGTCCCCCATGTGCTATCGGGGTGCCCCGTAGTCAAACGCGTACCCCCGCGCCTCATGCCCCGACATATAACGTGTGTTGTATTCCAGCAGATAATTCAGGTGTGCATCATCCAGCGGGAACGCCTTCCCTGGATACGGATAACCGCCCATGTCACGGAAGGGAAGCGGGGCGACATGGTCGAAATCGTAGGCGTAGAAGTCCATATCTTTCTCGTATCCGCGGGCGGCATAGAAGTAGTCGCGTACCCAGCCTTCGGGTAGCGTCGGCAACCTCGACGGATCAAAATCGAGAGCCACTTCATCACCTGATCCGAAGACCGCAAGCCGGTCGTCCAGTTCGGTCAGCAGTGGCAACACATCACCATACCGCGTGAAGGCTCCGGCAGGCCGCGTGTAAGGCCCGGTGGCGCTGGCTTGCTCGTAGATATACTGCACGTTCCCCGGTGGCTTGCCTTCGATCTTCAGGGGAAATCCGTGGAAACGAAGATCAGCGCGAGCGAGGGGAACACCCGTGATTCGTGCGCTCTGTTCTTGTGTCGTGTGGTCGATCAGGATACTGTCCCAGTAGATCTGCAAGTTGGTCGAGATGCGGATACGCTGCGTACCTTGAGGCAACTTACCGGTCAGATCCGCGGTCATGGTGCGCCCCCCGCCCGCAGGGAAGCCCATGTCGTCCATCACGCGGGTCCACTTTCCGTCGGCGCCCAGCGCTTCGACATAAGGAGCAATCGGCTGCAAACCCGCCTGGTCGGCCGCGTACATGCCGGTGGCGCTGAAATATTCGATTTCGCCGTGCATGAGTAGCCAGAGCGGTCCGTCGCCATAGGGCCCACCCAGGTCGAGCTCGAGCGTGTGCAGCTTGGTGAATCCGGCGAACGGCAAGACTTCGAAATCCCCCACGTAGCGATGAGCCAGCAAATCTGGCAGGAGGTTGTGCCCGTGTTCGTCTACGGCAGCAGCCGGCGGTTGAGCATTCCTGCTGAAAACCACTTTGAACGGCGGATATGGCGGATTGCTGGCGAAATACTCGTTGGGAAACACGTCAATATCGCCGGGATGATCCACCGCGAGAAGTTCGACCTGGTCGAGGTACACGGCTTCTTCCAGCGGCTCCATGAAGCGGAAGCTGAGCTTACCGTCTTTTTCACGGATCTCTTTGCGGTCGATTTTGACATACTCGATCGGACGGGGAAGGTTGCGTTGTCCCGGCCCAACCCAGTGACCCACCACGCCGGCGCCGATCATGTCGGCAATGAATGTGTACTCGTGCCCATCCCACACAAAGAGTGTCGGGCAGGAACTGCCGCGGCGATCGATCTCCATGAACTTGTGCTCACGGTCGGCAGCGACTTCGACCTCGTCCTGCAAAACGCCGGTCGGCCAGAGCATGCGCACGATGTCGGCCTGTTTCGCTTGACCGAGGCCCACGGTCAGATAGGGCGAGTTCTGGCCGAGGTAGCCGGATGAACCGGCAATTTCAAATTTCTGGCGATTTCCGTCCGAAAAGACTTCAACCTTGGCCCCGATGGCGCTTTTGTTGTCGGCGAGTCCAGTTAGATTGAGGCGAAGCCAGTGGTTCTGGTTGCCGCCTTCATTGCGGAGCAGCACGGCAGGGCCGCGATTTTCTGTGATGAGCAAGTCGACTGCGCCGTCGCCATCGTAGTCAGCAACAGTTAGGGAGCGTGGCTCGTTAAGGTTGAGTCCCGTGAGTCCGACTTCCGCACTCACATCTTTGAACCCATCGGGGCCCAGGTTCCGAAACAATCGCACTTCGGCCTTGCCTTCAGCGGTCTCTCCAATTGCAGCGAGGTCAACCCAACCATCGTTGTCATAGTCGATGGCGGCGATACCCCAGCCTCTGACCCAATTCGTTGTGGGCAGCGTCACCGGCTCGAAGTTCTTCCCCTCCACATTTCGCCAAAGACTAATGCCCGGAGAATACCAGTGAGTGAAGGCCACATCCATCCAATCATCGTGATCGAAATCCAGCGCCACAACTGCGTTGGTCAGTTGCGACGCCGCAGCGGGCCATGGAGCGCGTTCGATGAATTTGCCCTCCCGAGGATTCTCGTAAATTGCTGGAGGCGCTTTCCACCTGGTCACGACCAGATCGACGGCGCGGTCGTTGTTGTAGTCCGTACCTATTGCCGCGAGATTCGGCGCTGAGCCTTCGAGACCGACCGACTTGGTTACGTCCGTGAACGTTCCATTTCCATTATTTCGCCACATCCGGTTTGGGGGGTGCTGGGAACTGTAGGTGAAGGCAGTCGGCCTGTTGTTGTCCCGCTGCGCCTCGCCCACGAAGCGCGTCACGTAGAGGTCAAGATCTCCGTCGTGGTCGTAGTCCACAAATGTCGGACTCATCTGAAACCATTCTTGCTTCAATCCGGCGCTCTCCGAAACGTCTCGAAACGTGCCGTTCTTTTCATTGTGATAAAGCTGGATGTGGGTGCCTCCGCTAAACGCCAAATCTGGTGCGCCATCATTGTCGAAATCGCCAACGGTACACACCGAACCTGCGTTCGTGATACCCGCCTTGGATGTGACGTTTTCGAACTTTCCGCCGAGATTATGAAACAGTCCTTTGTCTGGAACAAACAAATCGACGCGGCCGTCGCCGTCGTAGTCGAGCCAGCACGCCCCAGCTCCCAAACGCAGGCCCGGGTTTCCGGCGATTCCGCCAGGCCGTGTGATCGGCAGGCCTGCCTTCTCCGTTACATCCACAAACCGCACCTTGATCTGGTCGGGAACTTTCTCTGGAGCGGCGGGTGATTCCTCCGCCAGCGAATACTTCCCCTGTTCGCCATAAGCCAAGCTGATCGGCGTACCCAGCTTGTGCTCCGTGATGTACTGAAAGCGGATTACGTGTTCGCGGGCTTTGGCCAGATCGCCGGACCGCTGGTAGGCGCGTGACAAGCCAAACTCTGCCGACGCATGCTGCGGGTTCAGCGTCAGGGCATGCTGGAACGCGGCCATCGCCTCGGGATATTGTTTGTTCTCAGCGTAAGAGGCTCCTAGGAAATACCAGCTGTCGGCATCGTTGGGATCGATTTCCGTGGCATGCCCAAACGCGTCGATGGCAACTGGTGCTTCTCCGGTGCTCTTCGACAGCAGGCCCAGGTTGTACCAAGCATGAGGATCTTTGGAATCCTGCTTCGTCGCATTCTCCAGCAACGGTTTAGCCGCATCTAGTTTCCCGAGATTCAGCAAAGCGATCCCCTGATTGAGCCTGGCCATCGTCAAATTGGAATCCAGGGCGGCGGCCTGCTCAAAGGTCTTGAGGGCCTTTTCGAACAGTTGCTGGTTCATGTAAGCCACGCCCCAGTTGTTGAGGCGCGCGGCTTCGGTTGGCTTCGCGTCGGCGGGTTTCTGGGGTGAAGCGGCGAACCGCAGCGCACACAGGATCAGGATTCCGGCGGACACGATTGCAGTTCGTGGCGTCATGCGAGAGACAAGTTAACCACAGAGGGCACAGAGAACACAGAGGTTTCTTGAGGCGGCCCCGTGATCTCTGTGGCCTCTGTGGTTATTTGATTTTTTCGCTAGTGGCCCGAGGCTTGGTGTAAGCGTGACTAGCCACGATCCCTTTACCCTCCTGAATCGTGACGGTCTGGCTTGCAGGGACATTGGAGAGCTTGTCGACCTGGCCACTCCGCCAATGCACTTCCATGGCATCTGCTTGGTCCGCCGCACCCAGACCAAACGTCAGCACCAATTCGCTCTGCGACAGATAACTCGAGCCGCTATGCACCATTTGCCATTGCTGATCCTTGCCGGATGTCACCCGCACCACGGCGCCGATGCCGTCACGATTCGATTTCGTCCCCACCAACTTCACCCGCAGGCTGTGATTCGTACCGCCCTCGCTATGGAACAAATGGGCCACCCCACCATTCGTGGTCAACAAAACATCCAGTGCCCCGTCGTCATCGATGTCGGCGTAGGCTGCCCCCCGCGCGACTTTCGGACTGGCAAATGCCGCCCCCAGCGATTCCGTTACTTCTTGAAACTTTCCGGCGCCCAGATTCCGGAACACATGCGGAGGCTCGGCGTAGGTCACACGTTTCTGCACCCGCTCGATTTCGTTCTCGATGTGGCCGTCGGCAACGAAGATGTCGGCCCAGCCGTCGTTGTCGTAATCGAAGAAGAAGCAACCGAAACCCAGCGTCACCAGCGTGGCGCGTCCGACCTCGGAGCGCGGCGCTTCGTCCACAAACAATCCGTTGCCCTCGTTGTGGTAAAGCGAGAGCATCTGGTTGGCGAAGTTGGTGATGATGATGCTGGGATGGCCGGAGCGGTCGTAGTCGCCCGCGTCAACGCCCATGCCCGCGCGCGCTACACCGTCCTCGCTGAATCCGATCCCCGTCGAGATACCTTTCTCCTCGAACGTGCCATCGTGTTTGTTGAGATAAAGCTTGTTGGGCTGCGTGTCATTCGCTAACAGAATGTCAGGCCAGCCGTCCCCATTGGAATCGAGGATCGCAACGCCAAGGCTTTTCGAAGTCGGATCGTAAAAGTTGGCCTTCTGCGTCGTATCTTCAAACTTGCCGTTGCCCAGGTTGCGCCACAGCCGCGCCGAACTGCCTTTGTACGACTCAGGCGTGCAATAAGACTTGTGCGCACCGTCGAGAGTGCAGTAAAGGTCACCCTTCTCCGACCACTGCACATAGTTGGCAACCACAAGATCGAGCCGGCCGTCGCGGTCGTAATCGACCCATGCCGCGCTGGTGGAGAATTCGCTTGGCCCCCACAACCCCGCGGCCTTGGTCGCATCCGTGAACGTACCATTGCCGTTGTTGTGGAACAGATGGCTCTGACCGAGCGCAGTGATAAACAGATCGTCGAAGCCGTCGTTGTCGTAATCGCCAACCGTGACGCCCAGCCCGTACATGGGGACAGCGAGGCCTGTCTTGCGAGTGACGTCGGTAAAAGTGCCGTCGTGGTTGTTGTGATACATCTTCAGCGTGGTGCCCCCGGACTTGGCATGGCCCGGCCAGTCTTCGCCATTCACCAGCACAATGTCCGGCCAGCCGTCGTTATCGTAGTCAATGAACGCGCAACCTGGGCCCATGGTCTCCGGAAGGAACTTCTTTCCAAACGCGCCGTTATTGTGGGTGAAATGAATGCCCGCCTTGGCGGTGATGTCGCGAAACTGGATGCGCTGGGCATGTGCGGCGCCGGCCAGCAGCAGTGAACATGCCAGAGCGAAGAGCCAGCGCATCACTTCGATCCTCCGCTTGGTACGATCTGAGCCGAGCTTGGCTCGGTCTGGCGCGTGGGAACGCCTCTCGCCACAGTGTTTTTCAGCTGTGGCACCGACAC
>JAIQFW010000072.1 GCA_020073105.1 Terriglobia bacterium
CGGAAGCGCGGCGGTCGGCAAGATCATCGTCAAACAAGCAGCCGACACGGTGAAGCGGGTCACGCTGGAACTCGGTGGCAAGTCTCCCAACATCTTCTTCGCAGACGCCGACTTCGAAGCCGCTATTGACGGCGCGCTGTTTGGAGTTTTCATCAACCAAGGGGAGGTCTGTTCTGCTGGCAGCCGCATTCTTGTGCAAAAGCCCATTTACAAGAAGTTTGTCGATGCCATGACCGAGAAGGCCAAGAAGATCAAGCTGGGCGCGCCTCTCGACCGCGACACAAAAATGGGGCCGCTGGTCAGCAAGGAGCAGTACGAGCGGGTGCGCTCCTATCAGGAACTCGGCAAGAAGGAAGCCAAGTTGGCCAGTGGCGGTGGCCGAGCCGAGCAGTTCGCCAAGGGCTACTACGTGCAGCCTACGATTTTCTACGATGTGACTAACAGCTCGCGCATCGCTCGGGAGGAAATCTTCGGGCCGGTGGCTGCGGTGATCCCCTTCGAGGATGAGAAAGACGCGGTCAAGATCGCCAACGATTCGCCCTACGGTCTGGCCGCCGCGGTTTGGACGCGCGACATCTTCAAAGCCTTCCGGGCGGTGAAATCGTTGCGCGCAGGTATCGTTTGGGTGAACCATATGCAGCCTACCTATGTGGAAGCGCCTTGGGGAGGATACAAGCAGTCCGGCTTTGGCCGGGAACTTGGCCCGTGGGGTATCGAAGAATACCTGGAGACTAAGCAGGTACACATCAACCTCAACGAAGCACCCATCGGCTGGTACTGAGAACTGGGAACTGAGAACCGAGAACTGGTTTCCAAAAATTAGGAAGCGGGAACTCTGATGCCGACGATTCAATTACGAACTGCCATCCCCGGTCCGAAATCGAAAGCACTAGGGGAGCGGCGCGCTGCTGCTGTTCCACGCGGCCTCTCACACGGCACGCCGGTGTATGTGGCCAAGGCGGAAGATGCGTGGATGGAAGACGTGGACGGGAATCGGTACATAGATTTTGCCGGCGGCATCGGTTGCATCAACGTCGGACATCGCCAGGGGCCGGTCCTCGCCGCCATTCGCGCACAGCTCGACAACTTCCTGCACACCTGCGTGCAGGTGACACCGTACGAGGGCTATGTCCGGCTGGCCGAGCGCATGAACCAGGTCACGCCGGGAAAGTTTCCCAAGAAGACTTTGTTCGTAAACACGGGCGCGGAAGCAGTGGAGAATGCGGTGAAGATCGCGCGTGCCCACACCGGGCGTCCGGGCATCATCGCGTTTGAAGATGCCTTCCACGGCCGCACCATGATGACATTAGCGCTCACCAGCAAGACGCATCCCTACAAAGCGGGCTTTGCGCCGTTCCCGAGCGACGTGTACCGCATTCCGTACGCCTATTGCTATCGCTGTTCCTACTCGCTGAAGTATCCCTCGTGCGATCTCTACTGCGCCCGCCATCTGGAAGACACGTTCAAGCGCGTCGTGGCGTCGGAAGATGTGGCGGCGGTGATTGCCGAACCAGTTCTGGGCGAAGGCGGCTTTGTCGTTCCTCCTCCTGATTACTTCCGTGTGCTCATCGACATCTGTCGCAAGCATGGCGTGCTGTTCATCGCCGACGAGGTGCAAAGCGGTTTTGGCCGCACCGGCAAGTTGTTTGCCAGCGAGCACTACGGGATCGAGCCTGACATTCTGGTCTCAGCCAAATCCATCGGCGGCGGTCTGCCCTTGGCGGCAATAACCGGGCGGGCGGAGATTATGGATGCGCCGGGACCTGGTGGTCTCGGCGGAACCTTCGCTGGCAATCCGGTCTCGTGTGCAGCGGCTCTTGCGGTCCTCGAGATGTTTGATCGCGAAAAACTATTGGATCGTGCCAATGAAGTGGGGGCGCACTTTCAGAAGCGCGCCAGGCAATGGCAAAAGCGGTTCCCGATCATCGGCGATGTGCGCGGGCTGGGTGGAATGCAGGCCATCGAGCTGGTGAAATTTCAGGAAACTCGCAAGCCAGCCGCCGAGGAGACCAAGCAGATTACGCAGTACTGCTATGAGCACGGACTGATCACCATCACCGCTGGGTCGTACTCGAATGTGATCCGGGTGCTCGTGCCGCTAGTGGTGACCGGACCACAGATGGACGAAGCGCTCGACGTGCTGGAAGCCGCGTTGCAGGAGGTTTGCGAGAAGCGCGGCGCCATCGCACAAACGGTGTAGAAGATGTAGGCCCCAGGAGTCTCGCACCCACGGGTCCGCGGCGCGGAGCCTACCTATATCTCATCGTCGTCATCATCGTCTTTATCATGATGACTCAGGTCCTTCACAGTGCTCATGGCGCGGCCGTCGTTGGCGTGGCGAATCTCCATGTGCCCATTTACATTCGACAGTTTGATGCGGGTCCCCCCGCCGCCGAGTTCCCCTCGCAGGTCATGGCCGACCCAACGGTGATGGTTCACGTGCAGGCCGAAGTCATTGTCAATTCCACCACTCACGGTGGAGGCCTCGATTTCCGCCTTGGCATCTGACGGCAACGTAAGTTCCAACCCACCGTTCACTGAAGACAGCTCTACCGTCGATTCTCCCAGGCGGTCGAATTGCACCTCCATCCGGCCATTCACCGATTCGAGTTCGACTCTGCCTTGCAAACCCTGGGCGACCATCCGGCCGTTAATACAGGAGGCACGCACTTCGCCAGCGACGCCGTGAATGTCCAACGGCCCGTTAATCAGCTTGATCTCGTCCAGTCGAGCGCTGCGCGGGACCATCAACGTGTACTCGACGGTGGCGGGATTGTTCCATCCATCACTGTTCCAGGTGTGGTCGTGGTCGCGATACCTGGTGCGGATGGAGACGGAGTTGCCGTCGGCCTCAACTTCGATCTTGGCTTCGTCTAAGCGTTCTTTGCTATTGGCATACTTCACCGCGTCCAGCTTGACCTGGTTTTGGTCCCAGACAGTGATGTGCACTGCGCCGTTGATGTTATCGAGTTCGATCCGGCCTCCGGCGGCCAGCGGATAGGTTTGGTGGAACTCCTCGGTCAGTTTTCCTGGCCAGTCCTTGGCGTGGGCGTTGGCAGCCAACAGCAATGCCCCCAGAATTCCGAAGATAGCTCCCATCCACGTGGCAAGTCGGTGTTGCCGGTTCATAAGTCCTCCGTTGCGACACAGCTTAGACGGGTGAATCTTCAATTCGTGAGTGGCCAGCAAAGGGCTTACTAGCGTAGCTCGTAAGTCAATGCAACTAGGTTACTTCCGTTACTTTGCCAGCCCGATCCAGTAAACGACAATTACATCCAACAGGGCAGCGGAGAAGTGGGGTCGTACTTTGAGTTTTTCAGCAGAACATCAAAGCTACCGGTGCGCTCGGGCCTCTAGCTCGCGTCCAGGCTGGTGCCTGCTCATAGCCGCTTGTCTGATTCCGGCACTCTCGTTTGCGCAGACTCTTGATCAGTCGGATCGTCCCGTGCCGACCCTTACCGGGAATGCTGGCTTCTTCACGAACGTTCAGGCCGGCCAGACCGAGATCGTTTCCGAGATCAACCCGGTGCTATTAGTGCCGTTTGGAGAGCGCTGGCTCATTGAATCGAGGGGCGAGTTCGAGGGCGACTTCGCGCGCAAAAACGGGAACGGTCCCTTTGGCGGCCAGGTCAATAAGGAACTCGCCTACCTGCAGGCCGACTACATCGCGAACCCCTACGTGACGGTGACCGTGGGCCGGTTCCTGACGCCATTCGGCATCTACAACGAGCGCCTGTATCCCATCTGGATTCGCAGCCTGCAAGCCGAGCCCCTGATTTTTGGTATGGAGGAGAGCTCCAGCAACGGCGCCATGCTGCGCGGCGGATTTCCCGTGAATTCCAAGGTCAACCTCAACTACTCGAGGCTGGCTTTTCCTGGCGGAAGTTTCTCCAGGAAGAGCGCACGAATGCCTTCGGCTTCCATTTCGCGTGGCAGCCCAATACCGTGCCACTCAATCTGCGCTCCGAATATGCGCGCTCTAGTCTCGGCAGTGGCTACTGGATTGAAGGCGCCTATCGGCTTAGCCAACTTCCAGTCTGGAACAAGGTCATGCGCCGGGCAGAGTTCGTGGGGCGCGCCCAGCAACTCTTCGCTGGCGAGGTCGAAGAGGACGAAGCAGCGGAATACGGCTTGCTGGACGTGAATACGCAGCAGGCAGACTTTGGGCTGAACTACTACCTGCGCGACGGACTCAAGGCCACAGCCAGCTATGGCCGCCAGTTCAGTTCGGACGGCAACTTCAACCTGTGGACGGTCGGCATCGCTTATCGCTTTGCCCTGCCACTCGGACCGGGAGGGTTGCAATGAAGCTGAGAATCGTGGTTCTGGCTTGGATTTTGGGAGTGATTTCACTGGTCGCCGCTGCCTCTCAGCCGCGCAGCAGCACAGCGGCCGCCCCGGTCGTCCGTGACAGCGCGCAGGCCGAGACCATGCGGCTGGAGGGTGAGAAAAGGTTCCGCGCAAATTGCAGTCGGTGCCACGCCGCGCCCCACAAATTCCCGCCGCGCATGATGGCAACCATCGTGCGCCATATGCGGGTGCGGGCAACCATCACTGACGAGGACATGCGGCTGGTCCTCTTTTACATGACACAGTAGCGCTGAACGAGGACAACTTGCGTACGAGATCAGGGCTGCTGGCTGGTGTGATTCTGGCGGTTTGCGGGGCGGGTGTTGCGCAGAGCTCGGCAGCCAGACAGGTCCACGTAATTGAAGTACTGGCGGACAAAGACAGCCGTTACAAGATCGCTGGCCAAGCGAGGCCGGAAATCACGGTGGGTGCGGGCGAGCCAATTCTGCTTCGTATCACCGCGCGCAAGGCGAAGACGTGGAACCGGGATGGTTCAATCCACGGATTCTCTCTGCTGCGCGCCAAGGATCGCTCGAAGGTGGACGGCTGGGACCTATTGCTGAAGCCCGGCACAAAGGAGTTTCAGATGACCGCGCCGCAAGAGCCCGGCGAATACGTGGTGGTTTGCACCGTGATCTGCAGCGAAGAGCACGAAGGCATGTTTCTGAAGTTTGTGGTGACGCCGTAGAGGTGGAGGTTGTTTGATGAGCAAGTACCGGATTTGGAGCCTGGCGGGTGCGGTGGGTCTGTTATGGACGGTGATCAGTGCTGCCGAGGAGCCGGTCACGTTCCGCGGCGATATCTCCGACAGCCAGTGTGCGTTCAATGTCCACTCCCTCACCAAGTCGCACAAGGAGATGCTGAAATCGAAATCGGGAGCAGCCGGACACAATTCCGCCACCTGCTCCCTGTATTGCATCGCGCAGCTTGGCGGCAAGTTTGTGCTTGCTGATAAGGCCCATGTCTACCACTTGGATAACCAGGACTTGCCACGGCGGTTTGTGGGCCAAAAAGTGAAGCTCCACGGTGTTCTCGATCCCAAGACGGACACCATCCACGTTGTAAGCATCGAAGCGGACTGACCCACCATGGAGGGACGGGCGTCCTCGCCCGTCGCCTGAGGCAGAGGCGTCATGGTCAAGTCCGGAAGACAAAACCAGGGAGAGAGTAACCTCTCCCTGTTGAAAGTTTAGGAAGCGTCGCTGCCGCAATTACTGGCCGGTCAGCTTCCAGGTCTCCCCGAAAAAGGTGTCGGTGTTAAACACCGTCCCACCGAGAATCAGGAACTGGTGGCTGGCTGGATCTAGAACGGTTCCCATCTCTTCGCGGGCCGCAGGGATCCTTGCGGGCGAAAGCTGGGTCCAATCCGTGCCATCCCATGCCCAGGTCGTGTTCTGGTCAACTCCCTCGCTACCACCACCGAAGACGACCACAATCGCTGCCGTCCCAGGTCCAGGTATTTTGTACGATCCAGTTGTCCGAAATTCCACCGAACAACATCACGTTCTTTCTGACCGGATCGAACGCAGTGATGGCCCCGCTCCTGGGATATGGAGAGTTTGTCGGATTCAGGAGTTTCCAATCCGTCCCCGTCCACCGGAAGGTATCGCGTGAATAGAAGCGGCCCCGATACCCGCCGAACATGTCAACGTGCCCGTTCGCCGGATCGGTAAACAGCATGGGATTACTTGCTGCCGCCGGGACCGTCTTGGGGTTGGCTTGCGTCCACGTGGAGGTTGCTCCGTCCCATAACCAGGTATCGCGCAGTAAGGCGAAGCCCGTGGATCCGCCGAACAAGACCAGTCTGTGGGTCCTTAAGTCGTATGCCATCGAGGCTGATCGGCGCGCACTCGGCGCGACGCTGGTCTTCACCTGTTGCCAGGCAGCGCCGTCGAAGGTCCAGGTTTCGTTGAGCAATCCGTTCGCATTGTAGCCGCCAAAAACCACCACCTTCTTGCTAATGGGATCGTAGGCCGAGGCGAAGGATGCCCGGGTTGCGGGCCCACCAGGAAGCCTCAACTTCTTCCAGGTCAGTGCTGAGGTATCTTGCCCCAGCGAGAGAGTTGTGATTGCGAGCACGAACAGAGCCGAAGCGGCCAGTACGCGCAGGATGAGGGATGTACGGCTGTTCAAAAACATTACGAAATCTATCTCCTTTTGTGAAAAAAACTAACAAGTCTACCAGACCCATCAGATGCCACACTAGAGTCGAAGTTACACCCCAGCGTCTCTCTTCACATGGTTTCTTCAAAAAAAGCGCTTATTTGCCGCCAGTATTTGTGGAATAGTGTCTCCAATGACACAGTGTCTACCAGCGCGGCCATGACCCCCATCTTCCGGACTGACAGAAGGCCCTGACCTCCCAGTAATCACCACATGGCAACCTACTTGCCACCGGGTTTGTTGACGCAAAGGTCTATCATCCAGGGATTCGCGAGGACACTATGCGCTACACACCGTTGCTGGTTGTGATTCTGGTGCTTGCCGCTGGCTGCGTTGCCGCAGTTCATAGGTGTGCGCTGGAATCGATCGGGCAAGAGCCAGCCCCAGCCTCTCCCTCCGAGGTCGACGTAGTTGGTTGTCTGACCAAGGAATCTGGGAAACTGAAGCTCACCGACGACGAGGGAAATGTTTATCATCTGATCGGGCACACGGCAGAGCTCAAGAACCACATTGGGGATCAATTGGATGTCGGTGGAATACAAGACCACCCGCCCACGCCTCTAAAAGAACGTTCACTGCCAGAAACAACATTGAGGGTAACGAATGTAGAAACCGTGCTGCACGTGAGTCCTTCCGGGGTGCGGCCATTGATTGGTGATGTTGCCACGTGGGACGGTTACACAGACCACGACTACGGGGTTCGATTTCGATATCCGAAAGCGTTCGAAACGTTTGAACACCGGGGGATCCAAGACCCCCATGTGGAATCCAATTTTATAAATCAAGACAGAACCTTGGTGGTTTCGTTCGAAAGTCTTGGTATCCCTCCCGGAACCTATCCAAACTCGAACTTCGAAGATGGTAGTTTCACTGCCCTTGTAAATCCCCGTATTCGGAGTGAGGGAACGTGCCGCCAATTCAGCTCGTTCTGGCCGGAGCACACCTCCACGCGCACAATTCACGGGATCAAATATTCTCAGACATTGTCCGTCGGAGTAGCTGCAGGTAGCGTTTCGAGCGTGTATTCGTTTCATACATTCCAAAATGGTTTTTGCTACGAATTCGATTTTGCTTTCGACGCACGCAACACTACCGGGATGATGCTCACGTGTTCAACCCAATGGGTGTCGGAGCGTAATGAGTTCGAGTTAATGGAGGCACTGCTGTCCCAGGTAAGATTTTTCACTCCGAAGGTCAAACCTGCCGTTACCGGGAAACCTAGTGGTTCACCAACTGTTGTGTCGTTCGAGCACTCGCCCGTGAATGTGAATCAATCCAGCAGTGTGGAGGTTTCGTGGACCACACAAGGGGCTGACTATGTGCGGCTTCACCATCCCTGTGTCAAGCAGCTCATCGTGTCAGAAATACTTCGAGGAGGTGACATGAAGTGCGGAGGGACAGTCGATCGTAACTTTCCCCCCAACGGATCGGTATCACTCAGGCTGGCGAACTTCAACTCAGATCCAGTCCAGCTCGACATTACTGTCGAACCTTTCTTAGACGGAACAGGATATCCGGAGAAATCGAAAACGCTCACTATCTCTGTCAGCCCCCATCCTAAGATTCGGTAAGCAAGCTCGAAGGAGCTGCCCCGCGCACCCCTCCCATTATGACGTGAAGGGCGTCTTGCCCTCCATCGACCCTGCCCCTGTCTGAACTATTTGCGCGGCCGGTAAACTCCCTGCCACGTGCGGCGCCGCCCCCTGGGCTACGAGCTTCATGAAGTCCGAATCTGCCAGGCGCGAGGGATGCACCTCCCCGCCCAAGCCGAAGAAGCGGCAGAAGCTCATGATCAACGGACGCCAGCGCACAGGATCGATGTGCGAACGCGGGCCCTCGCCTGCCAGCAGCTCCTCGTCAACGTGCAGCTTCACGATGTGCACCTCGAACATGTTGGCGCTTACGTTCTTGCCGAATGCACGATAATCGTGCACAATGCCCTCCATCTGCACGGGGCATTCCCGCACCCGCGGCGGTGCAACGGACTCGGACTCCATGGCAGTGAATCCGGCAATGCCGAACTTGTCCGGCTCGTGGCGATAGCCCCACTGACGCTTCTTTTCCGGTACGGGATCCTTGCCGGTGGTCAGCGCGAGACGGTCCACGTGCGTGACCAGGTCCTCTGAGGGCAGGTTGATCACACACTCACGCGTGCGGATGAGGTTGTCGGAGGTCTGGCCCATCTGGCCCAGGCCAAGCATGCAGCTCCAACCTAGCCACCACGCCGACGACATTGGAGCGAGATTGGGCGAGCCGTCAGGGCTCAGCGTGCTGATGAGCGCTACTGGGGTACCGAAATAGAGGATGGTCGGTTCAATCGTCTTGTGCATGCGGAGACAATAACCCGTCCGCAGCCGATGTTCTCTCCGCTTCTTGCGCTCAAACTCGCCTCGCACGAAGAAATGGTGCCGTCACGGATCTCAATCCCGGGGCCACTCGCCAGTCCTGCCTTGATGACGGAAGCCGGTCACTTTGGAATTGCAAGGAAGCCGTGCGTCACAAGGATCGCGCGGCCTTTTCCGACGCTGCTGCTCGACCACCCAAGTGAGCCCGCCAGCCCCCAAGGCGGTTTCGTCCAATGACCTGACAGACAAGTGTTTGGGCGACAGGCTGGCCTTGCTGGCACTGTCCTTCCGGAACTTTGCCTATGTCCCTCATTGACTTACTCTTTCAAGAGATTGCAATCACAGATCAAGTTGTTTCTACAGCGCGCTATCATGTTGCTCCGATTGGGCTGCCTCAGAGTCGGACGTGCGACCGTGTGCGCATTGGTTCTGCTGGCCCTAGTGGGGTGTGGCGGCCAGACGGCGCCGACAGGAGCACCACCACCGCCACCGACCGGCAATGGTTATTTCGGCACCGAACTGGCGCATGCCAACTTCTTGCCTCGTTCGGACTCCTACTGCGCATCGGCGGTTAAGCCCAATTTGTGGGAACCGCGGCCGGACAATGACCAGGCCAACCATACGGTTGTCTCTCCGCCGCACGGCTGGCCGAACGAGACCTATTGGACGGGCTGGCGCGACAAGCGGGCAAAGGTCACCGGCAATTTCACCGGCACCACCACGGAGATCATTCAGTGGGCTGCCTGCAAATGGGGCATCGACGAAGATACCATCCGCGCCGACGCGGTGGTGGAATCGTACTGGCACATGAGCACGATTGGAGACGTGTGCGGGCCGGTGGGCGAGGGCTCCTACGGGCTTCTCCAGATCAAGAACGAAGATTGTTCCGGTGCGGTCGTTCATGGCGGCTATCCGCATACGACGCAATCGACGGCATTGAACGTGGACTGGTACGGGGCCCACATGCGCGCCTGCTACGACGGTGACTTCTATGACGGCGGAAACTGGCTCTACAACGGCCAGACGGTTGACCAAATCGCCGCGCAGCACGGATGGGACTATGTCTTCTGGACTTGCGTTGGCGCCCACTTCTCGGGGGACTGGTCGCCCGGCCAGCCTTACGAGTTGCACGTGCGCCAGATTCTCTCCGACCGAACGTGGGAGAGCGCGAACTTCTAGTTCTTCGACACGCTATAGTCCTGACATCTCAGCTACATTCGACGTGGGGGTGCCCCGTCCTTTGCGTTCTTTGCAAAGGGCGGGTGAGGGTGGCGTTCAGGCTGCGGGTGTTCGTACCCTGAGCTTCAAGACCGAGCAGTCATTTACTCGCACCTTTCCGGGCTTCCGGCAATAATAGTCCCGAAAGCTGCTCCAGAGCCACTGTTCCGGTTTCGCCACCAGCCTGCGTTTCACGGGGTTGAGATGCATGTAGCGCAACTTCTCGATCCGCTTTCCCTCGGTCCACACGTTGAAGTCGTAGAAACGCTCCTGCCATATTCGGAATTCTTCCCCCACTGCCTGCTCTTCAGAGGGAGGTTGAGCCGCGGATTGCGTGCTGCGCGAAAACTTCAGCAAGCGGTGTGCGAAACGCTGCTTGAGCACCTGCATCACTGTCGAAGGGTTACCCCTCTGCGGTTCGCTGATCAGCAGATGAAAATGTTCCGGCATCACCACATAACCCAGCACCACGAAGGCATAGCGTTGACGCACTTGGTCAAGGATTTCCAGAAAGAGGTCGCGCCTGCCGGAGGTATTCAAGAGTTTCCTTCGTCGATAGCAACTGCAAGTGATGAAGTGGAGATCGCCCGCGCCGTAGTAGCGTTTCAAACCCTTCGGCATCGGGAAATGCTAAGCCGGGTTATCCCGAAGAGATGTGATGGATGCACGCACCCGCCCTTTGCAAAAAGCGCAAAGGACGGGGCACCCCCACGTCGAGTTTTGAGGTGGACTGAGGTTAAACTGCTCCCGAAAACCCGGGCCACCCGCCCGCTTCCCATCAACACTCCTAAAACCTGGTTACTCCACGCCGAGCACGGCACAACCCTAGGTGACGTATGTCCTTGTCATCTGTCCACAGGAAGAGTCCAAATAGACGAGAGTGCCAGGTCTGTCCTCTCCACTCTTGGGTGAAGTACGACCGATTCACAAGCCGCCTTTAAGGAGACTCCCATGTGTTCTCTCAGGCTAATGATTCTGCTCGTCATTTCTACCGCGTTCAGCACCTCACTTTGGGCACAATCGACCACTTCGCTGCGCGGAACCGTCACTGATACGAGCGGTGCTGCGATCACAGCGGCCACAGTAAAACTCGCAAACCCAGAGCGCGCTATCGAACGCACAACCACAACCGGGACGACCGGGCAATATGAGTTTCTGCAGCTGCCTCCCGGCACCTACGCATTCACCGTGGAAATGCCAGGATTCCGAAAATACGAACAGAAAAACCTCTCATTGCTGGTCAACACGCCGGCGACGCTCAACCCGACACTGCAGGTTGGTGCTATTAGCGAGACCGTCGAGGTCACGGCACAAGCGGCCCTCGTCAACTCGACGGATGCCTCGCTGGGCAACGCTTTTAACGAGCAGCAAGTCAAGCAACTCCCGATGGAAGGGAGGAACATCCCGGACTTGCTGACTCTGCAAGCCGGCGTCACCTACACTGGGAACCGCACCGATGTTAACCGGAACGTCGACACGCGCAGTGGGGCGGTGAATGGAGCTCGCAGCGATCAGAGCAACGTCACGCTGGACGGTGTGGACGTCAATGACCAGGTGAACGGCGCCGCCTTCACCTCCGTCTTGCCGGTCACGTTGGACTCCGTACAAGAATTCCGGGTCACGACGACCAACTACAACGCCGACCAAGGACGCTCTTCCGGCGCGCAGGTGTCATTGATTACCAAGAGTGGCACCAACAACTTCCATGGATCGCTCTATGAGTACCATCGCAACACCATCACCAGCGCCAATGACTACTTCGTGAAGCAAGCGGAGCTGGCGTCGGGTCAGCCGAACAAACCACCCAAGCTTATCCGAAACATCTTTGGCGCGTCGCTGGGCGGCCCCATTCTCAAGGACCGTTTCTTCTTCTTCTTGAACTACGAAGGATATCGTCAGCGGGAAGAAAACAGCGTCCTGCGGATGGTGCCCAGCGACTCCCTGCGCGACGGCGTCATTCTGTATCAGTGCGACGACCCGGCGCAGTGCCCGCAAACCACGGTTTCGGGCGCCAGCGCGACCCACACGGTCCCGGCAGGCTTCTACGCCCTGAACCAGGCCCAGCTTATCGCGATGGACCCGTTACATAGGGGAGCAAACTCGGTCATGCTGGCATATCTCCAGGGCTTTCCCCATGCCAACGACGTATCCGCCGGTGACGGATACAACTATGTCGGATATCGATTCCGGGGACCTATTCAGGACAACAAGAACTGGTACATTGCGCGGGCCGACTTCAAAATCACAGCGGACGGGAGCCACAGCATATTCTGGCGCGGCGCCTTGCGGAATGATACGAACCCCACCGTGCCCTATTTTCCCGGCACGAACGCCCTGCACACCTTCCAAGACTACAGTAAGGGTTTTACCGTAGGCTACACTGCCACGCTTCGGCCTACGCTGGTCAACAATTTTCGCTGGGGTTATACGCGACAGAGCTTCGGAGATATTGGTAACGATGACACCCAGCCGTTTATCTTCTTTCGAGGATTGAACGACAACAGTACTTCCAACAACTCCAGCCTTGCCGTGGTCCGCAGCCGCGCCTTCCAGACACCACTGCACAACCTGGTCGATGACATGGCCTGGACCACGGGGAAGCACACGTTCCAATTCGGCGCGAACATTCGCTTCATCCGCAATCCCCGCTCGAACTACTTGAACTCGTTCCCTTTCGCGGTGACCAACGCTTCTGCGCTCGACACCGCCGGACTTGCAGGCGCCCCTACCAGCCCGCTGAACCCAGTGAACCACGGCTTTCCGGGGGTAGCTTCGGACTTTGCCAATTCCTACGACTACCCGCTGATGACCATGATGGGAATCATCAGCGAATTTGACGCTGCTTACAACTACACGAAAACCGGCGCGGTCATTCCCCAAGGGGCGGCAGTCAAGCGGCGGTTCGGCGCGAATGAGTTCGAGTTCTATTTCCAGGATTCGTATCGTGTAAAGCCGAATCTGACCGTCAACTACGGACTGCGTTGGTCCCTGTTCTCGCCGCCCTGGGAGACCTCCGGTACCCAGGTGGCGCCCACCATCAGCTTGGGCCAGTGGTTCAAGCAGCGCGCAGCCAACATGTTGGCCGGCATCGGCTCGGGAGCGGACCCACTTGTCACGTTCGATCTGGCTGGGGCGGCCAACGGAAAGAAGGGTTACTACAACTGGGACAACCACAACTTCGGGCCGCGTGTGTCCTTCGCCTACTCGCCCAGGCCGAGTTGGGGCTGGCTAAAACGCTTTGTCGGCGAGGGGGACAAGACCGTCCTCCGCGGCGGTTTTGGCATGGTGTTTGACCGCATCGGCTCGGGCCTTCTGAATAGTTTTGACCGCTCTGGATCGTTCGGTCTTTCCACGCAGTTGACCAATTCCATTGTCCCGACGGTGGATACCGCGCCGCGCGTCACCGGTTTGAACACGATTCCGCAGCTTGATCAGACCGGCCAGCAAATATTCCCTGCAGCGCCGCCGGGCGGCTTCCCGTACACCCCTCCGCCCTCGGGTACGGGCTTGGGGATCTACTGGGGCCTGGATGACACCATCAAGACTCCGTACGCTTACACCATCGATTTCTCGTTTGGGCGCGAGTTGCCCAAGAACATGAGCTTCGAAATCTCCTATGTCGGACGGCTCGCGCGCCGGCTGCTGGCGCAGGAAGACCTGGCTATGCCACTCAATCTGGTGGACACAACAACCGGCATCACTTACTTCCAAGCGGCCCAGGCCCTCGCCAAAATCTATTCGGTCAGCCAACCGCCAGCAGCGACGTCCGTTACTCCAAGTCTGGTCGGCCCCACCGCCGCCTACTGGCAGAACATCATTACTCCTTTGCAGCCAGGCGATGCTTACACCCTTTTCTGCAGCGGGGGGTCGACTCTTAGCGCCTTGCAGGCAGTTTACGACCTGTATAGCTGCTTCCCCGGCAACGAGACCACCTCGCTGGCAGTGCTGGATTTCTATGGCAGCGACTTCTCTGGCAACGGCGGCATTCAGGGCACGTCGGGCGCCTACTACCCCGCCAGGGGTGGGGCGAATACCTTCTTCAACAGCCAGTTCCACTCGCTCTATGCCTGGCGTTCGATGGCCAATGCAAACTACAACGCCATGCAGGTCAACTTGCGCAAGCGGATGTCGCAGGGCATACAGTTCGATTTTAACTATACCTACTCCAAGTCAATCGACCTGGCGTCGGACGCGGAACGCGTGGGCCCGTGGTCAGGTCTCGGTGGCAATATCATTAACTCCTGGGAGCCCAACCAAAATCGCGCGGTTTCAGACTACGATATAACCCACCAATTCAACCTGAACTGGATCGCTGACCTTCCCTTTGGTAAGGGGAAGTGGATTGGCAGCGGCTCCCATGGCGTGGTTGAGGGCGTGATCGGGGGATGGCAACTCTCGGGACTTGCCCGCTGGACGAGTGGTTTCCCCGTGGGCATCAGCAACGGAGCCACTTGGCCGACCAACTGGCAACTGGGAGGTACTGCCGTGCAGATCGCCCGGGTCAGATCCGGTACAACCAAGTTGCCGGATGGTACGGTGAACCTTTTCGCCGATCCCCAAGGACCAACCGGGATTGGTGCCTTCCGCCACGACTACCCCGGCGAGACCGGTACCCGCAACTCCGTGCGCGGCCCAGGCTTCGCGGCTTTGGACATGGGACTCAGCAAGCGCTGGAACATGCCTTATGCGGAATCGCACAGTCTGCAGTTCCGTTGGGAAGTGTTCAACGTCCTGAACTTGACACGCTTCGACGTGCAGACGATCACCAACGGCCTCGACGCCGGCCCGGCGTTCGGCCGATTCAGTGGTCTGCTGACTAACCCGCGCGTGATGCAATTTGCGCTGCGGTACGACTTCTAAGCAAGAAACAGTTTGTCTCGAGGAGGAGACACACACCACAATCCAACGATAGCTCAACCGAACCAGACGTGAGGGTGCCCCGCCCAAGCTTTGCTTGGGCGGGAGTTTTCTTTGCGAATCCGTAGGGTAGGAAAGACTCCCATTTGCTCGCGTTGCCTTGCGGTCCACTGCGACTCGATTTCGACCTGACCCGTCTCGCCCGTTGCGTAGTGACGGAAGTGCTCCAAAGCCAGTCCTCGGGCCGCTCGACCAGCCCGCGCTGCTTCTTTCTGTGACGAATGAACACCCGCCCAAGCAGAGCTTGGACGGGGCACCCTAGAGAGTGCAGGAGGGCCAGCCCCGGCACCCCGAAACGTTAGGAGAATGATCATCTGGGCCAGCCCCCGAGGAGGCGAGCGAGTGCACCGGAGATCGCTGGAGCAACTCAGGATGGTAGCCCGTGTTGTTTCCCGTTCATCAGTCGTTTTCTTCTTGACAATTGTTTGGTGGGGCATACACTGCCTTCAGTTGGGCCGAACCGCACCATTCCTACCCTGATGCCGTCCGACTGACTGACCCCCCGTTCGCACGCAAAGGCAATCAAGCAATCCGATCTGACAGACTGCGGCTGCGCCACGGCTGGACTGGCTTCGGGTTACAAGGGGAACAGATTATGCGTAAACTCTATTTCGCTCTCGCAGTGATGCTAATGTCCGTGGCATCCTATGCCGTTGCCCAGCGCACCGAACCTAATCAAAACTTCAACCCAGATTCGACGCGCACCGTGTCGGGCACACGAATCTTCCATTACAAGAACGGCCCTGTGCCTGTGGATCTTTCCGTGGTCCAGGTTGCCGCTTATGTGCCCAACGGATCCGGCGGCTACAACGTCATCACTGGCTCCGGAACCAGCAGTGGCACCTTCACCATTCCCAACGTGCCCACAGGGTTCTACCTGCTCCAACTCGGCCGCACTTACCTTGCGACCAGCAACACGGTAGTGAACGCCGATATCAACCAAGACTATCGTTCGAATGGAGTCCTAGCAGATCCAGATACTACGGTAACGTTTGACCTCACCAATCTGCACCCATGGCAGAGCACCGACCTCTTCGAAATGGTGTGCCCGAACACCGCCGCATTCAACACGTTTAACGGAACTGTGGGAGACACAACCCTTACGGGCACCTTCCCTTATGTCGGGGTCTTGAGCGACGGATCGGAAGGCGATCAGAACTTCATTCTTCAGCTGATCACCCAAAACGTCGGCGGATACCCCTTTACGGCAGCCGGAAGAGGCTTCTTGCCACCTAGGTTTACGCAGCAGCAGGGAGGCGACACACGAATCAGCGGGAGACTTACAGCGATCCCTCAGACTCATAAGTTTGAGGCTAACATCAATGGAGCTGATCTGACCGCGCAAGCGCTCGCAGCAAACCCCAATGCTACGCTTACCGATACCACCATTTTTCTGGACGTTACCCCGGGCAGTTTGGCGAAGGGGGAGACCACATCTGGCCCGGACTTGGTGGCATACAACTACGGGACGGGACAGCCGTTTATTACAACCAATGGCGACCTCGGGCCGGTCGCCTATGGAAACCCATTCCCACCCTCAGGGTGGTCGGTATGGGATTACTACGGTTGGACCGCAACAGTGAATTACTTCGCCCCGGGAGCCACCAACAGCACGGCGATAGACACGTTGACCGTTGGATTTGACACACACTTGCCGACACCTACGAATCCGATCAAGCCAATGATTGGAGTAGTGACCAAGCCTACCCTCAATGGCAGGGACTTCTTCGAGGACCAAACCGGGGTTGGGTTGACACCTACGCTAAAGTGGTCGGCGCCGAGAGTGGGCACCGCCACTTTTTACCAGGTCCAGATCTACCAGTTGGATAATGACGGGGGCAACACTGTCCAAGCCCTAATAGCCAGCTTGAGGACGCCAAGTAGATCCTTGACAGTTCCTCAAGGCCTGCTGGGTGCCGGGCCGGGGTACGTTTTCAGGATTAGGCCATGGTATGTTCCCGGTCTGAACTTCGCCAAAACTCCATTCATGTTTGGCCCGACCCACGCCCAAGCCGATGTGATCTCAGGGATGATGCAACCCTGAAGCGCGTTTGATGATAAGAGCACTTCGCATAGCTACGACTGGCGAATCCGGACCTCGTGGTAAAAGAAAGTTCACCGGGGGGTGCATATTCCATCCCGTTGTGTTCTCACCCCCCCTTCGCATTGACACTTATTCTCCCCAGACCTAGACTGAAGTGCCGGGCGTCAAGGGCAGTGACCGCAAGCTAGATCGGCACCAATAGAGGACTCATGGCTTGGTTGCAGAACAAGTTTGAAAAGAATTTCCTGATCACCACGGTTGATTACGTCTTCAACTGGGCACGTAAATCGGCGGTTTGGCCCATGACTTTCGGACTGGCCTGCTGCGCCATCGAAATGATCGCCTCGTCCACGGCGCGCTTTGATATCGCGCGTTTCGGCTCGGAGGTGTTCCGTCCCAGCCCGCGCCAGAGCGACCTGATGATCGTCGCCGGCACTGTGACCCTGAAGATGGCGCCGGTGGTGAAGCGCATCTACGACCAGATGCCCGATCCCAAGTGGGTGATCTCGATGGGCGCGTGCTCCTCGGTCGGCGGCCCATTCAACACCTATGCCGTGCTGCAGGGCGTGGACAAGATTGTGCCCACGGACGTGTATGTGATCGGCTGCCCGCCGCGCCCGGAGAATCTGTTCTACGCGCTGCTTAAGCTGCAAGACAAAATCGACCAGATGACCCTGGCCAAGAAGCCCACCGAAGTCCGGCTCGATCCCAACATGGTGGAGGCGTTTAAGAGGCAAGTGATGATTGCGCAGACGCTGCAGCCGAGATAGCTGTCAGCATTCAGCACTCAGCCTTCAGCCATGCGAGAGATGTGGTGACTTCCTGGAACGCGCCCGTGGCCTTGATGACTGAATGCTGACTGCTGAGTGCTGACAGCTGAATGCTGGTTTTCCCCCAATCCGAACTTCCTCCCGAGGGCGAAGTCAAAGAATTTTCCTGCGGCGACAAGGTGGTCTGTGTCGCCAACGTCAACGGCACGATCTCCGCGATAGACAACGTGTGCCTGCACCGCGGTGGACCGCTGGGGCAGGGAACTATCGAGGGAGGCAAGATCGTCTGTCCGTGGCATGGCTGGCAATGGGACCCCAAAACCGGGGAAGCCGTCCACAATCCCAATGCCAAGCTGGGCGTCTATCCGGTGAAGGTCGAGAACGGTGAAATCATGATTGAGGTGTGACCGCAGCCCTGCGGAAGAACTGATGGTCCCTCTACCCTAGCTCCCCTCCATACAGCACGACCGCAGCCAGTGCGAGGCGCCTTACGGTGTCTGCAACTTCACGTGGTTTGCGGCTGGTGCCGGCAAGACGATCGAAAGCTTCGAAGCTGGTAAGCATGTGCACGATCTCAACCGCCTGGGGCAACTTGCCGTGACCCGGATGGCCGTATTGCTCACGGACACGCGTGAGAATCGCTTGCAGTTGTTGTTTTCTGCGTGCCTCGCGTCCCTGCAATCGTTGCGCGATCTCAGGATCGAGCGCGGCCGCTCCATGTAATCGGCGGAACACAACCCGATCTGAGTTCCAGACGCACACCAACGTTCCGATGAATTCCAGGAGCGTAGCCAGCGCGTCAGGCTTTCCCGAAACTTCCGGCAATCTTGTCAGCTGCCTGCGGGCGACGATGTGGTCGTAGAGTGACTCCAGGAGCTGCGCCTTTGATCGAAACTGGTAATACACCGTCATGCGAGCCACGTCGGCCTCGCGGGCGACCGCGTCAAGTGTGAACTGCTGAAATCCGCGCGGAGGCGCGAGCAGGTCTCGAGCGGCCGCAAGAATGCGGGCGCGCGTGCGGTCCGAAGCCGCTTTCCGCAGTCCCATGCGATAGCGTCGAGGGCTCATCGAGGTCCAGTGTATATCAATTAAGTATATGATCAGTACAATTAAATTAGGATAAATGATACAACGACTTGCCGCGCCGTGTGCGTCGGCAGTCGGAACCAAAGATTTAGGTCAGATAGAGCCGGCCGCGAGTCATCTTGTGCTGCAGACCGGCGGCCAGGTGGTCGATGTCTGCGGCGGCAATGTTTCCGGCGAGGCGGTTTTCCAGGAAGGGCGTCCGATTGCTGCCCACGGTGTCGCGACGTACCTGCAGAAGCAGCGCCTGGACCACGGTAGGATCGAACTTTTGCGGAGTCAGGCGCACCAGTTCGCTCAACGCGGCGCCCAGCGAAAGCGGCTCGCGATAGGGGCGGGCACTAATCATGGCATCGAAGGTGTCCGCCAGCCCGATGATGCGCACCGGCGTGGACACGTCTTCCAGAACCAGGCCGTCGGGATAACCGGTGCCATCGGCCCGTTCGTGGTGCCAGCGCACGATTTCCGGAATCTGCGGCCAGGGGAATTGCACGTCCCGCACAATCTTGTGTCCCACGACAGTGTGGTCCGCCATCTCGCGAAATTCCTCGGGATCGAGAGACGTTGTTTTGCCAAAGAGACGTTTGTCCACGGCGACCTTGCCGATATCGTGCAAGTATCCGGCGGAGCGAAGGGCGGCGACCTCGGAGGAATCCAAGTTCAAGGCCTCGCCGATGGCGGCGGCATAGTGCGAAACTCTCAGGGAATGGCCGTGAATATTGACGTGCTTGACGTCGATGGCGGTGGCAAAGGCTTCCAGCGCGTTATCGTAGAAACCATGCAGCGAAGCCATGAGCCGCAGATTCTCGGAAACCCGTTGGGCCAAGGTCTGACTGAGAGTGTGATTGTGAATCGCGAGGGCCACGTAGTGACAAAGGAGGTCGAGCGCTTCGAGTTCGCTGACGTCGTATGGCGAGTCACCTTCGCGACGGCCGAGAGCTACGGCCCCTACCAATTTGCCCGCGACCTTCAGCGGGGCAATGCACTTGAAAAGCTCCGGCGCCACATTGCCGTTGGAACTGAGGAAGACATCGGAGGAGCCTTGGTCTAGAACCGCCGGACCACGAGCCGAACTCAGGGCATGCACATGTTTGGGAAGCAGCGGGATGATGGCGGGCTCCGGCATTAATGCGAATCCAGCCGCGGCGACCGAGCTCAACAGGGAAGGTTTGTCGCTATAGAGGAAAAGCACAACTTCGCGTGTGTCGCCCGCCTGCTGCAAGGCGGACAACATAGCGCGCGCGGTCTGCGGGAAGTCACGCTCGGCCGTTATAGCAGGGCCAAGATCAGAGAGAGCTTCAACCGTCCGCAAGAGCCGCCGGAAATTGTCTCTTTGTACTGCCACTGCGCTGGCGGGAGCAAGAAAACCAGAGCAAGTTGAGGGTACCATGCGCCAGTCCGTCAAGCCGCCGATCTTGTTTGTTAGTTTGGTGCGGCGTTTCCGACGTATGTAGAAACCCCGGCTACCGGCGGTGGAGTCTGCGAACGGCGTTGAAGGTCATCTCCTCTGCCGGATTGCGGGTGTGTTTCTTCCACCGAAAAAACAGTTCAGTGTAGGTGTCAGTTATGTAGTCGCCTTGACGAATCTGCAGAGTGCGTGCGGTTCGGTCGATCCAGCGCGACGGACCCTCGATCTCCCCAAAATCTCCAATCGGGGTTTGGTCCACCACGACATGACCCTTGCCGTCTGTCCACTCGGCCCGAAATTTTTCATAGCGGAAAGTTGGAGCAAAACCTAGGGCCCGCAAAATCGCGTCCATTCTCGTGCCGTCAGCGACCTGGGTTTCATTCTCTATTCGCGTCTTGTGACGCCCTGCCTTGCCCTTTGCTTTGTGGGTGAGGACCCACTTCCTTCCGTATTGTCGCAGCCGAAGCAGTTCGCCGCGTTTACGCAACGGCTGGCCGGGCCGATCGTAAAGGGTGTTCATTTCATGGGTGCGCCGCGTGAGCAGCTGGAATCCGGACTGCCGCAACCGCTGACTGAGTGCGCGCACATCGCTCACTCGAAACTTGATTTCGACTTCTTTGTTCGAGCTCATGATGAGAGGTTCGTTTGTGACTGCGACGTTTCGCGGCAGGCATCGTGACACCAGGCATTCGTGCCCGAGACCTGCGCTAGCTAAACGTGGGCAGCTTTACCAAGTCGTCATGTGGCACGGGTTCCAGGGGGTGCCCGGATTTCCGCCACGCCGCCAATCCACCCACAATCACAAACGTGTTGAATCCCTTTTCCCGCAGTTGCAGCGCCACCCGGGCGCTGGTCGCTTCGCGTGCTCAAGTGCAATAGAGGTAGATGTCCTTGTTCTTGGGCAAATTCTTCAGCTCTTCGGACAGATTGTTGGGCTCGATCCGGATGGATCCTCGAATGCGAGCCGCATCGGGATCATAGTAACCGTGGCTGCGGACGTCCACCAACAGCACCCGGCCACGTTCCGTTGAAGCAAGCTTGTCCGCCAGTTCCTGCACCGGCACTCTCGGCACCACCCGGTACACCCGGTTCTTGCGGTACAGCCAGACCCGGTAGCCGAGGTAGACAATCGCTGCGGTGAAAAGGACTTCCGCGAAGGCGTGGCTGGCGGTTTGAAATCCCCGTGTAATCACCGCCAGGAAATCGCGAAACACGAACCCCAGGCTGGTATACGCCAGGATATACAGCGCCGCACCGGCGAAATCCAGTTGCAGGAACTGCCGCGGGCGCATCTTCATGCTTCCCGCCAGTGGAGGCGCCATGGTGTTTACACCGGGAATGAATTTCGCGAACAGCAGCGTGATTTTACCCCGTTTGTAGAACGACTCGGCCGACCGCAGAATGCAGCTCTCGGGATTGATGGACAGCCGGCACAGAACGGCAAGCAGTGCCCAGCCCATGTAGCGGCCGAGAACGAAGAGCAGCGTGTCTCCTGATAGCATGGCGGACAACGCAAGAATCAACACTACCGGGGCGCTGAGAGTCTTGGACGCGATGGCTGCGCCTCCCGCCACCAACGCTATAGCCGCGGGCACCGGTAGGCCGATGGCCTCAGCCAGCACCACCAAAAAGATAAGAGCGTATCCGTGGTGCGCAATCAGTGAGAAGAGAGTATGCACGAGTTGGTGAGTGGACTTAGTTGCTCAGTATAAACAAAAAGGGCGGCTTCGCCGCCCCCAGGTCCCCTGAGTTGCCTACTTCAGCATCTTCACGCTCATCCAGGCGGCATCTAACGCAAAGCCCCATCCCTCGATGAGGGGCACTTCGTAAGACCCTGTTACGAGTTCCGGACAAAAGCTGGAACTGTCATTCATAACTCCCGGAAGGCGCATAAAAGGGGGAACGAACGCCTGGGGAGGGCTCAATGCTGAATATCGACCGTGTTCTTGCCAAGCTGAAAAAACAACGCTGTGGTACTGACAAATCATCGATGCGTCGCGATATCGAAAAGGCAATTGCCGCCCTAGAAAGTCTCCGATCCATCCGACGTGGCAGCGGGAAGAAACGGACAACCTACGCGAAGAGGCCAACGTCCGCTCTCCCAATTGGCAGGGGCAAAGACCTAACGCGGGTGCAGGAACGTCATGGAGACACCGGGATTGCTCTTGTTCTCCCGACAAGACAAGTCGGTTGAAACAAGTCGCTTGTTGGGCCAACCATTCAGCGCCCGGACGCTGCCTGCCTCCGTCGGTCTGTGCATTTCTCTCTCTAATCAGGTATTCTTACTTCCGCAGTTAACCTCCCGGCGAGAGAGAATACATGGCCGAACTAGGGGCAGTTCTGGGGCAGTTGAAACAAGAACGGAACCGTTTGCAAGCGGAGCTCCGGCAGTTAGACCAAGCAATTCGGGCGTTGACCAGAGTGGCTGGCCGCGATCCCAAGACAGGTAAGGCGAAGCGCACGTTTTCCGCTGCTGCCCGCAAGCGGATTGCTGCGGCACAGAAGGCGCGATGGGCAAAGTACCGAGCGGGCTCGGGTAAGAGTGCAGCCTAACAGCTATTCTAGCGACCACAGTCCGCAAGTTAGGGGCGTCATTAACTACCCCGGTCGGGAGCTAGCGTATGGAAGGCCGGTGTTGCTCTATCGGATGGTGTAACTAGTCGCTCGGTGGCCCACGGAAATGCCGCGCGACGGCGTTTTGGGTCCTCCCACGGAACTGTGGTATCGTGCCAGCCAGTAGTAAGGCTAGTTTTCCGCTCCCTATCCCTATTGCCTTACGCAAAATCTCCCGTACGGAGGTGCACCGTGTTTCGAGAGTCCTTCCGGCCTGCTCTGAGTCGAATTTGCGCAACTGCGACCGTGACTCTATTGTTAACAACCGTCGCCTGGTCAGGTAGCTATAACGTGCTTCGCTCGTTCAAAAAGAATTCGGCGACCCCCTCTTCGGGCCTTGTAGTAGACCAAGTGGGGAACGCCTACGGCACAACGGCAGCAGGGGGCTTTCTCGGTGGACAGGCCGGGACCGTGTATCAGTTCTCGCCTACCTCTGGCTACCATGTCATTTACGCTTTCAGCGGTCCGGATGGTCTGAAACCGCAAGGGAACTTAGTGATAGACGCTGCCGGAAATTTGTATGGAACGACTGTATATGGCGGAGCTCACAAGAGCGGCTGCAACGGTCTGGGTTGCGGAACTGTTTTCGAGCTCTCGCCGCCGTCGAACGGTGGAACATGGACGGAGACGGTGTTGTACAGCTTCACCGGGGGAGACGACGGGGCGAATCCCCAGTCGGGTGTAATTCTGGATTTGGCCGGCAATCTCTATGGAACTACAGAATTTGGGGGGGCACGTGGGGTTGGTACCGTATTTCAGCTATCGCCCGGGCCAGGCGGCACCTGGACTGAGAACGTCCTTTACGGTATGGAACAGGGCGGTGGTGGCCCAATTGGCGGGCTAGTACTTGATGCATTCGGTAACCTCTACGGCACGACGTGCTGCTTCGGCCCTCAAAATGGAGGAACTGCATTCGAACTTTCGCCATTCTTAGATAGTTGGACTTACACACTAGTGTATGCGTTCGACAGCTCCGATGGTAGTAATGACGCAATCAACCCAGATGCTATCCTTGTATTTGATGAAGCGGGTAATCTTTACGGGACGGCAACTGCCGGTGGGAATTTCGGCCGCGGTGCGGTCTTTGAATTGAGCCAGGTCTCCGGAAAGTGGACGGAAGAAATTCTCCACAGTTTCGCCGGTGGAAGAGACGGCGCCACCCCGATGGCTAGCCTTGTTTTGGATAATGCGGGTAATCTGTATGGGACGACCTATGAAGGCGGCAATGTCAAGGAAGCATGCCCTCAAGGATGCGGAACGATTTTTGAGCTTTCGCCGAGTTTTGATGGTCAATGGACGGAACGCGGCTTTCGTTTTCCGGGTGACGCAAAGCTTGGGGCGCAACCGACGGCCCCGTTAGTTATAGACGGCGTCGGAAACCTCTACGGCACGGCGATTCGGGGCGGAAACGAGTCACGTGGCGTCATTTTTCGAGTTAAACCGTAACAGCAATCATGATTGGGGTTACTGCAGCTGGGTCGCTGTCACGTAGAGGTCATAAGTCCCGCTGCTGCATCCTGTAGATGCGGCCGCATATGAAATTGACAAACCGTTTGTGGAAACGTTGAAATCTCCACTTGCCCAAGCATCGGCCAAAGACGATCGGAGGTGGAAGACTCCAGCTGGCACCGTTAGACTTGAGCCCTCGAGCATAGGCATAGTTTGCGATGTATGGGGTTGGCCGTTAGCATCGGTCCAGCCGAGTTGGAAAGTGGCCGTGGCAGAAGATCCACCCGTGCAAGCTGCGGACTGCACGAATGCCCAATGCACATGAAAGGGGCGCCTTGGCCGTCGAGGACATTCCAAGTCTTAAAACGCAGAGGGCGCTGAGAAAATACGCAGAGGACGCGGAGGAATCGTGTTATTTCTCTCTCGCCACCACGTACTCGGGGGCCCACATCAGGGCGCGCTTGGCCTCGCTGTTGGGGAAGTTGCAGATTGCGTTTCTGGCTAGGCTGGCATACTGCATGGCTTGGGCGTGGGCGGCATCGATCGAGCCGTAACGGTTGAGAATCTCCAGAATCTCGCCGGGCGTCACACCATCCAGAGCGCGTTCTCGCACCACCGCATCAATCGTCTGCCGTTCCCGAGCCGTGCATCGCTCTAGTGCGTGGATCACGGCCATTGTAACTTTGCCCTCGCGCAAATCACTGGCCACGGGTTTACCCAGGACGTCCTCTGAGGCAGTGAGGTCCAACACGTCGTCCACGATCTGGAAAGCCATCCCTAAATCGCGACCGTACTGCGCCAGGTTTTCCTCCTGCTCGGGGGTTGCGCCACCCAGGATGGCACCAATCCGCATACAGACTGAGAATAGGCAAGCCGTTTTGCGGTAAATCAGCTCGAAATGCTCATCCAGCGAGATCAGCTTGCCCAGTTTTTCCATCTGCAGCAATTCGCCTTCGACCATCTGCTGGGTGAGGTCGATGAGTGTGTCCAGGATACGGAAGTTGCGTTCCTGCAGGGCAACCTTGAAGGCCTGCATGTAAAGCCAGTCGCCCGCCAGCACGCACTTGGAATTCCCCCACTGGGTATTGGCAGCAGGCCGCCCCCGGCGAGTCTGGGCTTCGTCGATGATGTCGTCGTGGACCAGGGTGGCAGTGTGAATGATTTCCACCACTGCGCCGAGTTTGATGGCGCCCCGTCCCCGGTAATCGAAGAGCTTGGCAGAAAGCAGCAGGAGCATGGGGCGAATGCGCTTGCCGCCGCCACGGCGCAGATATTCGCCGATCTCAGTGATGGCCTCTACACCCGAAACTGTGTCCCGGCCAAACTCGCGCTCGATGGCGGACAGGTCTTCGCGCAGCAGTTCGAAGATCTCTTTTCCGTTGATGGCGGCCGAGGTGCTCAACTCTGTGTTCTCTGTGTCCCCTGTGGTTAGTTCGTGCGGTAATTCGTGAACTGCATGTCGATCCCGAAATCTCTCTGTCGCAGCACGGCCATGATCTCCTGCAGCGTGTCTCGGTCTTTTCCGCTGACCCGCACCAAGTCTCCCTGGATGGAGGCGTTGATCTTCTTCTTCGTGTCCTTAATGGTCTTCACGATTTCGCGTGCCTTTTCGATCGGGATGCCCTGCTGCATAGTGATGCGCTGCTTTGCGGCGCTTCCCGCCGCCGGCTCGACCGGACCATAGGTCAGGCCCTTCAGCGGCACACCCCGCTTCACCAGTTTCTGCTGAAAAACGTCATTCACCGCCTTGAGCTTGAACTCGTCGATCGAGTGCAGCACGATCGTTTCCTTGCCCTCCAGTTCGATGGTTGACTTCGAGTCTTTCAAGTCAAATCGAGTATGGATCTCCTTAAGCGCCTGTTGGATGGCGTTGGAGACCTCCTGCAGGTCGATCTTACTGACAATGTCAAAAGTATTCTCTGGCATGGAAGGTGGCTTCTAATTAACAGATTACGGCGCCCGATGAAAGATGCTCATTAACAAACTAAATGGAGTTGGCCCTTTCGGGAAGCGAAAAGAAACGATGGAAGTTTCTGGTTGTTTCCGTCCCAATCTCCTCCATGGACAGCCCTCGCAGTTGTCCAAGTTGCCTGGCTGTTTCCTTTACGAATGCCGGTTCATTGCGCTTTCCCCGGTGCGGCACGGGTGCAAGGTAGGGCGAATCGGTCTCAATCAGCATGCGATCCAGGGGGACCTCCTTGGCAGCATCGCGAATCTGCTGCGCCTTGGGAAATGTGACGTTACCAGCAAAAGAGATCATGAAACCCATGTCCAGCGCCCGTTTCGCGTGGGCCCAGGTTCCGGTGAAACAATGCAGAATTCCCCCTTCTCCGCTCTTTCCCCAATGTTGTCCAATCAGCCCCAGGCAGTCCTCCCACGCATCCTCGCTGTTCTCGGACGGCCGGCAGTGGATCACGATCGGCAGCTTAGCCGCGTGTGCCAGCTCCATTTGCCGGATGAACACCTGCTGTTGCGTGTCACGCGGCGAGTGGTCGTAGAAGTAATCCAGTCCAATCTCACCCCAGGCAATGACCCTGGGTCGCTTTGCCAGTTGCTCAAGCTCTGCAAACGCCGCCTCGGTAGCCAGCTTGGCTTCGTGGGGATGAATGCCGACCGTGGCGTGGATGAAATCGTACTTCTCAGCCAGCTGAATTCCGCAGTCCAGTGTTCCCGGGCCGTCGCCGTTTCCAATGGCGACGATAGTCTCCACGCCGGCTTCCCGAGCCCGAGCGATCACTTGCTCGCGGTCGGCTTGGAACTGCTTGCCATCGAGATGGGCATGAGAATCGACAAGAATCAGTCGTTGGTCGTTGCTCATTGGCCGCTGTTCAGGGACTTCCTCTGTGGAACTCTGTGTCCTCTGTGGTCAAGGCTTTTCACCGCTATTTCAGCCTTGCGCCCACAGGCACATCTTCGAGAAAGCTCGCCAGCACAGGCTTGCCGCCTTCAATAGAGGCCGCCACGATCATGCCATTCGACTCCAGCCCGCGCAGCTTGCGCGGCGCAAGATTGGCCACGATCACGACCTTGCGTCCGACCAAGGGCTCCGGGGCGTAGGCTTCGGCGATTCCGGCGACCACCTGCCGGACCTCGGTGCCGATGTCGACTTCCAGGCGAAGCAGTTTGTCCGCACCTTTCACGCGCTCGGCCACCTTGACGACCCCGACTCGCAACTCGATCTTGGCAAAATCCTCGATGCCGATCTTGTTGTCTGTAGCGGGGGCAGCCGCAGCCGGCTGTGCTGCTGGCGCGCTGCCCGCCGCTTCCGGAGGCTTAACGTCAGCCACCGCTGCAACGCTTCGTCCCTGCTCTTCCATCTTCTGCATCCTTTCGACTGCACCCTTGTCGGCACGGGGAAATACCGGCTCGACGCTTCCGAGTTTGGTCCCAAGATGAAGCTGTCCCCACCGTAGCTGGAACAGATCGAACTTGCGAATGTCGC
>JAIQFW010000263.1 GCA_020073105.1 Terriglobia bacterium
CCCCAAGAAGAAGGACGAGTTCGAGTACATGATTTCGTATTCGCCCTACGACAATATCGCGAACCAGGCTTACCCCAACATGCTGGTGAGGACGTCGTTCAACGACAGCCAGGTCATGTACTGGGAGCCAACGAAGTATGTGGCCAAGATGCGGGCCGTACGGACCGACCACAAGCTCCTGATTTTCAAAGTCAACCTGGATCCGGCGGGCCACGGAGGCGCTTCCGGGCGGTACGACCGCCTGAAGGACGCGGCCTTTGACTACGCATTCATCCTGACGCAGATGGGGATCAACCAGTAGGCGAACTCGGTAGTGTCTCAGTTTGCTCCTTGTAGGGCTTCTCAGCGGACTCTGCGGGTGTTCTCCGCGATCTCAGCGATTTAGGGCTTTGGGTTCGCGGAGTCTCCTCAAGACCTTGAAACGCAGAGGGCGCCGAGAACAGCCGCAGAGCACGCTGAGAAATCCCGAACTTGTTGAAATTGAGACACTACCGCGAACTCGGAAATAGTGTGTTTCACGCCGAGGTTAGCTTTGCGTCCTTGGCGGTTCGTCTTCGCGGACTTTGCGGCTCAAGAAGTTGCCCGCGAAGGTCGCAAAGTGTTCGCAAAGACCGCAAAGAAACCAAGGACCTAGGCGATTCGAGTGGATTCAGGATTCTTCCTCGAACCGACGACCGCCATCTCTAAGCTCGAGTTTTCCACATCCCGCGAAATGGTACGTGAAGCCTATCGCTCGTCCCCGGCATCTCTTTAAGAAGAATCTCAAGCGGGTATGCGCCGGCCCTGTTATTAACCTTTACATGCGGGACGCTTTCGCGTCCGGAAGGAGAACCCATGCAATCACGATTGGAAGCTGACAAGATCGCCCCGGAAGCTTATAAGGCTGTGCTGCAAGTCCAGGCTTATCTCAACCACCGCTCCGGACTGGACCGTTCCTTGCTCAATCTGATCTATCTTCGTGCTTCACAGATCAACGGTTGTGCCTATTGCATTGACATGCACAGCAAGGATGCCCGCGCGCTGGGCGAGACCGAACAGCGTCTTTATGAACTGAATGCCTGGCGCGAGACGCCGTTCTACACCGAAAGGGAGCGGGCGGCTTTGGCCTGGACCGAAGCAGTTACGCTGGTCTCGGAAGGGCATGTCCCGGATGAAGTCTATGAAGAGGCGAGGAAGCATTTCAAGGACGAAGAACTCGTCAACCTGACCTTGGCCATCGCGCAGATCAACGTCTGGAACCGGCTGGCTATTTCGTTTCGCGCCGTTCCGGGCACCTACCAGCCCAATGCGCAGCAGTTGAAGAAGAGCGCGTAAATACAGGCTCCTGGCAACTGGCATCAGGCTTCTGGCTTCCGCATGGCCTAATCGTGGTGCCGGAAGCCTGACTCCTGAAGCCTGAAGCCGTATCTATCGAACCTTCAGCCCGTACTGCTGCGTACCCGGCGGCACGATGCCGTTCATCCGCAAGTATTCGACGATCTGACCGTAGTGGTCGGCCACGTGCCACACGGCGGCAACGGCTATCCCAAGCTTGGTATTCGGCCCCGCATAGCGGCCCTCGACTCTATCCATTGCGTTCTTCGCATTGACGGTCTGCAGCACCTTGTTGCCGTAGTCAAAGGAATCCTTCAAATACTTGAGCAATTCCGCCTTGGTCTTGGCCGGATACGGACCGCCTTTTTCGCACTCGTCGGGCGGAGTCTTGCCTTCAATCTCATTGAAGAAGGCGTAGTTGGCGCAAGCCACGTGCTTGACCTGCTCGGCAAAGGAGCGGACACCCTCGAAGTTACCGGCGGTGGGGATGTAATTGTACTTTGCCTCGGGCATAGCCTCGGCGACGGAGTAAAACTGGCTTTCGGTCCACTTAAGCGAGTTGCCCACACTGTCGGCGATGTTCTTGGGGACGTCGTCCTTTTGGGCGAGAACGAGGATGACGAGAACGGTCAGGTGCAGGGTCGCCACTATGAGGTGCTTCAAGAGATTCCCTCCCAAAAGAGATGACTGTGCGGATTGTGAAACGATAGCGCGGATCGGAAAATTAGAGGCAAGAGTGCGGCTACAGAGAAACGGGGATATTCCTTTTCAGAAAATCAATCGCGGACGTAAACGTTCCTTCTGGGAACTGCACTCCTCGATCAGGGTTGAGTTGGTATCGGTCCTTCGCAAGAGGACCGAGCAGGTTCTGGTACCTTTCGTTGACAGCCCGGTCGGGATTGAAAACGTACAAGCGCTGTATCCTGGAGGGGCCCATAGTGCCCAGGGCGTAGAGATAACGAAAGAACTGATCTGTGTCCGGAAGCGAATATCCGATAATGAAGATGTTCTCTGCCTCATCCAATTTTTGTGCCGCTTGGCGCCATATCGGCGATATAGCGGCATAGTGTTCCGACTTGTTCCAAGTGGGCGGAACGATAAATGGCTCCTCCCGGTCCGCCTCGTGGCAGTGGATTGCACCAATCAATCGGCTAGGCCGGAGCCTTCCAACATTCCCTTGGATGTCGAATATCTCAGCATTGGTTAAGCGTTTGACGGTTATCTTCTTGCACTTCGGGCACTGGGCCCAGTTCAAAGAGCCGTGTAACTTAAGAAGTGTTGTACGTGCACTGTGGCCCGAACCTTCCAGGGCATTTTGATACTCGATCTGACGCTTCTGAAAAGCAAAATCCAGCCCAAGATCATAGTTAAAGGTCAGCACCGCGACTTCGTGGCCACTGCTCGTCAGGTTCTTAACCAAGCTCGCGAACCTGTCATACTCCTCACTTGGGGCCAGATCATCAAGCAGTGACGGTGCTATCTGAGGATGCGCAGGCACGGGGCGGAAAAACTGTTTCAGTTCAATCGTCTCTAAGATAACTTTCTTCAGCTTTGGGACAAGCTGACAGATCCGCCCGGCCGGGAGGGTACCTAGGGTTCCGAACAATGCAGCCATTTCGAATGCCGCAAAAACAGACTCGATATTTCTTAGTTCTAACTGAGACTTTGCATAAACTGCATTTAGTGCGGTAATGGCCTCGAAAACCAAATCAAAAGCATCTTTGTCCAGCGAAAAATCGGTATATCTCCGCAGTCTATAGGCCTCATCTAGAAAATCCTTCATCATCGGGACATGACAGTGTACCGAGGTACCGGCACCGAGGATGAATACAGTTTTGGTGCTGTCGAGTCTGACCATAAAGCGATCAGAGTAACACGCGTTCGACTGCATCACTAACGCGCCCCGAAATAAAACAAAAGGACGGGCGGGGGTTCCCGCCCGTCCTCCATCGTCTTCAACTACTTCAGGAATATCTCTTCCATCAGGTCGGAACTGATGATTTCCCGCATCTCGGTGCGTTTTTCGCCCAGCTGCTGGGCCTGCGACTTCCCGCCCAGAATCTTGTCGCGCTCCGCCTCACCTTTGGCAGCCAAGCCATCCAGGGCAGCATGGTTCTTGAACTCAACCGCTACCGCGATGTCCCAGTCATCCGGGTTGGCCTTCGTGGCCTTGAGAAACACCTTGTAGTCCATGATGATTCCCTGCTTTTTCTCTTCATCCAGCAGCGGCTTGGTGGACTGGCGCAGGCTGGTGAGATAAGCGTCCATGGCGGTGGGTTTGACGCGAATCAGTTGCACGCGCCAGATGGGGCCTTCAGTGTAGTGTTCCTGAGCGAAAACTGCAGGCGCGAGCAACAACATCAGAACGACGAACCAGTAGAGGTTCTTCATGTGAGCATCCTCCCCGAGCAAGAGTGATTGCATTGAGGGGAACATCATACGCTTCGGGGGTGGCGCCCGGAGGGCAGATGGGGACGGGCGAGGATGCCCGTCCCCACACGGTTTTGCTCATGGCTGAGAGCTGACAGCTACGGGGCTTCGATCAACTCCATCTTGCCGTCACGGGTGCGGTGCAGCACCATCACCTTGCCTTTGGGATCGCGGAAGACGAAAACGTCCCGGTCACGGAAGTGGGCTTCCTTGATCGCCTCTTCCAGCGTCATGGGGCGCATGGCCACGGCGTCCTCGGAGCGCACCAGGTGAACCTCGGTGGTCTTGGCGACGGCAGGAAACTTATGCACCACCACGTCGACCGCGGTGGCTTCATTCAGGCCCACCGCCGTGGTGACGGGTTCCTGCATAGCATTGCCATTCCACTTCTTGGGGCTGGGACTCTTGTGATTATGGCGCTTCTGGGTGCGCCACCGCGTCTTGTATTTGACCGCCTGCTTTTCCAGATGCTCCAGCGCTTCGTTGATGGCGGCAACCATGTCGCCAGCCTGCGCTTCTCCCACCAGGGGCCCGTTGCGGGGGCTGATGGTGATTTCAGCTTTGTGACGGCGCTTCTCGACCGCCAGGATCACCTTGGTTTCAAATTTATCGCCTAGAATTTTACGGATCTTTGTGAGGCGGGTTTCCACTTCCTTGCGAATGGCTGGAGTCACATCATATTGCCTGCCGGTGTATTCCACGTTCATGAGCGCCC
>JAIQFW010000264.1 GCA_020073105.1 Terriglobia bacterium
TCCGCCTCCTTCAGGATGGCGATGATCTGTTCTTCATTAAATCGACTCTTGCGCACGACTCCTCCTCTCTGGCCCTGAGCGGGCCATCCTAAATGGAGAAGTCACATTTCCGCTGGACTACTTTTCGGGGGGCAGGTCAGTGGCCTAAGCATAAAAGCCCCACATTTTTCGAAGAATCCAAAATCTGGCACGTCTCTCATAGCATGGACAGTGTACTCCGCGCCTTGCCGAAGTCTACACTGGCAGACGTGGACGAAGGCCGCAAACGGGTTCTAGCAATCGTGGCTGGCATCCTTGTTGCTCGGCACCTGAAGACTACCGATGATCTGTTCGACTCTAGGTCAAGCCCCAGGACAGAATCTCTCGTCGCGTCTGCGGTGCAGTGGGCTGAGAAGGTCATTGCGGAAAGGTTGATAATTTGTTTCCGGTGTGCCGTCACTATTTACCCGATTACTCGCCGTCGCATCGTGCTTCCTTTGAGTTCTGATTTGATCGTGGCGGACATCTCACAGATTTTCTTGTGTCCATCTTTCTCGACATGAACTCTGAACCATATGGTCGCTGAACGGTCGTAGGTGTTCAGCCATGGCCCATACTTTATGATCTCTAGCAAACCGGCATCGGCAATCGGTATTTGGATGACAGAGCCTTTCTCTTTCACAGATTGCGTCCACAGCCTTGATTTGTCATTGTTCAGGTATTCCAATGCAAAAACTGTGAACGGTTCTTCAGACTCAATGTTGAGCATTGACTCGTCTGACGGGCTGTTAACAATCGCCATTTGTGGTGCGAAGCGGTCTACAGATTCCAACTCGGCAATTCGCTGCTGTAGTTCCAACGCACGCTTCGCTTGTTCTCGGTCGGGCTTGCCCAAAACCCATGTTACGTAGGCACCTAGAACGGCTCCCAGTAAGGTAGTGACGATTGCAATGAGAAAATTAACCATTTGGTGTTCAAGTATAGCGAAACGGGAGCTAGGCTCCATGCGCCCAGACCACGAAAACTCGGGAGCAGCTATCTGCGTTCGAGCAGTAATGCGGGTGATGAGGGATGCGGAGAGATGATGAGAGGAAATGCCGTGTTGTAGTGATCTTTTTCAGTCGCCCGAATTAGCGACGACTTCTGCGGAAATCAGCGCCGTACTCTGGGAGCAACCTCTGTTCTCAAGTGCCTCTACTGCTCTCTTGCACATGAAGGACATTCCCGCAGCAGTCAACAATCCAAACAGCAGCCATCCAAGAAATAGTGCTTCGAGGAAATGCATCGTACTACCCTTCGCGTACCGGAAGAAGATGGCTGCCAGTTCCTGTTGCCAGTCATATGGTAGCCATCAAAAGTATCCACAGTCGATTTATGCCTCGATTCACTGCCGAGGCGCAACGACTTTACCGCCATATTCCTGTTTGCGGCAAGAGTCGAAATACCCCTGAGCCTTTCGACCTTCAGGGGTCTTACACGGGCCGTCGAATGCTACAATGGCGGCCATTTCTGGAGGTGCCTTGTGCGGAAATCAACGATTTGCTTGGCTGTGGTGCTGATGTGCGCGTGGGTGAGCAGCTTTGGGCAGAGCAATGGGTTGCCACAGTGGAAGGTAGTGAAGGAATTTCATGTAACTGGCCGGACGGAGAGCGTTGGGCCTATCACCCTTTTCACACCCACTAAGCAAGGCTTCTATCGAGTTGGCCTGTACATCTCAGCATTCACAAACGTGCATCAGGATAGTGGCTGGAACTCATCGGTGGCATGGACTGATAGAACAGGGCTGATAGGTACTATCCTCACAACTACTGACTTACATAACGGCAACTCTTACTCGGCAGTAGGTCCTCAAATCTTCAGTCCGCAACCGGGTACTCCGATACTGTTTTTCGTTCAAGCGGCTACCCCACCACCACACGACGCGACCTACGATATCGAACTGAATATCGAGAAGCTGACCCACTAACAAAACAAAAAAGGGCCGAGGCATCTAAGCCCGTGGCCCTACTCCAATACAAACAGGGACGAACAAGGCCCCCAAACATCCGATGTCCCTTGACCTTCACCCCTGCCGGGAGGACAATTGCCTGCATCTCGGCCCACCGTAGTTAGCTCCCCCTTGCGGTTTGCAGCCGAGCGACCCGTGTCTGCACTAGTGATTCAGAGTTTTAGACCGAGAGGTTTTCATGAAAAGAGTTAGCGTTTGCAGATTGTCCCTCCTTTTCCTGTGTTGTGGGATGGCTATCACCGCATCAGCCCAAACTCTGACGACGATAGCAAATTTCAATTCTGCGGACGGCGATGTGCCCAAGGCATCTCTTGTGCAGGGCATTGATGGAAATTATTACGGCACGACATTCCAAGGTGGTGCGAACTATAGCCAATATTGCTTCGGTCTGGGTTGTGGGACTGTGTTTCAGGTAACTTCCGCAGGCACGCTGACGACTATTTACAGCTTCTGTGTCGAATACCGTTGTAGCGATGGGGCCAATCCGAGCACTGCAATGTCCCTCGTCAATGACGGAAGCTTGTATGGAACAACCCCGGGCACGATCTTTCAGGTCAATCCGGATGGAACGCTGACAACCTTTCTCCATCTTTGCTGCACAACCTATGGAGGTGTCATTCAGGGCGTAGACAGAAATTTCTACGGGACCACGAGTGACGGAGGGAATCGAGACTGCAACGACGGCTATGGATGCGGCACAGTATACAAGGTGACTCCGACAGGGGTTGTTACAACGTTGCACGCTTTTGACGGGACTGATGGTTCGTTCCCACACGCGGGGCTGACGCAAGCCCATGATGGAGATTTCTACGGGACTACTTTTGAAGGAACCGAGAACTGTCGAGTGAGCGGAGGCTGTGGCTCAGTGTTCAGAATCAGTCCAACCGATGATTTCACGGTACTACATAGCTTCGACTGTGACAATGACGGGGCCAATCCCGAAGGCACGCTTATCGAGAGTGCGGATGGCAACCTGTACGGCACGACTGCTTTTGGTTGCGGCAAGGCAGGTGGCGGAACCGTCTTCCGAATTACGCCTGCGGGTGTCTTTACGACTTTGTATCGGTTCTGTTCCATAGTTAACTGCCCGGACGGCCTGCAACCCGACGCCGGAGTGATTCAAGCTACCGATGGAAATTTCTACGGTACAACGACGCATGGGGGGGACCCCAGTTGCCAGTATTATGGCTGCGGAACGCTCTTCAAGCTCACGCCTGCGGGAGTACTGACTACTTTACACGCATTTTGTCCACAGCAGAATTGTCCGGACGGTGACTTTCCATTTGGAGGACTGATACAAGCCACGGATGGGAAACTTTATGGAACAACCGCAGACGGTGGAATCTATAATGCTGGAACTATCTTTGCGGTAGACCTCGCTCTCGACCCGTTCGTTAGCCTCATACGCGATTCCGGCAAAGTCAGCGGAATTGGCGGTATTCTCGGACAAGGCTTCGCTGGAACGACCAGCGTTTCCCTTAACGGAACTCCCGCGAAGTTTAAGGTCATCTCTGACACATTTATCAGAGCGCAGGTTCCCAATGGAGCGACGACCGGCTTCGTCTCCGTCACCACACCGAGTGGTACGTTGACCAGCAACAAAGTCTTCCGCGTTAGGCCACAGCTCTTGAGCTTCGACCCGCCGAGTGGGCCAGTCGGGACACAAGTGACAATCACGGGAGTCAGCCTGACGCAGACTCAAGGCGTGGGTTTCGGGAATCGCGTCCCCGCACAGTTCACGGTGAACTCCGACACGCAGGTGACGGCAACGGTCCCAAGCGGGGCAAAGACGGGCAAGGTCGGCATTCAAACAAAAGGCGGCACTGCGATAAGTTCCGGGACTTTCACGGTTACCCAGTGATGGTTGACGAAAGCAGGCGGTTCACACCCTCAGAAACGGGTCAATGAGTGTAATCGCCTGGTTACAACAACAACCAAGCTTCGCTTGACCGGCAGTCCGGTCGAGAGGATAATCTTGATCGCTCGGCCTGCCGTACTTGGCTCCCCTTGCGGCGTGCGGCCCGAGCAGACCACCTCTCTCGCGTGAGAGTGGTATAGACGCGACTCCTCGAACTTAGCGTTTTAGAGGTCTCCCATGGCTAGTCCAAATGCTTGTAGGAGAGTAACACTCGTTTTTCTATTCTGTTTGGCAATGGCTATGACTTCTCCGGCGCAGACCTTCAAGACCCTGGTGAATTTCGATGGAACCAACGGTGGGTTCTCCTACTTGGGACCTCTGGTTCAAGGTCGCGATGGAAATTTCTATGGGACCACTTCCATTGGCGGGACCCACGACATGGGCACGATCTTCAAAATGACGCCAAAGGGCAAACTGACCACCCTTTATGCGTTTTGCGCTCAAGCGAACTGCGCTGATGGCGCAAATCCTGTTGCGGGATTGCTTCTTGGTACTGATGGAAACTTCTACGGGACAACTGCGGGCGGCGGAGAACCAGGATGCGACGATGAC
>JAIQFW010000073.1 GCA_020073105.1 Terriglobia bacterium
CTTGCCGAGCTCCAGGCGACACTCGAGCAGCAGGCTGCCTGTTTCGCCACGCGGGACTTCGCCGAGGGCGTGGAGGCCCTGGCGGGCAAGCGCCCGCCCCGCTTCACCGGTACCTAAGGGGGCGCTGCTTACGCCACAGATTTCGGAAAAGGTGGTTGAGCCGTGACCTCCAGGACATGTCGGGGTCTCCTCTCTACGTCTCCAGCGCCTGCGCCATGGCAAGGGAGATCCGTCCCCAACGCTCGGTTTCGGTGGCCAGTTGCTTGTGGCCGAGCTTGGTCAGGCGGTAATACTTGGCGCGGCGATTGTTCTCAGACTCTCCCCAACTGGCGGTCAGCCAACCCTCCTCTTCCATGCGGTGCAGGGCGGGAAACAGAGAACCGGGCTTCACCTGGAAGGTGCCGCCCGTGATCTGCTCCACCCGCCGTGCGATCCCCAACCCGTGCATTTCCTGGAGAGCCAGCGCCTTCAGGATAAGGAGATCGAGGGTTCCCTGGAGAAGCGAAGTCTGTGCCGGTTCCATGGCCATGCTCCTATAGACGTTCTGTAGAAAGATAGGTTAGCGACCTATAGAACGTCAATAGGAAACTCAACCAGAGGAATGGGATAGAGGGATTGGATCTTAGCGGACGACTACCCCAGCGTAGCCGACGACCACCTCATGGTCACCGGAGACATCACCGGAAGTGGCGTACTTGATGAGTTCGGCAGAGCGCGCACCGAGGCGCTTCGCCGCGGTAAGCATAACGATCGCCGGGCCAAAGCCGCACATGCCGACGTCCTCCTGGGTTACGACATCGAACAAGCCCCGGGCATCTAGCGCCAAGATACGTTCAATGGCTTTGTGGTCCTTGACTCGTGTGACGCGATCGCTCTCATAGTGGTTCATGTCGCTGGAGGCGACAATCAGTACGGGCTCGTCTTGCGCCTTTAGCACTTCGCCCACGACTTCGCCGAGCTTCTCCAGGAGTTCAAAATGGCCGGTGCCGAGCGCAATCGGCACAAAAGTCAGGTGAGGTCTCCGTTGCTGGAGGAACGGCAGTTGGACCTCGATGGCATGTTCGGCTCGGTGTGCATCGGCGTCTTCCGACAGGAGTGGAAACTCTTGCTTCAAAGTGTCGGCTAGGGAGGAGTCAACATGCACCTGCCCCAGGGGAGTTTCCCACGTACCCGTGCTCATGATTGCCAGTGGTCTCCCGCGGCCGGTGTGGTTAGGGCACAGCACCAGGCAACGACCAGGTACGTCGATGTTGGCGTAAACCGCTCCCGCTACGGTGCCCGAGTAGATGTAGCCGGCATGGGGTGCGAGGCAGCCGAAGGCGGGACTGGGGGCGCCGGCCGGAGAGAGGTAGGACCGCAAGTCATCGAGAAGCGCTTCGCGGTCGCGCGGGTAAAAGCGCCCAGCCACGGCGGGATGGCGTAAGGCTTCCATGCTGCGACGTCCGGCGAGTCCTGCTCAGGTAGATTGTAATCCCGAAAAGGTGTCGAGAAAGCCTAAGCTCGGGTAGTGTCTCAGTTTGCTCCCTACGGGCTTCTCAGCGGACTCTGCGGGTGTTCTCTGCGATCTCAGCGATTTAGGGCTTTGGGTTCGCGCAGTCTCCTCAAGACCTTGAAACGCAGAGACCGCCGAGAACAGCCGCAGAGTACGCCGAGAAATCCCGAACTTGCTGAAATTGAGACACTACTCAAGCTCGGGTGCTGTCCTAAATTCATCAACCACAGAGGACACGAAGGAACACAAAGGCGTATATCCCGGGGGACTTCCTTCGTGTTCCTTCGTGTCCTTTGTGGTTAATACAGGACACTCTAGCCCGATGTTCCATCCAACAACCCTCGAAACAGGGCCGCGCTTTGTTCCAAGGACAAAGCCTCTGCCCGGACCGTCGGCTTCACCTCTGCTTTCTCCAGGGCGGCGCGAAGCACCTTGGTTCCGTAGGCAGTTTTCAGGTTGTTCCACAGAGTTTTTCGCTTTTGCCCAAATGACAGCTTCAGAAAGTCAATGAAGCCTTCCTCGGGTACCCGCAAACTCTCAAGCCTTGGCGTGATCGTGAGCCGAACCACTGTGGAGTGCACTTTAGGCGGAGGAGAAAATGCACCGGGAGCAAGGGTAAATAGCTTCTCGACCCTGGCGTAAAGCTGTGCCGTGGCGGAAAGCAAGCCGTACTCGCTGCCTCCGGGATGTGCCGCCAGGCGGTCGGCCACTTCGCGCTGCACCATGAGCACCATGGTTTCGAAGTATTTGCGATACTGGAAGAGCCGCAAAAGAATGTCGGAAGTGAGGAAGTAGGGAAGGTTGCCTACAACCTGAACTCGCTCCGGCAGGTGGTTCATGCCCGGGCGGGTGCTTCCCGGCTTGGGGCCGAAGATCGTGTCGAAATCAATCGCTAGGATGTCGCCCTCGATAATTTCGACATTGGGGGCCAATGCAAAGTGCATTCTCAATTGTGCGGCCAGAACGCGGTCGAGTTCGATGGCGATGAGCCGGCGGGTGCGCTTGGCCAGCAGAGAAGTCAGGGCCCCGCGTCCAGGCCCGATCTCGAGCACGGTACTTTGAGAGATGTCCCCGAGTGCATCGGCGATCCGTGCCCGAGCTGATGGGTCGACAAGGAAGTGTTGTCCCAGCTTGGGTTTTCTGTGGCTGGAAGGCGCGGCAGATACTTTCGGCACGTTGACCCTCTTTCTTCGGCGCATTTAAACTGAAAGTTGACCCCACATGTACTTCGGCGCCACCGTGTGCACCTTACTATGATAGCTTGCGGCGAAGTTCTGGGCTGACTGGGAGGAATGGCCTCATGCATATTGCGTTTGCTGCTTCGGAGTGCGTGCCCTTTTCAAAGACCGGCGGCTTGGCCGACGTCGTCGGCGCTTTGCCTCGGGCGCTGGCCGCTGCCGGACACCAGGTGAGCGTCTACCTGCCCCGCTATCGCCAGACCAAGCTCAGCGACGCCCAGACCGTGGCACGCAGCATCACCATACCTTTTGACGACCATTACCGCTTTTGCTCCGTAGTGACCGGCGGCAACCACTCCGGCGTGCGCTTCTATTTCGTCGACTACCCACCGTTCTTTGACCGCGACGCGCTGTATGGGACTTCCTCCGGCGATTACCCGGACAATGCGGAGCGCTTTGCGCTCTTTTCCCGCGCCGTGCTGGAAGCCTCCAAGATTCTTGGTATACCGCAGATTTTCCACTGCCACGACTGGCAATCCGCTCTGGTCCCCATTCTGCTTCGGACGCAATATGCCGAGGACCCGGCTTTCCAGGACGTGGCTACGGTATTCACCATTCACAATATGGGCTACCAGGGTCTGTTCCCCCCGGACATCCTGCCGCTACTGTCGCTACCTTGGGACCTGTTCACCATGTCGAAAATGGAGTTCTTTGGCAATGTGAACTTCCTGAAGGGTGCGCTGGTGTACTCCGACTTCATTACCACGGTCAGCCGGAAATACAGCCAGGAAATCCAGACGGCTGAATTCGGTTTCGGGTTGGAAGGTGTGCTGCGCGACCGCGCAGCGACGGTGACCGGAATCCTGAACGGCGTGGACTACGACGAATGGAGCCCCCAAGTCGACAAGTTCACTGTGGCCAAGTATTCACCACAGGATTTGTCGGGGAAAGCCAAGTGCAAGCAAGACCTGCTGGCGGCCTTCGGGGTGACCAGCCCCGATCTTCGCCTCCCGGTGATCGGAATTGTGTCGCGCTTCGCGGCGCAAAAAGGATTCGACCTGATTGCGCAAATTATGGACCGGCTGGCGCGCGAGGAACTGATCGTGGTGGCGCTGGGCAATGGCGACCGCCAGTACGAAGAGATGTTCGCCCGGCTGCAGAAACAGTTCCCGCAAAGGATCGCGGTGAAGATCGCTTACGACAATGCTCTCGCCCACAAGATCGAGGCCGGCAGCGACATGTTTCTCATGCCGTCCAAGTATGAGCCCTGCGGGTTGAACCAGATTTATAGTCTCAAGTACGGCACAGTGCCGATCGTGCGCGCCACCGGCGGTCTGGATGACACCATCGAGCCCTGGGATGCGCGCACGGGTCAGGGAACCGGCTTCAAATTCAGCGAATATAACGGCGAAGCCCTGCTGCTGACGATCAAGCAAGCGCTGAAAGCCTTCCGCGACCACGCTTCCTGGCAAACGCTGATGCGCAACGGCATGAACAAGGACTTCTCCTGGAATGCGTCAGCCAAGGAGTATGTCCGCATCTACGAGAAGGTGAAACAGGCACGCGCCACACCGGCGATGGCAGCGGTGTAATTGGAGGGCGGGCGTCCCCGCCCGTCCGGTTTTGCTCGCCAAATCTCCCGGCCCATCCGGACAGCCGAAGGCGGCTATTCCCTATTAGGCATTCGATCCTCGCATCGGTAGGGTTACAATCGACCTCGGTCTTCCCCATGCCTCCCGCCACCAAAACCATCTTTCACGTAGACATGGACGCCTTCTTCGTCTCAGTGGAAGAGCTGTTCGACCCCGCATTGAAAGGCAAGGCCGTGGTGGTTGGCGGGCAGCGCACCGAGCGGGGTGTGGTCTCGGCGGCGTCGTACGAAGCCCGCAAGTTCGGCGTACATTCTGCCATGCCGCTGCGCACTGCCGCCAAGCTGTGCCCGCACGCCATTTTCGTGGACGGGCACCGCGATCGCTACCTGGAATATTCCGAAAAGGTCTATCAGGTCCTCACATCCTTCTCCCCGCTGGTCGAGATGGCGTCGATCGACGAAGCCTACCTCGACATGACCGGCACCGAGCGCTTGCATGGGCCGATCTTATGCGCCGCCCACGGCCTGCACCATAAGATCAAGTCGGAGACCCAGCTTAATTGCTCGATCGGCATTGGGACCTCGCGCCTGATCGCCAAAGTTTCCTCCGCCAAGGCCAAGCCGCACGGAATTCTCTGGGTGATTCCCGGACGGGAGGCGAAATTCCTGGCGCCGCTCGATGTGCGCGATATTCCCGGAGTGGGTAAGGTCACCGAACAGAGCCTGAGCGCGCTGGGCATCCACAGAGTAGGTGATCTGGCGCGGTTTGAGGATTCCTTTCTTGAAGAGCATTTCGGAAAATGGGGGCTTGCGCTTGCGGGCAAGGCCCGTGGGGAGGATGCCGGTGGGTGGTTCGACAATGCGGTCGGTGAGAACACCGAAGCCAAGTCCATCAGCCACGAACACACTTACAACGAGGACACTGCCGATGTGGCGAAGATTGAATCCACGTTGATGCGACTCTCGGAAATGGTGGGACGGCGGCTGCGGGAGCACGGGCTCCACGCCCGTACGATTCAACTCAAGCTACGTTACAAAGACTTCACCACGACCACGCGGGCACACAGCTTGCCGGCGCCCACCCAACTCGACACGGAAATCTTCGAACAGGTGAGAGCACTGTTCCGCAAGAACTGGCGCAAAGGGGGGCAGGTGCGATTGTTGGGAGTGCACGCTTCGTCATTCGAGGCCGGTGCTGGGCAACGGGACCTGCTAGAAGATGGCCGTCGGCAGCGCTGGCAGCAGGCGCTAGCGGCAGCGGACCGTCTGCGCGACAAGTTTGGCGAGGCGAGCGTGTCACTGGCCACCGGTATGAAAGGCGGATTCCGCGAAAAGACGCATGAAAACCCGGCCGGACTGCCAGGGAAGAAGGAGCGGGCCTAGACCGTTACAAGATCGGCCGACGCCCGAGCGGGGCTTGCCTTAGTGCGCTGCCGCCAACAGCGATCCAACGCCGGGCTTGTAACCGTAGAAATCCGCCAGCATCTGAAGGTTTTCGATGATCTGCTCGTCGTACCGTTGCTTCGCCGTGTCGGTGAGGACATTGCGCAACGCGGTAGGATCACGGCTCAGGTCAAACAGGAAGCTTTGTGCAGGCGAATCGTAAGTTGCGTACAAGAACCGGCCATTCTCCGTAAGCAGGCCGTACACGGCACGTTCGTCTGAGGCGAGGAAGAGTTGGTTGCGCTGGTAGCGTTCCAGTTCCTCCTTTGTCTCCACGAACAAGGGATGCCCAAAGAGCGGATTCGGGCGCACCGGACGGTGCCCCAGCAGGTAATAGAGAGACGGAGCAATGTCGGTCAGGGCCGAAAGGTGCGTGTCATCATAAGTGATGGAGCGCCGCATCGCCGCGGGAAGGTGCACGATAAGTGGTACCCGCATGACTTCAGGATAGATGGACAGGGAGTGGCTGTAGCGGCCCAGTTCACCGGTAGCATCGCCGTGGTCCGAAGTCACAATGATGATGCTGTTGTCGTATAGGCCGCGGACCTTGAGATAAGCAAAGAAATTGCCCAGGCATTCATCCACTTCGCGCAGTTCATAGGCGATACGATTATTGAAGTCCGGCCGCATCCGCCAGTTCGCGGAGGTGATTCTGGGCATGTTATTCACGGCGAACTGGTGAACGTTCATGGGCTGCGCGTAGAACAACACAGGACGGGTCTTGTCGGTGCGCGCATCCAATGCAGTTTCCGTCTGTTGAATGGTGGAACAAACCTCAAAGCGGTTCCACAGTGGCTTGTCGGTGTCGAGCTTGATGATGTTGTCGCTGGGGGAGAGGATCTGGCTTAACACCGTGTCGAAGCTGACGACCATCTGATAGCCATCGGTGTTGGCCAGCTTCTCCAGACTGTTCACCCTAGAGAACGGCTGCATGTAATGGGCGTGCAGCAGCATCGTGCCCGACCAGATTGCCGGCTCGGAAAGCGTAGTCCCGGCGTACTGGGTGAATACATTGCGGACGGTGATGCTGTCGCGCGCAAAGGCGTCCAGGTTGGGCGTGAAATCTACCTGGGGGTTATAGGCGCCCAGATAATCGGTGCGGACCGAGTCGATGACAAAAATAAAGATGTTGGGAAGCTTGCCCTGGGCGGGAATCAACTGATCTACCAGCTTCACTTCTGTCTTGGCTTCGGCATCGCGAATGTTGGTGTACTCACGCAGGATGCGGCAGAGATTCCCGCAAGGCTGGTAGCGGGCGTTGCCCAGAATGTGGTGCGTCATCTGGAAGGAGACGTCCCCTGCTGCGTATATCTCCAGGGCCCGGGCCACTTCGTCATCGGTGGAGCCTAAAGGCTTCGCCCAGAAGATCTCTGTGGCCTGCAATGCCTTGTAGGAAAAGCCCCCCAGCAATAGCACGCCCAGGATTGTGGCGAGCGAGTAGGTCTTGCGGCGGGGGCGCAGACGGTACACGCAGACGCTGAAGGCGATCCAGAAAAACAACGTGAACGAGTGTTGTAGCACTCCATTCCAATCGCCTCCGCCAATGAGCGCAGGGAAGGCAACTGCGAACAAAGACAAAGCCAGAGCTGCGGCTGAGAGAGCAAGTCTGCAGCCTGGAGGGTCTTTCCTCAGGGCCGCTTCGGAGGTGGTGCGGAACGGCAGCACCAGGGAAGCCAACAGCAACGTCAGCGCTGCTGCCAGCGATGCAGCATACACATGGGCTGCCCAGCCCTCGAAACTAAGCGCGTCGTTGAGAAAACGAAACAGGACGGTCCAGAAAGCAGCAAAAACCAAAACTCCGACGGATGTGAGGGTGAAACTCGCGGATCGACGGGTTCGCCAGCTGCCCATTCGGATCAGGTTCAGAATCGATAGGACAATGACCGCGACCAGAACGTGCGAGACCACGCTCCAAGCTGTGATCTGGAGCTTGCCCAAGCTGAAGGTGTCACTGAAGCTGAGCCTCTTCTCGAAATAACTGTGCATCCCTCTGCTAACGGCATAAAGTAAAGCTACCAAGATTGCGATCAGCACGGCGCTTGAGTAACCGAATAAGGTGCTCTCGGTATGCTCGTCCTTGGCGGCGGGCCAATGCTGGCTTACATCCCTGGCTGCCACCAGCACAATCGGCACCAACGCGATCAGGCTCCAGCTATATGCGGTCCAGTCATTCCCAACGGTGGGCATAAATGGCCGCAGAGTGAGATAAACACCGGCAAGCACCAGGGCGCCGAAAAGCAAAAGAAGTCCGCGGTCGCTTTTCCGGGGCCATTGCGCGATCACCATACCTGTCAGCACGGAGAAGTAGAGTACTGCCTGGTGATGGGCGAACCATGGCATCCAGTCGTAGGGAGGCGCTTTGATCAGAGCGAAGTAAGTGTAGGGCAGAAAGGCCAGCAGGCAATAAATCGAGGTGAGGACCAGGTAGATTCCCCACAGCAGTTTCAGCAAGGTGAAGAGCCAGAGCCGCAAGACCGATGACCCTCGAGGCAAAGTAGAATTAGCTGCTAGCAAATTGATACTAAGCATTGTCTGCCGCTAACCCGTGCGGGGCAAGGTACCAGCAGGGTAAGTACCTAAACCGCATATGACGAAAGTACCCTTCTGCTTTACGCCTATACTGCTAATAATTGAGGCTCTCATAGGTTCAGAGTCTTTTAAGGAGTGACAGTGGCGACTTCGGAACAAGGTGTTCAGCGGATTGGGCAATGGCAGCCTGGCAGGTCTGTAATGGGGACCTGTTCTCGCATGCTTCTGTTCGCCCGGACTTTTCTCAAATTCCCCGCCATGTTAGGGTCGGTGATTCCCAGTTCGCGTTTTCTGGTGAATGACGTTCTTTCCCAGGTGGAGTGGGAAAGGGCCCGTGTCATCGTGGAATTCGGACCTGGCGTGGGCACGATGACACAGGAAGTCCTGAAGCGAATGCGCCCCGACGCTACGTTGGTGGCGATCGAATTGAACTGTGAGTTTGTGGCATTCCTCCAGGCCCAAGTTCCGGACCCGCGGCTGTGCGTGGTTCATGCTTCGGCGGGGGAAGTTCGCACAGTGCTCGGGCGTCTAGGTCTAGGGCGCGCCGACTACATCATCTCTGGAATCCCCTACACCAACATGCCCGAAGCTGCCCGGCGGGAGATCGTGGAAGAGTCCAAGCGGGCGCTTGGTCCACAGGGGGCCCTGCTGATCTATCAGTTCACCCGCACTGTGCTGCCGTATCTGGAATCAAGTTTCGGGTCAGTGCGGCAAGGTTTCCAGCCTTTAAATGTCTTGCCTGCGCGCATCTTCCATTGCACACCGTAGGTTCGGGGAAAGCTACTTATCAAGCTTGCCGTCGGCGCGCAAACGTGTGGAAGACCGGTATTCCCGCCAGAATCACCAGGCAGCCCAGAGCTGAATTTCGGAGGTTGTCGGTAAAGGTGTAGTACAAGAGCAAGGCTGAAGCCAGCACGAACAAGCTGGGAACGAACGGATATCCCCAGACTCGGTACGGGCGTGGAGCCTGCGGGTCGCGCCGGCGAAAAACAAACACGGTGCTGCCGGCGATCATGTAGAAGAGCCACTCGGCGAAAATGGCGAGCGAAAAGAACTGACGGAAGCTGCCTCCCAATAGCAGCAACACAATCGACAGAGCCGCTTGCACCACAATGGCGACCGAAGGGGTGTGGAAGCGAGGATGGACCTCTGCCAGCGCGGAAAAGAAGTAGCGGTCGCGAGCTACGGCGAAGGGCACGCGCGCGCCGCTCATGGTCGTGCCATTAAGCGTGACGAGCATGGAGATTGCCATGGCAGCCGACACCACGGCGGCACCCGAATGGCCCCACACCAGGCCAATGGCCTCCGAGGCGGGCCGCGGAGAAGCGGCAATCACACCGGCGGGAAGAACATACTGCACCGCCGCATTGACCAGCATGTAAAGCACTCCGACGGTGGCTACTCCCACGATCAGAGCGATGGGAATGTTGCGCTCCGGCTCGCGGACTTCCTCCGAGATCATATTCAGGTCGTTCCACCCGTCGTAAGCCCAGAGCGCTGCCACTAGAGCTGCCATAAATCCCACGAGGCCACCTTGGGCCGCCGGATATTCACCCGCAAAGTGCGCCCAACTTCCCGCACTGTAGCTGAATCCGACGACCACGATTCCAAGAATGATCGCAACCTTCAGCAGGGTGAAGATGAGCTGAAACTCTCCTGCCTTCTTGATCCCGATGTAGTTGAGAAGCGAGATCAGCACCGCTGCGGCAATGGCCACGAGCTGTCCGTAAGTGATCGCGAAGGGCCGGCTGATAACGGGGTCGGAGAAGAAGGCGAAGACAGAGAACGTTCCCAGGATGCGGACCAAGCCCGTGGTGACGGTGGCAATCGAGGCGGGCTTGGCAATCAGGAACCATGTCCAGGCGTAGAGGAAGCCGCCCAAGGGGCCGTAAGCGTCGCGCACGTAGACATACTCACCGCCAGATTGGGGTTTCATGGCGCCCAGTTCCGCGTAGGTGAGCGCACCAAACAGCGACAGCACACCGCCTACCAGCCAGGCAAGGTAGACCAGTTTTGCCGAACCGACCGCTTGCATCATCTCAGCCGGAACAAGAAAGATGCCGCTGCCGATGATGGTGCCGACCACCACGGCAGAGGCATGGCTGAGGCCGAGCTCGCGGAGGAGGCCCGGATTGGATGCGGCTTGCCGTGCCATGGCTGGAGTCGAAAGTATACGTGAAACCTATACGTGAAGCCCCAAACGCAGAGGTCGCCGAGAAAGGCGCTGAGCGCGCAGAGAGAACCACACTCAATCTGCGTTCTCAGCGCGATCTGCGGTTAAGTGCACACTTCCGAACCCTTCTCGACCCTGTGAAGACAGCTCACACCGTAGCCGACGCCGAACGTCACCACTGTGCCAATCATCACGTACCACGTCCAGGGCACACGGCCTCCGAGCCAGGTTGGACGATATAGGGTGCAAAGGAACAGATAAAGCTCCGTGGCAAATCCGCACAGCATTCCCGCCATAGCTCCGTTCTGGTTGGCCCGTCGTGTGAGAACGCCGAGGAGGAAGACGCCGAGCAATGCGCCGTACGCCACGGACGCAATTTGCAGCCCCACTTCTACAACGCGACCTACCTTGTGCAGGGACAGAACCGCCAGGCTAAACAGCACCAGCGCCCAGACAAGCGTAGCTATGCGGGAAAGGCGGACGCGCTGACGCTCGTCGGTCTGCGGCCTGTGCTGCAAGTAAAAATCGATGATCGAAGTCGAGGAGAGGGAATTGAGCGCAGCGCTCAGGTTCGACATGGCAGCGGCGAGAATGGCCGCAATCAGCAGGCCGGAGATTCCATGCGGCATCTGGGTGACGATGAATTGGGGATAGATTCTGTCGGCCTTGCCGAAGTTCGCTGAAGGCACCCGATAAAACGCGAACAGCATGACCCCGACGATCAGGAAGAGCGCGAACTGGAACAGGATCGCAATGCCGCTGGAGAGGAGTGCAGTGACCGATTGCCGCTGATTGCGGGCCGCCAGCAGGCGCTGAACGATCAGTTGGTCGGTGCCGTGGCTGGCGGTGGTGAGAAATGTTCCTCCGATGACGCCTGCCCAGAACGTGTACGGCTTCCAGAAATCCGGAGTGAAGTCAAAGACGCGTAGTTTGCCCGCGCTATCGGCGGCAGCGTGCACGGCAGCCCATCCGCCGGGCACGAGGTGCAAAATCGTGAATAGGCCCACCAACGTTCCGCCCACGTAGATTACGGTCTGTACCACGTCGGTCCAGATCACCGCCGCCAAGCCACCTTCAAACGTGTAGATCAGCGTAAGTACGGTGATGAGTGCGATGGAAGCGATCTCGCCCGTGCCCAAGGCAATCGCCACCACGATGGAGACGGCATACACGCGAACCCCTTCGGCTGCCGCCCGGGTGATCAGAAAGAGCCCGGCCGTGAAGGAGCGAAGTCTGCGGCCGAAGCGGCGCTCGATTAATTCGTAGGCAGTGAACAAATCCCCGCGAAAATAGTGGGGCAGCAGAATCAGGCTGATGATCACTCGCCCGACAAGGTACCCGAACACAACCTGCAGAAACGTGAGGTTTGTGTCGTAGGCCAGACCGGGGATGCTGATGATGGTGAGCGTACTGGTTTCGGCCGCAACAATGGAGAGCGCAATCGCCCACCAGGGAATGTTGCGGTCCGCCAGAAAGTAGTCGCGCAGGGAACGCTGGCGCTTGCGAAAACGCAGGCCGAACAGCGTGATCCCTGCCAGATAAAGTGCGATGATCGTAAGATCGAGTTTGTCTAAGCCCATGGTTGAGGACTTGCGCCGATTCGCAACCGCCGAATGTTCTCTGACAGGTTATCGGGCTTTACCGGGGCCCGCCGAACTATCTCCCCGCGAGGTATCCAGCTTGTCAGCGGTGTGTTGCGGACGTGTCCTTATCAGCCTGAACTACTGTGCATCGGAAGGTTGGCGCGGCTGTGATAGAACTACGTTCGTGGGCATCTTTCTAGGCATTGACGGTGGCGGTAGCAAGACCTCGTGTGAAATCGGTGACGAGACCTCGCTGCTGGGCAGCGGCGTCTCTTCTGGCAGCAACGTCGTGCGAGTTGGCGAAGGCAAAGCGCGGGCAGCGTTCGAAACGGCAATTCGCGAGGCTTGTGCTGCGGCGAAAGTAACTCCATCGAAGATTGAGAGAACCTGTGCCGGTATCGCCGGGGGCGCACGGCCAGAGACCGTTGAGATCATCCGTAGAATTCTTGAGGACCTGGTTTCCGGCGAGATTGATGTGGTCGGTGACATGGTCATCGCCATGGAGGCCGCCTCAGGCGGGGGGCCGGGTGTCGTCGTCATTGCGGGCACCGGGTCCATTGCTTATGGACGTAATGCTGCGGGGCAGACGGCGCGCGCGGGGGGCTGGGGATTTGCCATTTCCGACGAAGGCTCGGGACACTGGATCGGCCGTGCCGCAGTCTCGGCCGCGATGCGCGCCCACGATGAAGGCCAAAGCACGACGTTGCTTGCGGGCACGATGAAGGCCTGGGGAGTGAGCACCCGCGAGCAAATGATCCTGGCGGCTAATGCCTCTCCGCCGCCAGACTTCGCTGCCCTGTTCCCGGCCGTGGTTCAAGCAGCGGAGGCAGGCGATCGAACCGCCAGCGAGATTCTGGTGCGAGCAGGCGCTGAACTGTCCCGGCTGGCAGAGATTGTGGTCGGCCGCCTGTTCAGCGACGCGGAGAGTGTGCCAGTGGCCATGTCCGGCGGTGTCTTCGGTAACTCCGCGCAGGTGCGGCAAGTTTTTTACAATAACCTGCGTTCCCATCGTCCTGGTGTGGCCCTGAATGCGACCATTATTGATCCCGTGAAGGGCGCGCTGGAATTGGCCAGGAAGAGTGCCCGCCGGGGAGTTGGGGCGTAAACCAAGGCTGCTTGTGCTGGTGCATCTCGATGCCGAATACATCCAGCCAAGCGGGTTGTGTATGGCTCCGGACGACTCCAAACTCGCGCCTTCAGCTGAACTGAAAGTTGAATCCTCGCCATCAGATCCTGTCCGCAGCGCTCCCGCTGAGATGCGCGGAGCGGCAGATTCAACGCTCAACGAGGATCGAGCGCTGGCTCTGCTGAAGCGGAACGACCTTCCACCGGAAGTCCTGGAGCAACTGAGCAAGAACGCTGCCGTGCTGAAAAGCCGCAAGGTGAAGCTGGCGATGGTCAGCCATCCCAAGTCCCCGCGATACGTGTCGGTCACTATCGTGCGCCAGTTGTTCACCTTCGACTTGATGCGGGTCGCGCTGGCGCCGTTGGTTGCAGGCGACATCAAGATGGTGGCGGAAGAGACGCTGATCCGGCGTCTGGAAGCGATTACCTCTGGGGAGAAGCTGTCGTTGGCGAGACGCGCGTCCGGGCGCGTGGCGGGCGCGCTGTTGCTAGATCCCGAAAAGCGTGTGATCTGGGCTGCGTTGGAGAACCCGAGGCTTACCGAGGCGTTGATCGTACGTGCCCTGACTCGCGAAGGGCAACCGGCGCTGGTTCAAGCCGCATGCCATCACCCCAAGTGGTCTTTGCGCCGGGAGATTCGCATCGCCCTCCTGCGCAACCAACACACGCCGCTGGCGCGAGCGATGGAATATGCGCGAGGTCTCCCCGCTCCCGTGCTGAAGGAGATCCTGCAGAGCTCTCAGTTGCCAGAAAGTATTAAGGGCTGCCTGCTGAAGAGCGACTAGACGTATTCTCCCAATGACGGGCGGGACGCCCATCCTCCATCGATCGTTTAGTTGCTTGCCGAGACCGTTGCTCCCGTGCCTTTGTGGTGGAGTAGCTCAACCAATGCCTGATTCAGCCGCGCCCGCATAGCCACCCGCTCCTGGGCCCGCGTGATGTAGCGAATGTGAATTTCGACTCCCGTAGGAGTAGGCCGCAAGGTGACGGCGGGAGTGGGCGAAACCGAGCGCACCCGGTAGTGGCTGGCGGTCCGCTCCCATTCTTGTTCGGCTGCCTTGGCGCTGACTTCGGTCTCCTTGGTCACGGTGGCCTGGATGGCGTCGATCAGCGGATAGGGATCCTGGTCGGACGGTACGGTGATCTGCAATTCATCCCAAAGCCACTGTCCGCTGGTAGTGAAGTTGAAGAAATGCCCTTCGATGGCGTAGCTGTTGACGAAGGCTACTTTGCGGCCGGTAGGATGCCCGGTGGTGGCCCAGTTTCCGGTTTCGAGCAGCACGGTGCGCAGCAGGTTGATCTCGATTACCTCGCCGGCAACTCCGTTGATCTCAACCCAATCGCCGACCCGGAGCCCGTTCTTCCCCATGAGTACAAACCACCCGAAGAACGCGACAATGAAATCCTTCAACGCCACGGTAAGGCCGGCGCCCGCGAAGCCAAGGATGGTCGGCATCTGCTGCGGAGTGCCTAAGACCACAAACAGGATCAGCAGCACTCCCGCGGCCTGTGCTGCAAACCGGATCACCACGCGCAACGTGCGCAAGCGGGTCCGTTCCTCCCCAGTCGCGGTCAGGTAGTGATCGATGACACGGTCGGCGAGATATACCAGCAGGATGATCAAGAGAATCCAAAGCGCCGACTGGATCATGCCATGCACGGCCATGCGCTGCTGGGTTTGCAGTAGCGCAATCCAATTCCCATAAGCGGTCTGGGTTTCCTGCATGTCCTGCATTCGCTTGCTCAAGTCGCCGAGGGTCTTCTGGTCGTCAGAGAGGGTCTTCAAAGCGGCGATGGCGGGTTTTGAGGTCGGTGCCTGCGGGGGGCTCCCACTTGCTGGCTGACTGGTGCTTGATCCGGCAGCTTTCTCGGTCGTGAACTGCTGCTCCAGAGTGTCATGGGCCTGGCTCAGGCTGGCTGTGACATCGGCCGCCTCGTCGAGCGCGCTTTGCAACTGCGCAGCTTTGGTGCGGAGCGCACGCCAGGCCTCGACCTGGCCCAGAAGAGTATCAGCACGGTAGTTGATGGGCGTAGCATTTGGGGCCGTAGGACCGTGGCTCGTATCCGCGGCGTGTTCGGCGTCTTCGTGACGCTGGAACTGCCGCTGCACCCGGCTGAACTTGTCGGCGCCCGACCGTATTAGGTCGGTCTTGGCGCTGTCTACATCGTCGTTGTCGAGTTCGAGCTGCGCCTGCGCTAGATCCAATTCGTCCTGGATCTCGTCCCGGCGAGAGCCGCTGGCGGCAGCGAGTTGCTTTTTGAGTTCATCAACGCGATCCTGAGCTCGCTTGGCCAGTTCCTGCGACTTGTTCAAGTGCGCGTAGAGTGCCTGGGTTTGCGGCGTGGGCGGCACCGGGTGATTCGCAGCATCCCGCAGGGCGTCTGCAAAGGCCAGGTCGACTTCGTGGTCGGCAGCGCGCAGCACCTGGTTGGCAAAACGCTGTTCATCCCAGGTGGCACTGAGTTTGGCTACGTTGCGGGCGGTCTGCAGGGGACGCTCGTCGACCACCGCAGGTCTACGGGTTCGCGAGTTCGTCGCCTGGATTCTTGCGTCGCGGGTCAGGAATGAGCCGATGACCGCGGCCAGAACCAGGACGAATAGGCCTATCGAGGTGAACCATTGACGCGATTTCAGAAGAGGTCGCATTTAGGGCCGGTGGCGACATTATACGGCGCGGCGAACCGAACAGGATGTAGCAAGGGCAGCCGCAACGAAGGGCACTGGGATTCACAAATGTCCGGGCGGCAGATCAGGGCACCCAATCAGCGATGAATAGGTTGGTCTCGTGGGGAGCTTTAGCGTTCCGGTTCGAGGCCCAGGCTAGTTTCTTGCCGTCGCTACTGAACATGGGGAAGCCATCAAAGCCGTCGCTATAGGTGATTTGTTCGAGGCCGGTGCCGTCGCTGTTGATGGCATACAACTCGAAGTTCCCCATCCCGCCTGTGGCACCCTGGTTGGAAGAAAAAACAATCCTCTGACCGTCAGGGAAAAACGAAGGCCCGAAGCTGGCGGCGCCCAGATTGGTGATCTGGCGTTTGTCGCTGCCATCGGCTTTCATGATCCACAACTCGAGGTAGGTCGGGCGGATCAAGTTCTGCTTCAGCAACTCCCGGTAGTCGTTGATTTCCTTTTCCGCAGCCGGGTGATAGGCGCGATAGACGATCCATTTGCGATCGGGCGAGAAAAACGGCCCGCCATCGTACCCGAGTTCATGGGTCAGCTGCTTCACGTGCTTGCCATTCGCATCCATCGAGTAGATGTCCAGATCGCCGTTGCGCAGGGAAGTGAACACGATCTTCTTCCCGTTTTCGGAGATGGTGGCTTCGGCGTCGTAGCCAGGCGTGCGGGTGAGTTGCTTGAGGTTCGAGCCGTCGGGGTTGGCGGTGAAGATGTCGTATCCGGCGTAGACCGCCCACACGTAGCCCTTCGAGAAATCCGGCCGCGGCGGACATTGCGCGTTGGCGAGATGGGTCGAGGAGTAAAGAATCTTCTTGCCGTTGGGATAGAAGTAACTGCAGGTCGTGCGCCCCTTGCCGTTCGAGACCATGCGCATGTCTGAGCCGTCAAGGTTCATGGTGAAGATCTGGTCGCACTTCACACCGCCATGGGAGGATTGAAAGATCAGACTCTTGCCATCGGCGGAGAAATAGGCCTCGGCATTCTGTCCGCCGAAGGTAAGCTGACGCATATTCTTGAGGTGCTTCTCCTGTGGGGTGGCGAGGTTGGGTGCGGCCGTGCTTTGCGCGGCGGCGAGGGCCAGCAGTCCACTGCCGGCTACAGTCAAAAAGATTAGGAATGCTCGTCTCACGGGAATGAACCGTTAGTTTAGCAGGGAAGGGGTGTCACCTGAGGCGGCGGTAGGTAGTGGGACCCGGCGACGATTCGCCAACTACCAGATAACACAATCAGGAAGGCTATGGCGTCACGGCGTAACCGTGAACGTCCGAGAACTGATGGCTGTTCCGCCCTTGGTTTGAATTCCGATCCTTCCAGTCTTCGCGCCACCCGGTACTGTTGCTGTTACTTGCGTGTCGGAGTTCACCGTGAACTGCGCAGGGATGTGATCTCCGAAACCGACGCTCTGAGTCTGCGTCAGACTAACACCCATGATTGTGACTCTCGTTCCGACAGGCCCGCTCGGCGGATCAAAGTTCAGTAGCTGCGGCGTGACGCGAAAGATCTTGTTGCTAGTCAGCGTACCGCTTGGGGTGGTGACAGTGACCAATCCCGTGGTGGCTTCGGGGGGAACTCTTGTCAGTAACAGAGTGTCCGAGCGCACAGTGAATGTTGCCGGAGTTCCGTGAAATGAAACATCGGTTGTGTCCTTCAACCCCTGCCCCAGAATACCGTCGTCTTTTGCTACGTTACCAGATTCACGCACCAAATTCACGAATGGGCCGAAACCCATGTCCAAACTGAAAACCACTCCAACACCGTAGGTTCCTCCACCTAGAGTTACTCCGTAGAAAGTGCCATTGGTCGCTTGCACGAGTCCACCGTAGGGACCTCCGCCATCAGGGCAATCGGGTAGTTGGGTGCAAAACGTGTAAAGGGTTGTCAGCACACCCTCCGGCGTAATCTGAAAAATCGTTCCCACACCGTTCGTGCCGCCGCCATAAGTTGTTCCGTAAACATTCCCGTCGGTGCCTTGGACGACTCCAGCGTAGGGTGCGACACCGTCGTCGTCTTTCCCTCCGAAGCTATATACCGTCGTCAGCACTCCCCCTGGGGTAATCTTGAAAACCGTTCCACCGCTATCCTGTCCGCCATAGCTTCCCCCCACAAGCGTTGTCCCGTAGAAGTTCTGGTCGGACGCTTGAATCATCCTTGCCGACGGGCCGCCGCCGTCTGGGCAATCAGTCTGAATACAAAAGGTGTGGAGAGTCGTTAGCTTCCCGGCTGGGGTAATCTTAAAGACTGTTCCATAGCCATTTATCCCACCATAGAACGTCGTGCCATAGAAGTTCCCGTCTCGGCCCTGAACGAGTCCCGCGTTCGGGTTGCGTCCGTCACTTCCGTCAAAGCTATGCAACGTCGTCAGTGCCCCTTTCGGAGTGATCTTGAAGATGGTTCCGGCGGAGTAGTCCCCGCCGCTGTACGTCGTCCCGTACAGATTCCCATCAACACCTTGTACCAGTCCCGCTCTGGGATCTTGACCGTCTGAGCAGTTTCCGGGCTCAACGCAAAAGCTATAGATTGTTGTCAGCTTACCCACTGGCGTAATCCTAAAGATCGTGCCCGCACCGATGAGTCCGCCAGACTCGGTTGTCCCGTATAAGTTTCCATCGGTTGCCAATACCAAAGAGGTCCGCGCAACGGACCCGTCGGGACAGCCCTGTTGCATGCAGAATTTGTACAACGTAGTAAATTTGCCGGCTGTGCTGATTTTGAACACGGTGCCGTTCCCGTTATCGCCCCCTCCGGCTGTTCCGTAGAGCTTTCCGTCTGGGCCCTGAACGAGAGACATAAAATACGGATTTCCGCCGTTGACCCAGTCGAAACTGTGAAGGGTCTCGTAAGTCTGCGCAGATAAGGTGATCGCTGTCCCGGCGCAGAACAAAACAATTGCACTGGCTCGTTTCCACGAATAGAGCTTTGTCATAAGAATCCTCCGCGGTGCCAGTCGCACCTTGAACACTGGCAGAAACGTACTATTGACACCGTAACCGTGTCATAAATCGGGACATTTCTTCGGTGACAAAGGTCACGGTTGAAAGTTCGCACCCGAAAGTATGGGCGGGCGACTCAAGAGGATGACTGACGAAATCAGGCATCTGCACCACTCATCGAATCCCGAGCCCGGCCATTCATGAAACGCCTTCTATCTTGCAGCGATGCCGGCTGGAGGTCTTACTTCCGAAAGTACTCTAAAATCGCCTCCGCCTGGTTGCGCGTCACGACTGCTGACAGCGCCGCCGCGTCTGCCTGCTTGACCGCCTGCACACTCCCGAAGTGTTCCAGCAGCCTTCGCGTAGTACCGGTACCCACGCCGGGTATCTCCAGCAATTCGGTCGAACGGTCGCGCATCTGGCGGCGTTTACGATGGAAGGTCACGGCAAAGCGGTGGGCTTCGTCGCGAATCAGTTGCACCAGGTGCAGGACCGGCGAGTGATGGTCGAGGACGACCGGTTCGTCCTCCTGCCCATACACATAGATGATCTCTTCCCGCTTAGCAATGGCGGCCAGCGGCTGGTTGATGATTTCGAGTGAGCCCAGGGCCTCCGCAGCAGCGTGCAACTGACCGAGCCCGCCATCGATCAGCACCAGGCTGGGCAACGTCTTTTTCTCTTCTTGTAGCCGCTTGTATCGGCGCGTGACCACCTCGCGCATCGAAGCAAAGTCATCCACACCGTCGACGCTGCGAATGATGAACTTGCGATAATCGCCCTTCTTCATGCGTCCGTCTTCCCAAACCACCATCGAGGCCACCGTCTCCGCCCCCTGGATGTGCGAAATGTCGAAACACTCGATGCGGCGTGGCAGGTCGGGCAAGCCGAGCGCATCCTGCAACGCTTCCTGCACCTGGCGCTGGTTTGGTTTCATCACGCGGAATCGCTGATCGTACGACTGTTTGGCGTTGTTTCCTGCCAGATCGATCAGCGAGCGCTTGTCGCCGCGTTGGGGAACTTCGATGTGGGCCCGGGTGGCGCGGCCGCCCTGGGCCGCGAGTTGCTCCGACAGGAGTTCTTCGAGCTCTTCCCGGTCCTCGAAGTCTACTGGCACATAGATGTTACGTGGAACGTAAGGCTGTCCTATGTAGAGCTGGGTGAGCAGGGCAGAGAAAAATTCACCGGGATGGAACGATGTGGGTTGTGTGGAGGCGGGACTTTGACCCGCCACGCCCGGGTCGGAGACCCGGGCCCACATGGTCTCTGCAGCCTCAAACTCCGGCAGCTCTTCCCAGAAGAACTCGCGCCGGTCGAGCACTCTTCCGCCCCGCACGTGGAACAAATTGACGGCCAGCATGTCATTCTCGTAGTGGTAGCCGAAGACGTCGGCATCATCACCTTCGACGGCCGCAATGCGCTGCTTTTCCTGCAATTGCTCGACGGTCGAGATCAGGTCCCGGTATTTGGCGGCGCGCTCGTACTCCTCGGACTCTGCAGCTTTGTCCATCCGCTGACGCAGCGAGCGCGACAAGTCGGTCGGACGCCCTTCGAGGAACGTCTTCACGTCGTGGACGGCTTCCTGATAGATCTCCGGTGTGGTCAGACCCTCGACGCACGGTCCCAGGCAGCGCTTGATGTAGTACTGCAGACAGGGCCGGGGATGGAAGCGGGTCAAGTCCACTTTGCAGGACGGAACCAGAAAGTGGCGATGGATCAAGTCCACGATGCGATAGGCCAGGTTGGCGGGAAAGTACGGCCCGTAATAGCTGCTGCCGTCCTTACGCAACCGCCGCGTGACGTACACCCGGGGGAAGCGCTCGGCGAGCGTCAGTTTCACGTAGGGGTAGGTCTTGTCGTCGCGCAGCAGGATGTTGAAACGGGGTTTCTTCTGCTTGATGAGGTGGTTTTCGAGGGCCAGCGCTTCTTTGTTGTTGGCGACGACGATATAGTCAACATCGACGGCCTCACGCACCAGAGTGCCGGTTTTGGCGTCTTCGATGCGCCTCTCATGGAAATAGGAACTGACCCGGCTGCGCAAGTTCTTGGCCTTGCCCACATAGATGACTTCACCCTCGGCGTTCTTGTAGAGATACACCCCGGGAGAAGCGGGGAGGGTGCGGATTTTTGCGCTCAGATCCATGCGGGAAGAATTAGATCCATTCTATTCGATGGGCTCCGGGTGGCATTCTCTCGGCAATGACGAATGCCGCTTTTCACAGAAGAAGGCTTCCGTTCGCCGCCACCCCTTCTCAACCGTATAAAATTTCCTCGGTTCGTTTCACTTCGCGTACTCCAACAAGCCCGTACATTGTGTGTAAACTTGGCGTATCATATGTATCATCAACAAGTTAAGGCTTGGAATGAAGGGGCCGCAGGTTGGCAGCCCTCGTGCTTAGTTACAAAGTGCTGAAAGGGATAGCCCAGGGAATTCAGCCGGCGATTACCAGGTTTTCGTACCCAGGGATTGCCACCAGGATTACAAGGAGCCTTCTTACTATGAATCGCATTCTGTGGACAATGCTGTTGGCAACGACCGTTGCGGCGACCGTCGGATGCGCCAGCAAGAACTACGTTCGCCAGGAAACTACGCCGCTTATCAACAAGACCAACGAATTGGATGACATGACGGCCAAGAACTCGCGCGACATTAAGGATGTCGATGCGCGCGCCCAAGCCGGCATCCAGCAGGTGCAGGCCAAGGCCGCTGCCGTGGACCAGAAAGCAACGGCCGCGGGCCAGCAGGCCGACCAGGCCCAGACCCTGGCCAACAACGCCACCCACCGCGTGGACTCGCTGCAAAACGTCGTGGCCAACCTGGACAATTACCGGGTCGTGACCGAGACTGCGGTGCACTTTGGCTTCGATAAGGACAGCCTGACCAAGGAAGCCAAGGACGCACTCGACCAGCTCGCCAGTAGCGTGCCCAACACCAAGGGTTACATCATCACCGTCGAGGGCGCGACGGACTCGACCGGAGACGTGGAATACAACTACGCGCTGAGCCAGCGCCGCGCCGACTCGGTCATTCAATACCTGGCTTCGCAGCACAGCGTTCCGGCCTACAAGATTTATTTGATCGGCCTGGGCAAGGACAAGCCGGTGGAATCGAACCAGACCCGCGAAGGCCGGGCCAAGAACCGCCGCGTAGAGGTTCGTTTGATGACCAACACTGTGGACAACACTACTCCGGCACAAACCACTACCGGTCAGGCAACACCGCCCGGAAGCAACTAGAACAAGTTTACCCTCCTCCCCGGAGGACTTCGCCAACAGGCC
>JAIQFW010000265.1 GCA_020073105.1 Terriglobia bacterium
ACTGACCTGAGCTCAGTACCGCGAGTAGGTCTGGCTTCTTGACCTCAGATCCGGTCATGACATCGATCAGCAGAAAATCGTCGCTAAGAATTCGATCCAATGCCCCTACATCGCCACCGATGAGCGAGCTGAAGAATTGGTGTTCCGCCGCTTGCGGGTTCAATTTGTCATGCATAGGTTTCCCGTCCTGTCCGCTACTCGTGCCGTTCCGCCAGTGGTGGTGCCTTCTGGATTCTGCCAGCCATATGAGTCAAGGCGCTGGCATTGATCATCAGCAACCGACTTTCTCCGCGCTGCAGCAGCTCTCCGTGAATGGTGATCGGTTCTGCAACAAACTCGCGCAGAGCATCGTGACCCAGGGCGTGCCCCTCCGGATCGACCAACAGGAACTGGTCGACGCCGTTGCTCGTAACGAAAAGCGGTGGAACCCCTCCACTCAGACAGCGCGCTGCACAGTCGCGGTGAACCTTCCCTTGCCCCGGGTTCATCACTCCGAGGTAGCACTTGCTATCTACAATCTCGCCGGTAACGGTCACTGCCCCCAGGTCACGAGTCGACTCTCGATCCGCGGGCACGGTATCCAACGGTGTTATGGAACCGGGTGTGATCTCCACCATCGTCCCGCCCTCGCGATAGATCAGCTGACCCTGCACGCGGACCTTCTTACCATCGAACCCAGCCACGAGTTCGTCCGCCCCATGTTTCCCCGGCGCAACCAACAAGTACCGTGAGTATTTCGATTGCGGCCCGGCCATCCCGGGACGCTCGACCAGCAACGAGGGATAAGGCGCTGTCGCAATCGTCCCTTCAAAGCCGCGCACCTTTCCATATTCGAATATCGAGTTCGCGAACCGCATTTGTTTCATGACCAGCAGAAGGGCGATGCTTATTGCCAGCACGCCAAGCGCAGCAATCACTCTTCGGAGAAAACGGGCCAAACCCTCTGGCGCCTTCGGCAAGTAGCCTATGTAAAAGTCGTTCATCGCGATTGCGCCTCCCTGCGTCTTCCTTGGGAAGATTCAATCTCAGCAGGCTGGACGTGGGTTCCGAGTGGATTGGGACGCGGATGCACGAAAACAGCTCCTTCGACAACCTTGACTTGGAAAGTTGGGACCTTTTCCTTGAACGGCGGTGGAGCCGCGCCAGACTCCGGCTGATACTGATATCCATGCCATGGGCAGGTGACGCAGCCATCGATGATGCGACCCTCACCTAGAGGTCCGTTCTGATGCTGGCAAGCATTTGAGATCGCAGAGACCCTGCCGTCGTAGCGAAAGACCGCGACGCGCTCTCCGGAAAGAGACACGATCGTCGCGCACTTCTCGGCGATCCGATCCACTTTGCAGACCTCGACGAAACCTTCGTCGACGGCCTGGCGTCTCGCCTGGTCAATCCGCTTCTCCCGAAATGCCGCCGCCAGATGAAGCGAAAGGACGGTAGCCACTCCCAAGATGAGGGCAGAGGCGAGCACAGGACTCGTCTCTGACTGGAGCGCCCCCAGAGTCACGTGCGCAACCAGCAGCGCGTAAGCCACATACACCAGCATGTGCAGCCGCTTCCACATGGGTGCGGAAAGATTCCGCAGCCAGAAATCATGGCTGGTAGCGGCCATTAGAAACAAGATGATCAATGCGAAGAAACCCAACGCCTGAAAGGGGAAATCGGCGACACTGCCGTACCGCGGATTGCTGACGAACAGGCTGACGAGAGGATTCACGTTCCCCAGCGCGTGAAACTGGAAGAGCGCAAACCCTCCATGTGCCAGGCCCAACAGAAACGTCGTGACGCCCAAGTGCCTGCGGTTGTAGAGAAGTGGAAGAAAACGGCGATCCAGTCGGCTCAGTGGGCCGATACACAGCACCACATGCAGCAGCAGGAAGGCAGCCGTTCCGAGCGCGCGAATCAGCAGCGTCTCGGCCGTCGCACTCGGGTGCAGCCAGGCGCCCAGACCAACAAAACTCCCGAGGTACAACGCCAATAACGACAGGACTGTGACGTCGTATACCTTCTTCTGCCGGTTCCAACTGATCGCGCCATATTGAACGCTCATGGCAACTTCTCCACCGCGGCAGTGTCAAGCACAGTCTGATGTGCCGGACTGAACAAGACCAAATAGCCAGCGCGCTTTTCATTCAACGGAAGATGAAAGACCTTGCCCGTACTAAAGGCGCCCAGTAGTTGCGCCTCCCCGGACAGAACGTTTCCCTGCGGTGCGTTTGCGTCCCAATAGAGAAGCAAGTCCGGCTCGTTCAAGCTTTGCGCCGGCTGCAGAACTAGATAGATGTCTTGCGAACCATCCGACCTGCGATAGAACTTTGTGTGAATCGAATGCCTCTGCCACAGATTGCTTGACTCCCTCACGACATATGCGGTGGCCGGCACGTCGGCAGCACTAGCTGTTGGACTCGAGTGTGAATGCCGCGCCCCAAGCCCGATCAGCAGGATCGCAGGCAGCACCAGCGTAAGCGTGACAAATGCGCGGCGATGGACGACTCTGAGTGGTTGAATCATGGCTTAGCCGATATTCGGTGAGGGTTCTTTTCGACCGGCGGCTCAACGATCCTTCGCGTCCAGCGGTGAAGGAACATCGGCCAGAATGCGGCGACGCCGGGCAGGATCAGCATGCGGAAACCAATTGCCGACCCTTGAGCCTCGGAGTCCACGCGTTGAATTCCAAACCACACGAACGGCACAGCAAATATCAATCCGAGACCGGCGTAGGTCTCGAGGGCGTAAACAAACGTTTTGACCAGAGTCTCAAACATCGCTGCCGTACACCGGTATCACCGCGCCGTTGACGTCTTTGCCGGCATCGCCGGCAAGCCAAGTGATCAAACTCGCGACCGTCGCGGGTCGGACCCACTTGGAGAAGTCCGCGTTGGGAATTGCCTTTCGATTGCCTGGCGTATCCATCGTGCCGGGTAGGATCACGTTTGCGGTGAGTCCCGCATCTTTGTTTTCGAGCGCAACCGTTCTGACCAAAGAAACCATGGCGGCTTTCGAAGCGCTGTAAGCGCCCACGCCTGCGCCAGGTTCCAGGGCCGCGCGGCTTCCAATCGCAATGATGCGACCGTCGCCGGTATTTCGCAGGGGCGGAATCGCCGCCCGCAGAATGTGAAACACGCAATTCAGGTTGAGATCGAACATGCGCTGGAAGGTCACATCATCGGTGTCCGCGATCGATTGGCCACCAGCAAAGCCGCCGACCGTATGGGCCAAGACATCGAGCTTTCCGAAACGCGCCACAACCTGATCCAGTAAGACCTTCGCACCATCGCGCGTCGAAATCTCTGCTGGCAGCGCGGTGAAGTTCGCGTTGTTGAAATCAGACTGCTGTATTTTTCGCGATGTGCCGACGACGGTTGCGCCGGCATCGAGAAACGCCTGCGTCACATAGGTCCCCAGGCCGCCGTTGGCCCCGGTTACGAGTACAACCCTGCCCTTCATCGAGTGCTCCGATCTCACTGGCCATCAGATTCCGGCCGGTCTCAAAGGTTACGAACACTGGTTGGGGAGTAAGGCGGAATGTCCGCCTTAGGCTGGATCTTCAAGGATTCGCCGTTTCTCCCACACGAACAATTTCTTCAGCAGGATGCGCAGGGAGAGTATGAGCGTAAACATCAAAATCTGGCGCCAAGTGCGAAGCCCGATGGTGCGCAACAGCGTGGCCGCCGTCATCACGCCGAGGCCGCCAATCACGCCTTCCGCCACCAGCAACCTCGCTCGCAACACTCCACGGCCAAGGGTCACAGACACCAGCGCCAGAGCTACGAAGCCTGTAATGACGATGGCTGCTCCTAATTGGAGTGCCAGCCCCCAAAAGGAGAAGTCATGCTGCAGATTCGAGAACATACTCTGCCTTCTTCTGCTCCTCGCCAATCTCGCGCTCCAGGAAATAGTTCAGGACGGTCCGGAGAACGACAATTGCTCCCAACTTGCCGATTTCGTCCCACGTAGGGATCATCACCGTACGCAGGATGTCGGCTGCCAGTGCCAATTCCAGAGCCAAAGCGAGCCATCGGCCGAGCGTGATTCGAATTTCAGACATGGCTGAGCCCAGGCCGGTGCCGGGACGGAAACCGAGCTTGGCCGTTCGAAGCAACGCCGCCACGACACCCACACCAATAGCGGCTCCCGTGCTGGCGTCGACTACGGTTGCCAGAAGACCGAGCACGCGAGTGACGAAGAATTCCATCTCGGCTGTGGGATGCGGGAATATGCAGAAAGTGACGGCGTGGTCCCATAGCTCCGCACCGCGAACTCACGCCTGAAGACGAAACTATCTCCAGCCGTCGGCATCCCATCGGACGGCTGAATGAGTTTTTGCCGGACGAAAAAGCATCAAATTTACACGACGATACTCCTCTGCGTTCCAGCAGCAT
>JAIQFW010000074.1 GCA_020073105.1 Terriglobia bacterium
GTGCCGCCTCTGGGGTCATAATGCGGGGCCGCCCGATTGGCCACTCGAAAGCGGACTGTCGAGCCACCAGATTATGAGCCAGAACGGTTACCAAAGGCAACGTGCAGTATGTTGCATAGCAGAGGATTCATCCCTAGCGCAGGGATCTGACAATCCCGAAACTACATGCGTTCGTATTCACATCCCCTGGAAAATAGGCGGGTGGCCCACCTTCGCGTTTTCTGCAAAGGTGGGGAGAAATGGACTCACGCTGCTTGCTCCCGGATCTTTAGCTTGGCTGGCCCCCATTCATTGATCCGCACGGCACCGGCTTCTCCATAAGCATAGCTCCGAAAGCTGCTCCACGCCCACTGTTCAGGCTCCACCACCAGCCCTTCCTTCGCCGGATTATGATGCATGTAGCGCAGCTTCTCGATGCGCTTGCGCTCGCTCCACACATTGAAATCATAGAACCGATGCTGCCATACGTGCTCCGCCTCGGGTGCGAACAACTCCTGCTGTCCAGTCGCTCGATGCTTTCTCCTCTGCCCTTTGCGCAAAGAACGCGCAAAGAATGGGACACGCGGCACTTAGCATTTGGCACTTGGCATTCAGCTATGACGGGGCGGCGCAAGCTGCCCCGTTTGGTTTGCACTAAACGGTTGCGACAAACTCGAACTTGGCCGCGCAAGGCTCCACGATCCTACGTTTGCCATGTCCGGGGTTGGACTGGTACCGGCTGCGGAGCAGTCCGAACTGCTCCAACAGATCAACGTCACGGCTCACCGCGCGGGTGTCGCGTTTCAGGTCGCTAGCCAGCGTAGAAACCGGCGCAGCTCCTTGCCGGGCAATCCTTAGAACACGGACCCGCTGGGGGGAAAGAACCCTCATCATGTCGCTGGCGTTCTCGAAGGAGATGGTCATTTGCGGCGCGAGTTCCTCCCCGCGGTCCAGCTTTCGGGCATGGTCTCGAACCCGATGGAAAAAGCCTTTCACGCCGTCATTACTGATTCGGATTTTCATCTTTTTGCTCATCTTCTACCTTCCAGAGTTGGTATAGCTCTCTCTCAAACCTCGTCACCAGCGCCTCATAGCCGTGGAACTCAATCGCCTCCACGTTCCCCCTAAAATGCCGGTGGTGATACTGATGGGTGTTGTCGTATCCGAGAACCCGGCCATTATCGACAGCACAAATCCGAGGATTGATGTAAGCCAAGCTGTACTTCACCACCCGGTCGCCCTCGAACCATACTTCCTCTTTGAGCAACGCACCTCGTCTCCTGCCGGAGAGCTGCAGGGTTTCGTCAATTCTCTTTTCCTGCTTGCTGACCTTTTGGGTCCGTTTCTTGCCCACGATGCCGGCCAGGTATGACATTGACAATCCTAGCTGGGTTCAGAAAGGATGTCAAGTATCCTAGCTGTGGTAGCGCTCGGCCGCATGGTTCGCAAAAAAGGCCCGCCACCCTCATCGCTGCCGAGCTGCGGTCGGCCTGGACGGGCGGGGGCGCCCGTCCCCGCGTGAGGGGTGGAGAGGCAGAGTTTCGCGGACAGGAGTGTCCGCGCCACACAGAAACTGCAGACCCATATGACTCGCCCCACTCGCACAGACCCGCCCTTTGCGCAAAGAACGCGCAAAGAGTGTGGCACCCGGCGGTTGACGATTAATTGATTCCCACCCTTCGAAAAGCGCGAAGGGCAGGGCAGCCCGCGTTTTCGATATACTGCCTAGCGAAACACCGATCAGCCCCAGGGAGAGCGACGCAGATGAGCACGCAAGCGGCGGGGATAGCAGCCCTGCCGGAGGGGTGGTTCTCGGAAGCCGACATCGCCGCGTACAAGAGTCTCTATGATTCGCTCCCGGTTGGCGGCATGACGGCAGAACTCGGGGTGTGGCAAGGACGATCGCTGTGCGCGATTGCGGATGTGATCCGTGGCCGGCGGCTGCGTGTGCATGCCATCGACACGTTCAGCGGCACCGAGGGCGAGCGCGATCTGGTGCACGATTGCGACGGCAAGCTGCAGCAAGTCTTCGAATCCAACCTGGCGCGGTTTAACATTCGCGGGCAAGTTGAAGTGCATCCCGGCTCCACGGTGTCTGTGGCCGGGAACTTTCCGGAGGCGAGCCTCGACCTCGTCTTCATCGACGCGGACCACAGTTACGAAAACACTTCAGCCGACGTTCGAGCGTGGCTGCCCAGGGTGAAGCCCGGCGGCATCCTTTGCGGACATGACTACAAGCGACCGTGGCGTCACCTGTGGGGGCGCGACCGCAGCGGCGTGAAACGGGCAGTCGATGAGATTCTGGGGAAGAAGCGGATCAAACTCTTCCCAGGATCGTCGGTGTGGTGTTATCGGTGCGATGCGAAGTAGAGCGGCGCCGTCGGAGAAAAGCAGATTCCTCCCTGCGGTCGGAATGACAAGTTGGTAAGGGTCGGAATGAATGCGATCAGCGGGTGAGCTCAAAGACCGTGCCGGCAAACCCATCTCCACCTTCAAACGTGGTGCCGTAGAGGTTGCCTTGCGAGTCAGCCACGATGCTGGATATCGGATAGCCACCGTTGGCGTCCTCCCCGAATGAGTGCAGCACTTGCTCCTGGATGGCTGCATGCAAGGGGGGTGCAGCGGCGAGAATTGCCAAAGCCAGGACCACAGTGGTGAAGAGGATTGCGTTCTTGTACATGGCCGGTCGCCCCTGGAGGGAAATGGAGGGGAAAGGCATAAAGCCGTCGCCCAGCTGCGGCAGTATACAACGAAGCGAGTGTGGTGGGCGTCAGCAAAAAGTAGAAAAGGTGCAGGCGCCTGACATTGCCAGAATATCAATGTGGATAAGCTTGAGAGCGATAAGGGGCGGCGGGCGCCGCCCCTTGCTGACTCTAACTCCTGACTACTCAATCACGAAGATATTCCTCTTCGCGCACATCTCTTTCAGGACCTTCGGCCACACCGTGACGCTGACCTCGCCCAGATGGGCTTTGCGAAGCAGTGTCATGAGGGTGCGGGACTGCCCGATGCCTCCGCCGATGGAAAGCGGTAGCTCGTGGTTCAGGATTCCCTGGTGATAGGGCAGCTGCATGAAGTCGAGTTGCTTGGACATCTGCAGTTGCTTCTTCAGGGTCTCCGAGGTGACGCGAATCCCCATCGAAGTGAGCTCGTGGCGGCGCTTGGTCACATGGTTCCAGACCAGGATGTCGCCGTTCAGACCGTGGGTGTCTTTGCCGGTCTGGTCGTGGGTGTCGGTGACCCAGTCGTCGTAGTCGGCGGCGCGCATCTCGTGCGGATAGCCGTCTTTCAGCGGCCAGCCGATGCCGATGATGAAGACGGCGGGATACTTCTGCAGGATTTCCGTTTCCCGCTGCTTGCGTGGCAGGTCGGGATACATGTCCAGAATCTCCTCCGCGTGCAGAAACGTCAGCTCTTCCGGAAGATTGGGATAGCGGTAGTCATTCAGTTGCGGGAACAGGGACTGGGCATACTTCTCCGCGCCGACCAGGACTCTCCAAATCCGGCTGACGACTCCCTTGAGGAACTCGAGATTGCGCTGCTCGGCCAGGATGACACGCTCCCAGTCCCACTGGTCGACGTAAGCCGAGTGGTCGTGGTCGAGGAAGTAGTCCTTGCGCACGGCGCGCATGTCGGTGCAGATGCCTTCGCCAACCTTGCAGTCGAACTGCTTCAGCGCGACCCGTTTCCACTTGGTGGCCGCTTGCACGACCTGGGCGTCGATGGGGTGCAGGTTGCGGTCGTTCGAGATGTGGAACTGGATCGGGGTGCGCGAACCGTCGCGGTCCAGCATGTCGTTGACGCCGCTTTCCACGTCGACGATGAGCGGGACCTCGACAATGATCAGGTTAAGTTCCTTGCAGAGGTTGTCTTCGATGTAACGCTTGACGTGGAAAATGGCTTGCTGGGTCTCACGCGGAGTCAGCAGCGAGTGGTAGTCCTTGGGCAGAATCTTTTCCAGTTCTTTGTAATCGCCAATCCCCGGCCCAGCGAGATCGGCTTTCTTGTCCAACACCATAGTGCTCATGAATTGTCTCCTAAGCAGACGGAGTGCTCCGTCGGCGCATGATGGCCCAACCTGATATTGGAGTACGGGGAGGGGCGGAGGGTCTGTGTCGGGGGTCACAGGGGAGGGTGAGGTCAAAGCACTCAGCATTCAGCAATCAGCATTCGGCCCTTGACAAAGACGATGTGCTGCCCCTCCGTGTCCTCTGTGACCTCTGTGGTAGATTTGAATTTCCGCCATGCGAGACATCGCTTCCTGGGCCCTCAACATCGCCGCACTGCGTGGGGCTTCCTACGCTGACGCGCGCATTGCCGACGACCGCAGCCGGGCGCTATCCACCAAGAACGGCAAAGTCGGCAGTGCTTCCGATTCCGAATCTTTTGGCATCGGGGTCCGGGTCATTGTGGACGGCGCGTGGGGCTTCGCGGCATCGGACGATCTGAGCCGGGCAGCGGTGGAAGCGACTGCCGCTCGAGCCGTTGACATCGCCAAAGCGTCGGCGCGTGTGAAGCAGAATGACATTCGTCTGGCCGCCGAAAAACCTGTTACCGCCGAGTGGACCTCGCCCTTCCAGATCGATCCGTTCACGACATCGGTTGAGCAGAACATCGATCTGTTGCTGAAAATCGACGCCGAGTTGCGCGGCGTGGCCGGCGTCACGCTGGCCGAAACCAATCTCAACTTCCGGCGAGAGGAACAGTGGTTCGCGTCGTCGGAAGGCGCGAACATCCATCAAACCAAATACACCACGGGAGCGGGCTACGCGGCGTACGCTTTTGCGGGCAATGAGATTCAGAAGCGCTCGTATCCTTGTTCGTATGGTGGGCAGTGGCAGAACAAAGGCTATGAACTCGTCCACGAACTGAAGCTGGTGGAGAACGCCCGCCGCATCGGCGAGGAAGCCGTCGCGCTGCTCAAGGCGTACCAGTGTCCTGAGGGTGTGGCCAATATCATTCTGGAGGGTTCCCAGCTCGGGTTGCAGATCCACGAATCGGTGGGGCATCCCATTGAGCTTGACCGCGTGCTGGGCATGGAAGCCAACTTTGCCGGGATGTCGTTTCTCACTCTGGATAAGCTGCGTACCCTGCGCTATGGCAGCGATTTAGTGAACATTGTGGCGGATGCGCGCCAGGAGCACGGGCCGGGGCTGGGGACGTTCGCCTTTGACGAAGAAGGCGTTCCTGCGCAGTGCACGCCGATTATCACGAATGGACTTTTCACCGGGTATCTGAGCTCGCGCGAGACCGCCCACACCATTGGGCTAAATCGCTCCGGAGGAACTCTGCGCGCCGAAGGCTGGAACCGCTTGCCGATTATCCGCATGACCAACGTCAGCATTTTGCCAGGGGAGAAGCCGCTGACGCGGGAGCAGCTAATCTCTGGCACCGACGACGGCATTTACATGGAGACCAACCGTTCCTGGTCCATCGACGACAAGCGATACAACTTCCAGTTCGGATGCGAGATGGGCTGGGAGATCAAGAACGGCAAACGGACCCGCATGCTGAAGAACCCGTCGTATTCGGGGATCACGACGGAGTTCTGGAACTCGATGGACGCGATCTGCTCGCGCGATGAGTGGGTGCTGTGGGGAATCCCGCATTGTGGCAAGGGCCAACCGCAGCAGGTGATGGGCACGGGGCATGGGGCGAGTCCGGCGCGGTTTCGGGGTATTAAGGTTGGGTCGGCTTACAAGGGCAACTGATTCACCATCGAGAAAACCTTTCACCACAGAGGACGCAGGGGACACAGAGGAATCGGGAACCGAATGCTCACGGGAGAACAAGCCGCCGATGTTTTCGCCAAGCTGAAGAAGCATTCGTCTGCTGATGAACTCGAAGTCTTGTTTTTTGCGACCGGGAATGCCCTCACTCGGTTCGCCAACAACACCATCCATCAAAACGTAGCCGAGGAAAACGTGAACGTCTCGGTGAGGACCGCGTTTGGCCAGCAGACCGCTCGCGCGACGACCAACAAGCTTGACGAGGAGAGTCTGAGGCGAGTGGTGCAGGCATCGGAAAATCTGGCGAAAGTCCAGCATCCGGATCCCGATCTGCTGCCCATGCCCGCGGGCGGGCCGAGCACGGGCGGGACGCCCGCGCCTACAAGACACTTCGTGCAGACGGCATCCATCACTCCTGAGCAGCGTGCCGAAACCGTCAAGAAGATGGTCGCGGTCGCGCAGAAACACAAGCTCACCACCGCGGGTATCTTTTCCAACTCGGAGTGGGCTGAAGGCATCTTCAACTCGCGCGGCCTCGCCGACTGGCACGCCCAGACTTCGTCAGAGATCTCCATCACCATGCTGGCCGCCGATTCTTCCGGCTGGCAGAAGGCGAACTCGCCCAACATCGCCAACCTAGATGCTGCGGCCCTTGCCGAAACCGCTGCCCGTAAAGCCCTAGACTCCGCCAAGCCACGCGAGATTCCAGCAGGGAAGTAGTCAAACGGCTCGTCTATGCCCGTGCCACCGCCGAGCGGATGAAGAAGTCCGATCACAAAGACAAAGTTGGCCCCATCTCACCTACCGGCCACGGCTTCCCGCTGCCCAACGAAATGGGCGAAGCTCCGATGAACATTGTGGTTGCGGGGCCACAGAATCCCCAGACCATCGACCAGATGGTGGCCTCCACCGAGCGCGGAATATTGGTCACGCGCCTGTGGTACATCCGCGAAGTCGATCCCTACGAAAAGATTTTGACCGGCATGACCCGCGACGGTACGTTCTATGTGGAGAACGGGAGGATCCAGGGCGGCGTGCGCAACTTCCGCTTCAATGAGAGCCTGATCCACATGTTGTCGAATGTGGAGGCCATGGGAACTCCCGTCCGCGCCAGCGGAGAGGAATCATTCGACATGGTGGTCCCGGCGATGAAGGTGAAGGAGTTCAATTTCACCGAGGTGACGAAGTTTTAAGCATTCAGCAATCAGCATTCAGCACTCAACTTGTGAATCGGTCCGCCTCTACCTTCCGAACTAGCGACGCTAGCATCCGTTTCACTTCAACCACATCCGTGTTTAACCGCTGGTAGTCGGTTTCGCTCAGGAAACCCAGGTCACGGGATAATAAGAAGTGGTACTCAAGTTCGCTGGCGGAACCCGTCGCGATATTCAGGAATCGCTGGAATTCCCCATTGCCACGTTTCCCGCAACCTTCCGCGATGTTAGCGCCGATAGACGCTGCGCATCGGCGGATTTGACTGGTGATTCCATAGATCTCAGGTTTCGGGAATGCAGCTGTGGCCCTGTAAGACAGTAGTGTTAGGGCGTGTGCCTTGTTCCAGACCTGGAGGTCTCTGAAGTTCTTCATGGCGAATAACTCCCTTTCTTGGCTGAATGCTGATTGCTGAATGCTGACTGCTTTCCCCGAACATTGCTGTGACCATTGACCCACGGCCAATCTCCTCGCAAGTGCATGACCCTCAAGAAGTTAAGCCCCATAGTTCCATGACTTCGGTAACTTTGACCGGCCCAGTGCGGGGTGTAAGCTGCGGACGTAATGTCCACAAAAGACTCATCCGCGGAAACTGGTAGCGCAGGCGGGTCCGGCAACAAGGCAAGCGGACAGCCAGAGCGCGAATCCGGCAAGACCGAAGCGGCGGAGACCAAGGCCGGGCGGGGCCGCTACTCGGAGATGCAGAGTGCGGTGCGCTTTCCGATTCACCTGCCGATCTCGGTGAAATCAAAGTCCGGGGAAAGCCGCTCCGAGACCCAGAACATCTCCGCCAACGGAGTGTTGTTTCAAGTCGTGGATTCGGACATGCCGGTGGGATCGATGATCGACTTCACGATTTCGCTGCCCGCGGCGATTGTGGGAGCAGAGGCCGATGTGCGGCTGGATTGCAAAGGCCGCGTAGTGCGCAATTTTGAGGAATCCGGGCGCCACGGGGTTGGCGTGGTAATCGATGAGTATCGTTTCGACCGCCGCTGAGCGGCGAGGGAATACATGGCAAGTCCAGTGCAGATGCAGGAAAACGTCGGGCAGCCGCAAGAGGGTGAAGGCAGTGGCCAGTTCATCCGTGTGATTGTGGCGGACACCCAGGCCATCTTCCGTGCCGGGCTGCGCAAAATCTTCGCCGTGGAAGATGACGTTCGGGTGGTAGGGCAGGCAGAAACGCTGTCCCAGACCTTCTCTGCCGCCAAGAAGTTTTCTGCCGACGTGATGCTCTTCGAAGCCGCCCTGGCGCCGAATCCCATCGAAGCGGTGGCCGATCTGCTGCGCCAGAATCCAGGCCTGCGGCTGGTAGTAGTGACCGCCGAACCCGACGAAGAGCTGACCCTGGAGTTGTTCCGCCGGGGCGCGCTGGGAATCGTCTCCCGGGAAGTTGAGCCGGAGTTGCTGGTGGATTGTCTGCGCAAAGTGGCGAAAGGCGAAGCCTGGCTGGACAGCCGTGGCATTCAGTGGGTGCTGGAAGCGTACCGCACCCAGGGTTCGCGTTCCGGATCGGCGCGCACCAAGGTGCAACTCACGCCCAAGGAATCGTTGATTGTGTCCTGCGTAACCCAGGGCATGAAGAACAAGGAAATTGCGCAGCGGGTCGGTACCACCGAGCAGGTGGTGAAGAACTATCTGCGCAAGGTGTATGACAAGCTAGGCGTCGCCGACCGCCTGGAACTGGCCCTCTACTGCTTGAATAGCCGCGGGGTCGAGGGGGCCGTAAAACTGCCTCCCGTGCCGGCCCAGTCCGCGCCAAGCAATGGCGCCGCTGGTGAAGCCACCCCCGCCGATGCGCCGACTCCCGAAAAGATCTCCTAACCGCGGGACCCAGCGGCCGGCACTTACTCCAAGTTGAGACGAATTCACGCTCGCAGTGTTATAGTGTCGAACTGACAATCCACGCAGCCATTTAGCCGATTGTGTGAGAGTTTCGGGCTCTCGGGGCGGAATGCTGAGTGCTGATTGCTGACTGCTCTTGAGCGAGGTCAAACGTGAAAGGTGATCCGAAAGTCATAGCCGTGCTCAACCAGGTGTTGAAAGCGGAACTGACCGCCATTAATCAATACTTTTTGCATGCGGAAATGTGTGAGAACTGGGGTTACGAAAAGCTCGCCAAACACACCCGGGGAGAGTCGATCGAAGAGATGCAGCACGCCGAAAAGCTGATCGAGCACATCCTGTTTCGCGATGGCACCCCCAACATGAGCGATTACTTCAAAATCAACATCGGGCAGAACGTGAAGGCACAAATCGAAAACGATCTGCAGGTGGAATACGACGCGGTGAAACGGCTGAACGAAGGCATCGAAACCTGTGTCAAGGCCGGGGACAACGGATCGCGCGAACTGCTGGAAGGGATTCTGACCGACGAAGAAGAACACATCGACTGGCTGGAGGCGCAGCTGCACTCCATCAGCGAGATGGGCATTGAGAACTACCTGGCGCAGCAGTATGGGGAAGAAGAGAAGTAGCGAGGAGCGAGTAGCTAGTAGCTAGTTCCAGCCAAAGCTCGTAGAGAAGACCTAGCTACTAGGTCCTAGCACCTAGCTCCTACGCTTGCGGTTCCGCTCCACCCACCATAGAATCGTTAGCAGGCATCGGCTTCTCTGCTGATGCTGATTTTGCAGCTTCCCAACTTCCTTCCTGTCGAAATTCTCGCGGGAGAGATGGCCGAGTGGCTGAAGGCGCACGCTTGGAAAGCGTGTTTACTCGAAAGGGTAACGTGGGTTCGAATCCCACTCTCTCCGCCAGCTTCTGCCATCCAGCACTTGCGATGTGGTGAACCCACCTGCTCCGCATTCCGGCATTGATGGCAAAAAAACCCATGATCAAGGGCGGTGTGCCGATTGCGGCGAGGGTGCGCCGATGCTAGACTGCGCCAATGGCCAGCAAAAAGAAGATCAAGAAAAGACCAAAAAGATCAAAGAAGACTGCCAGCAAAAGGGCGACGCCAGCGAAGAAGGTGAAACGTCCCAAGCAGTTGGCGAAAAAGAAGTCTGCTCCGAAAAAAGCGGTAATAAGAAGGAAAGCAGCCACCCAGAGACAGGCGCGGAGAAGACACGGTCGACCGGACACGACATTCACAATGAATCGACCCGGGCCACGTTCAGGCGGGCAATCGGGAGATTTGCAGGGATTGTCCGGGGTCGAACAAGCGGCTTCGGAGAGTGTCGACGAGTTGCTGGAAGAAGGGAACGCGTTGGAGGCCGATGCCGTGATGGGCGTTGAAGAAGCCGGGGACGCTGACGAGGAGGAAGTCCGCACGCATGAGGTTCCCGAGGATGACGTGCCCGAGGAATATCTGGAGAAAGACTAGGTCCAGGCGTCGCACCAAGATTGGGAACACGAACGTAAGATCGGTTCGCATGCAATAGACCAATGAGAGTCGGAACGCATCATCATCCGCAGGCCACGGCGTAGGCATGCAGCACAGTCCGGATGTAGGCGCGAATCAGGTTTTCCGCATCCGCGCGCAAGCGCCCCGACCGAACGGCTTCGTATTGCAACGGCATGTACTGGCTCAATAACGCCGGAGGCGCCGGGCAGGAATCCAGGTTGGCGCGAAGCCAAGCTAACTCCTCCTGGACGGTTGGATCCACCCAGTAGTAGCGGCAACGGTCGCTGTAACTGTAAAGGCGGGCCAGACGTAACTCATCGTCGCTTCCGTGATAGTAGGGCTTCCAGTAGACGGGATTGCGTAACATGGCTGCTTCGATGGCCTCTCTGACCTGGGAAAGGCGAGCTCCCTTGCGATGCGACAGCAACTCCCGTTCGATAGCGCTTAGCGCGAAGACAGCCTCGCGGAACGCGAAGGTCAGCCAGGGCCCCACTTTCAAGATTGCGAAGTGGTCTTCCACCATTTGCTGGAGCGCGACCCGCGACTGGTAATCGGTGGAGTGGGCTTCGTAAACCAGTGCAGGGTGCTGCGGTAACGCGGACGATAGCGCTGAGGCTTTCTGCCGGTCGTAATCGAAGATCACCTTCTCACCGAACTCCACCCCGGGCTGCACTACCATGCCGATGACTCTTTCCCAAGCTGGAGACACTCCCTCCTCCTCGAAGGCGGCGCGAAAGACTTCCAGGGTGTTAGGCACACTCTCCGCTGGCGTGGTCGCCGGAGGCAGTCCCTCGACCGATTCGCCGCCCGGAGCTGGAACCTCGGTACCGATAACGTAAAGTGTAGGTGCAGAGCCGGCCGGCAGTTCGCTCCGCGCGCTCTCTGCTGCACGACACAGGATTGCGGCCCGCTGCGCGATGGTACGTTCGTCCGGTCCAGTCGTTCGGTCATCGGCACAGGCCATGCTCGCGTCGAGATGAACCTTCCCGTAGCCGGCCAACACGCATGCGCGAACTAATTCGGAGGCTCTCTCCATGGCGACCGCTGATGGCTCGCTTCTCCACGGGTAGGGGCCGAGGTGATCGCCACCCAGCAGGATACGTTCTTTGGGAAGCCCGGCCCGCGCTGCTGTGGAGTGGACGAACCCGGCAAACTGATCAGGCGTCTGTCCGGTGTAGCCGCCTAACTGATTCACCTGACTCGAAGTGGACTCAATCACCAGGGCTGAGCCGTCCTCCATGGCCTGCTGGATAGCTGCATCGATGACGCTGGGATGAGCGGAACAGACAGCGTACACACCCACTCTCTCGGAGCGGCGATTGCGATGAACGACATCCTGCAATCGTTGGCCGGCATTGTCGGTGCGTGCTTCCACAGGGTGTTATTCGGGCCGCGCCTCGAGCAGCAGGTGTTGGTTGAACTCCGCAGAAATCGTGGCCTTGGGGCCGTGCACGCTTCCGAAATCCTTGTAGGTCACGTAATCGACGATGTGATAAGCGCGGTCCTCTAAACCGCGCAGTTCGATCTGTCCCTTCCAATGACGGGCGAAGAATGCGTAGTACATCTCCTCGCCCTTGCGGATGGCATGGGCCTCGGGACGGTCGAACCCGATGTCATAAAGACCGCCGAGATACTCCCCGCGGGAAAGCATTTTATTCTTATATATGTGGACCCACTTTTCAAACAGTTTCTCTCGTTGTGGCGTCAAGTCCGAAGTGCTGCGCTTAGTGACCAGACTCGGCAGCACGAACTGGGTGCCGACCACTCCGCCCACGCCCACGGTGGAAGCGAAATCGTTGGCGCCGTCGCTCAGTTCGACGTGGTCACCAAAGTAAGGCACGTTGTCGCCCATGAGCGCCTTCAAGGTTTTGCCTTTGGAACGAACTTGAAACGAACTCTCGGGGTCGGACGCCACCGACATATTGAAGTGCGGCATGGTGAAGAATGAATACGCCGTGCCGCAAGGGCAGAACTCCACCAGGGCGTCGGGTTTCACGCTGCGGGCGGTTTCGTACAGCTCGCGGAAGAAATCGGGCAGCGCTTCCACAGAGTCTTCAGGCCTGTGGTGGTGATGCGCCGGGTTGTAGCAGGCCGGAACCCCGTTCATGTGCTGGCCGTCGAGTTTGAGGCCATCGAACCCCCACTCGCCCAGAATCTTGCGAACCATCGCCTTGTGATACTCCATCACACTGCGGTCTGCGGGGCAGAGGTAGTCCGAGTTCCACCAGGAAATCTTCCGCCGCGATCCGTCCTTATTGAGCAGGGCCCAATCGGGATGATCTTTGAGCAAGTTTGAGTTAGGGACAGCGCTCAGCGGCGACCACCACAGTTGAGCACGGAAACCTTCCTGATGAATTCGATCCACCAGGGCCTTCATGTCGGCGTCGCCGTTGGGAAACTTCTTGGGATCGACCAACCAATCCCCGTAATTGTTCTGCCAGCCGTCGTCCAGGGTGACCCAGGCGAAGCCCAGTTTCTTTGCAGTCGGAAGCGTTTCGTACACCTGCTTGAGTTGCACTGTGCGACCGTAGCCCCAGGCACACCAGATGGGGCCAAAGGCGCTGTCCGGCGCGGAAGCCATTTGAAATCCCTGCCGCATCATCAGGCGCCGGTATTCCGTGAGTGCGGCGAAGTAGTCGCCACGGTGTACAGACACGAACGTTCGCAGCGTGTGGAAACTCTCTCCTGGCTCCAGAGTTTGCTGGCGAGACGAGCGGACAGCCACGCGAGCATGAGCCGCGTCCGGCATGGAAACGGGAAGTGAAATGAGCCGTGGCCGCGGCTCGATGTGACCGACCGCTAGTCCAACGTCTTTTCTCCAGACATCAACAATTGGCGTCCCCCCACCGTAGTCGCTGGCGTTCATGCCGAGATAATTTTCCTGGCGGAATCCGGGACGCAGCGGAAGCACCCAATCCGGGCGCTTTTCGTACGATCCGCTCTGGTAGGACCAGAAGGCAGGCCCTGTCGTTGACGCAGGGGAAGTCAGAACATATCGATGGTTGGTCCAGCCGCGAATGCTGAGCCGGGCCGCGCCTTCATTTGCGTACTCAACGTCGAAAATGGCAATCGATGGGAAGTCGTCGTATAGGGTGACTGAGATTCGTTTGCGCAGGTCTCCGGACTTGCCGGTCAGGGTCAACCGTTCTCCCGCACCGAAAATGTCAGACACGCGCTCGCGGTGGCTCGAGGCCAGCGGAAAGTTGCTCCATGTACGATCCGCTCCGCTGACCGTTTCCGACGCGGAGAAGGGAACCAGGCGCTTTGCGGCCCCGTCAAACAGCGGAACGACCCGGCTGTGCAGTTTCCGGTCGAATTCGATCCGCAAGATCTGGCTTTGGATCTGTAGGTCAGCGGAGAAACCGTGAGGACTTGCCGGGGCGGAGACTTGACTCGCGCTGCTATGCCCTGAGTTCCAACCGGGCAACGCCGCACTCAGCAGAACGCAGCACGCTAGAGCGATGGCTCGGGAGCGGCTCATCATCGAAGGTTACCACCGATCACTTGCTTCTCCATAGGCGCGCAGCAGCTCTTGGAGAGCCCGCCGGATTGCGGTATATTGCGAACGATTACTTTTACTTTCGTTTGCTCGGAGTTGTCAAGGGACGTCCGGCAGGATGCCGGCGCTACAAGAGCATTCTTCTACACCAGCGTGACTTGGATTCCCGCTTTTTTCAGCACGCTCAAGTCCGGCTTGCGAATCCCGCGGTCGGTGATCACATGATGCACTGCCGAGAGCGGCGCAATCGAAGACAAGCTGCGGCGACCGAACTTGCTGGAATCGCACACCACCATCACTACTCCAGCCACGTCCATCATGGCATGATTGACCTTGGCTTCGAGCAGATTGGGCGTGCTCAGTCCGGAATGCACATCGAAACCGTCCACTCCGAGAAAGAGGATGTCCGCATTCAAACGCCGCAGAGTTTCCTCCGCGATCGGTCCCACCAGCGAAAATGAGTTCTTTCTCAAAGTGCCGCCGGTGAGGATGACCTCGAGCGAGGACCCGGACAATTCCGCAGCGATATTTACCGCGTTGGTGATGATCGTGAGATTTTCAAATTTCCGCAGCGCCCGTGCAATGGCAGTGGTTGTGGTACCGGAATCAAGAATTACCACCTGGCCCTCTTTCACCATGCGGGCAGCAGCGGCGGCGATATGCAGTTTGTCCCGGTGGTGCAGCTTCTCCTTTTCACGCAGGGTCGGATCTTCCAGAACGCTCTCTCGCGCCGGCAGCGCTCCACCGTTGGTGCGATGAATACGGCCGTGCCCATGGAGAATGTCCAGATCCTTCCGAATCGTGACTTGGGAGGTGTGGAACTGTCTTGCCAGGTCCGCCACCAGTACGCGCCCGTCCCGATTCAAGATCTCGAGGATCGCCCGGCGGCGCTCTTCGTTTAACACCGGGTTGACACGGTCGGCACCAATCATGCGATTGCCCGAGATCCCCAATGACATCCCTCTTTTATCGCGTGCGATTTGGTTTGTCCACGAAAATGGCGATTCCAGACCCGGAAATAAAGCCCCGCAGACGGGAAGACGTCCACCGGGCTCACCGTTGCGCTGCCTTACCCCCAGCATCGCTATGGTAAGTCTAAGGGGCAACCCAGGAGGCACTTAAGGAGTCCGTCTTTCTCCCATCAAAGAGAGCGGGAACCCAACGGTTGCGGCCCATGCTAGGCTTGATAGTGAATGAAGGCCGCCCAGGTTCTCTTTCTTTGTAGTCTCAGCGTAGCAGCTGCAGGACTGTCAACCGCCAAGAAGAACGCGCAACCAGATGTGTTTCTGGTGACGATCGATACGCTTCGTGCCGACCACATCCACTGTTTCGGTGATGAGCACATAAAGACTCCGGCACTGGACGGTTTAGCCAGAGACGGTGTCCGTTTCTCGCAGGCCTTTACGCCCACGCCGATCACCAACACCTCGCACGCCACAATTTTGACTGGGCTTCTGCCCAGCAGGCACGGCGTAACTGACTTTGCCATGCCGCTCTCGGCAACTCATCGCACCTGGGCGGAACTACTAAAAGATCGGGGGTACCACACCGCGGCTTTCATCGGAGCCGTCATCCTCGACGCCAAGGCCATGGCCCCGGGACTGGACCGCGGGTTTGATTTCTACGACAACTTCCCGGAGAATCCGCGGACCAAGTCGCGCTGGGGACGGGTGGAGCGCCGCGGCATGGATGTGGTGCAACATGCGGAAAGCTGGCTGGGCACGCATCGTGCAGGACCACATTTTGTCTGGGTACACTTGTTTGACCCGCATGATCCGTACGAGCCTCCGCCCCCGTATTCGCAAAGCTACAAAGACCGGCTCTACGACGGCGAGATTGCGTATGCCGACTCGGCCCTGGGCAACTTTATCGCTTACCTGCAAAAGCAAGGATGGTACAACAGCGCCCTGGTGATCGTGGTCGGCGACCACGGCGAAGGGCTGGGGGAGCATCAGGAGAACACCCACGGGATTTTTCTCTACGACTCCACCACCCATGTTCCGCTGATTGTAAAACTGCCGGGACGGCAAGCCGCGGGGAGAGAGGTTGCGGCACAGGTGCGCACCACAGACATTTTGCCAACGGCGCTGGATGTGGTGGGTGTTGAGGCTCCGGAACGGCTCGACGGCGCGTCGCTCGAGCCTTATTTTAGCGGCGCAGAGACCGTGGGTCGCACCGCTTTTGGTGAGACCGACTACCCGCTGCATTTTGGTTGGGCACCACTGCGGTCGGTACGCGAGGCTAACTTCAAGTTCATCGAGGCACCCCGGCCGGAACTTTACGACCTGCACTCTGATCCGGGCGAACTTCACAACAACTACGGGGCCGGGAGCTCGACCGTCGAGAGATTGCGCGGCATGCTGGCGCAACTCATGGCCAAAATGGCTTCCACGGACGATGGCGGGGGTGGCACAGCCGCTCCCCAACCGCTGTCTCTCCCCGATCCGAAGGACAAGATTCAGGAACAGAATCTGCTGCATAGTGCGGTGCTGGCATTGGACGATCAGCGAGAGGCGGACGCTCGCGCAGCGCTCGAAGAGGTCCTGCGCCTGGACGCGAAGTCTCCAACGGCTCTGCTGCAACTAGGCCAACTCGAGCTGGCGTCGAAGAATTACGCGAAGGCGGCTGATTACCTGCGGCGGGAGCTCGACGTTCGTCCGGAGGATGCGACCGCGGCTTTCGACTACGGCCGCGCGTTGCACCAGACGGGCCACCTGGCGGAAGCGCGTGACGCATTGCAAACCAGCCTCAAACTGAACCCGAACCAAATCACAGCTCGCCTGCTACTGGCGAAGATATACCTCGCTCTCAACAACGCGGACGCGGCGCAAGACCAACTCGAGGCTGCACTGCTCGTGGAACCCGACAACGTGGACGCGCAGCTCGCCCAGGCAGAAGTTTTGCTTGTGCAAAAGAGGTTTGATGAAGCCCAAAAGATCCTGGTGCTGCTAACACGATCTCACCCTAACAACGGCGAGGTGTATGCTCTCTTGGCAAAAGCCTATTCAGGACTGGGTAAGAAAGCCGATGCGGCAGCAGCTGAAAGGCGGGCCAAGATTCTGAAGGGACGAGAGAGTGTTTCGAAGGCCGAAAAGCCTTAGGGTTTTTGCTCTCCCTGCAAGCGTTCGCTTTCCAAGCGTTGAGCGGTAGCTTCCATCTGACGTCCCAACTGCTCGTAGGCATCGGCGAGAAAGAGGTGCGGTTCAGACGAGTCGGGCTTGAGCTGAGCTGCCGTTCGGAGATAGAGCAGTCCGTCTGCGGATTTTCCGTCCATGCTAAGCAAACGCCCGAGTGTTACGTTGAAGTCGTAGTTGTCGGGGTCCAGTTGGACGGCCACGCGCAATTCTCTGAACGACTCGGCCGAATTCCCCATGCTTCGGTAGATCCTGGCCAGGAAGAAATGGAGAAGCCCCGAATACTTCAAATTCACCAGGGGAGACTTGGCGATCGCCGCCTGCAGTTCGCTCTTGGCCGGCTCCAGGTCATTGACGGCGAACAAGGCCTGTCCCAGCTGATAGCGGTTTTGAGAAAATTCCGGATTCATCTGCGCGGCTTTCCGCAACAGGGGCAAAGCCTTTTCGAAATCACCCTGCCGCAGGTAGGTGTTGCCCAGAGTTCGGTACACTACTTCGACGTCCGGAGCTTTCGCCAGCAATTGCTCGAGGATCCGGATCGCATCCTGCGAGCGTCCATCCTCGGCCGCCAACAGAGCTTCATGCACGTGGTTGGCGACATCGATCTTGTCCTTGGGATCGGCGCCCGTCATCTCCGCACCTGGAGGTTCGTTGGCATGGGCTCCACCGACGTAGCCTAGAGCAGCCAATTGCTGTACCAGCCGCGGATCCACATCTACGGTCCCGGCCTTTACCGAACTAGCGGTCTGTTGCCGGAAGGTGTCGAGCTTGTTGTTTAAAGTCTGAGCCACCGCGGGAGCCGCAGAGGTCAAGTTGTGCTCCGCCTTCGGGTCGGCTGACTGGTCGTAGAGCTCCTTACGTGGGGCCTCGACGAACAGATACCTGTCTGCCCGCAGGGCGCGCAGCGAACTCCAGCCGAAATCGCGATGGGGATAGTCCGTCTCCGCATACGTCGGGCGATTCCTCAGTTTAGCCAGGGCTGGGCTCGAACCGTCGCCCGGGTTCATCAGGGGAACCAACGAATCCCCCTGCACGGCCTTTGGCACAGGAATCCCGACTCCATCCAAAATGGTCGGCACTACATCCACCAGGCCAACCCGCGCATCCACCTGCTGTCCGGCGAAGCGATTGGCCGGCATCCTGAACAGTAACGGCACGCGGATGGTTTCGTCGTAAAGGAAGATGCCATGGGTGACTTCGTTGTGTTCTCCGAAGGCCTCGCCGTGATCGGACATAACTGCGATTACCGCGTTGTCGTAGAGTCCCCGCGTACGCAATTCGGCGAAAAACCTGCCCAGCACCGAATCGGCGTAGGCGATCTCCCCGTCGTAGAGGTCGGAAGCGTAGCGGCCCTTGAACGGCTCGGGAGGGTCGTAGGGAACGTGGGGATCGTACAGATGAACCCATACGAAGAAGGGTCCGCCCGGGTTGCTCTTCAGCCAGGCCAAAGCGTGAGCAATTACATAATCTGCGCGATGCTCCAGCGTCTGATAGCGATCAGGTTTGTCGGACAGGGAATGAAAATCAGCATCGTAGAAATCAAAACCGCGGTTAAACCCAGGCACCCATCCCGATGTGGGGTCGAGCACCGAGGAGGCCACGAACGCCGCTGTCTTGTAGCCATGCTCATGCAGAATCTGCGGCAGATAGGGCACGTCCTTGGGCAGGGGGATGCCAAAATCGTTTACCCGATGGAACTGAGGATAGGTTCCGCTCAGGATGGTGGCGTGCGAAGGTACCGTGAGCGGATACTGAGAGTAGGCGCGGCTGAACACCACACCTTGTTTTCCCAGAGCATCCAGATTCGGAGTCAGCCCCCGCTTGCAGCCCAGGAAACCCACGCGATCAGCACGGGTGGTATCTACGGTGATAAGGAGAATGTTGGGTTGACGTGCGGTTGCCGCCAAGGCACATCCAGCCAACAATGCCAGACCCAACAACCGCCACAGGACCCACATCACGCAGCAGAGTTTAGCATAACTTGGAGGAGGCTTTGACTGGTGGCGGTAAGCGATGGACTCGAGTCCAACTTCTCACTGGCGTTAGTGACAGAAAGCGAGCTCCTCAGGTAAACTCTCGTTTGCTTTGCTCGGATCGAGGGAGGTTTATGCGTCGGCAATTCTTACTGGTGGTCGGGTTTCTAGCCATTTGCTCCTACCTTGCGTTGGCCCAGCAAAACGCGGCACCGGCGGCCTCGGGCCAACAGACGGAAGCCCCAGCTGCCTCGGACCAGCAAACGGAAGCTCCGGCTGCCAGCAATGCTCAGTGTATCGATTGTCACAGTAAGAGCAGGCCTCAGATCGTTTCCGAGTGGAAGCAGAGCAAGCATAGCCAGGTGAACGTCGGCTGCATTGATTGTCACGGGGCCGGCCACGCCTCTGCCAGCGACGTGGCCAAGGTCAAGATCGCAAGATCCGAGATCTGCGCTCACTGCCACCAGGCCCAGGTAGATCAAGACCGCCGGGGCAAGCATTCCATCGCCTTGGCGGCGATGAGGACCATGCCAAACGCCCATTGGCGGCCGGCGCGGTCTTTACAGCCAGAGCCCGCTGGGAGGGGACAAGCAGTCTGCGTTGATTGTCACCGCATCGGCTCCTCCGCTGTAAAGGAGGAAGTGACCTTTGAACGGTTCGGGGGAATCGAGGGCGGGGCACTTGAGCGGGGCGGGGGGGCATGCGGTTCGTGCCACTCGCGCCACACTTTCTCAGTGGAGGAGGCCCGACAGCCGCAGGCTTGTCAGTACTGCCACAGCGGTCCCGATCACGACCAATGGGGGATGTACGCCAGTTCCCGCCACGGGATACAGTTTGACCTGAAGCAGCGCCGGCTGCTGCCTGCCGATGCTGCCGTGCCCACCTGCCAAACCTGCCACATGCCCAACGGAGACCACGAAGTGCGAACTTCCTGGGGCTATCGGGGAATAAGCCGGCCGCTGCCCAGCGATAAGGAGTGGGCCGCGGACCGCACCGAAATCATGAAAGCCGTGAATATCATCGGTTCCAACGGCGAGGAGAATCCGCTGGCGGTCACGATGAAGGCCGCTGAGGTCATGCGTTTCACTCAGGAAGACTGGCAGCGAGATCGCGACAAGATGGTCAAAGTCTGCGTCCAGTGTCACTCGGAGAGTTACGTCAAGCAGCAACTTCAGGCGGGGGATGACATGGTCCGCCTCGCCGATCATTTTCTGGCGGAAGCGATACGAGTAGTCTCTGGTTTGTACAAGGATAGACTGTTGCCGCCGCCGCAGCCGGAGCGGAACTATCCCTGGCTAACCCGCTTTGACCCACCGCCCACGCTGATTGAGCAGATGCTCGAAACGATGTACCTCGAACACCGCACGTCTGCCTTTCAGGGAAAGTTCCACGGCAGCCTCAACTACGCTTTGGCCGATGGGCGGGGGAAGATGCGGCAGGACTTGGACGCGATAACAGATCTTGCGAAGGAATTGCGCCGCAGCCACGCGGCGACAGGCACACATCCTCCGGTGAAGACAGCTAGTCCGGCAAAACCCAAGGCAAAGTAGCTTCAAGGACCAATCGCTGATTTCGGCTGTCGGTTCCATTAGTTTGCGGTCCTGCAAGCCTGGAAAAATCCCCCGATTCTAGCGCCTGGAATCGAGGCAGCATCCCGCCTTCAGGCCACAGCCAGCCCACCTCTTGTGCTAAATGTTGTCAGCTTGACCGCTCTCGAGACAAAGCCTGGTTGCAGTCCACGGCTTCCGGGCTGGCGGGGCTCTATATGAGTATCCGGGGAAAAAAAGCTCCCTCCATTCCACCGCGGGTGGAAGGGAGGGAGCATAAGGCTTAGACACGCAGCAACACTGCGCTCAAGCTTTGTCTTACCGGCCCAACAGGCTGGGCAGGTTCTTGTTCGGTCTACCCGCCGGGCAGGCGCCATTGGACAGCGTCCACGGCGAAGCCAGCTGGAATGCGAACTGGGCATTGTAGGTCGTTCCATACAGGTCGAACGTGTGGCCGGATTGCTTGAAGGTGAAGCCAGCCGTGTAGGTGAAGGGAACGCCAGCATAGACCGGCCTGGTGGATATCGGTGCCGTGCCTTCTACTTTTCCCCAGACGCTGGAAGTCGTCCAATCCCCGAGGCAGACCCAGTCCCAGGCGCCGTAAATGATCTTGCCCTGGTTCCCGCCCACGTTGGCGATGTTGACGTTGATCGTATCGCAGAAGTTTGTAAAGTGGACACATTGGCTCGCTTGGCTCTGCGGCACAACCGCCACAGCCAATGCCAGAACCAACATACAAAGCGCGAACTTCTTCATGTAGTTTCCTCCTTGGAGTGTTGACACTGAGTGAGTAACGGCGAGTGACTCCAGCGGATCCCCACCTCACCCCGGGCAGGTTTCCGCGCCCAGCGGGCGGTTTCGTCACCGCCTCCAGGCGGACGGAATATACTAATAGCCAGACGCGATGTCAACACATTTACTACGGTTGTTGAACAGTACCGACAAGATTCCTACGCGCGGACCGGCAATAGGGTAGAAAGATCAGGGTGAAAAGTCATCATTTTCACAAGCCGTGCGGCCGCGACCTCAAGATCTCCGCGAAAACCCGATCTGCGGGAGTTTCCCGTTCACGTGCGCAATCCAATGCACCCGGTTCGTGTGCTTTTCGCGGACAAACTCTGTCGAAGGCCAAGGAATCCAGCGGATGCCACAAATCGCCGGGCACCGCACTGAGCCTTAGTTTGTGAGTCAGGACTTCGGCGCCAACTGAGAAGCCCTGGTTCGTTCCCGACTGGCTTCGTCGCTGCGCCCCAGATGGGCGTACACCTCCGCCAACGTGGAATGCAGGCCAGCGAATTGTGGCAAGCGTCCGGAGGCGATTTCCAAATGCACCGCGGCCGTCTTGAAATCCCCAGTCTTCATCAAGCTGAGACCCATTTCGTAGTGGGCCCAGGCAGAATCCGGCTGTAGTGCGATGGCCTTGCGTAGGTATCCAATGGCCTCGGAATACTGTTGCTGCTGAGCCAGGGTCGTACCCATGCCATACTGCGCAAGGTAAATGTTCGGCTGTGTCCCCAGCACCTGGCGGAGGACAGGCTGCGCCTTTTCTGGCTTGCCGTCTTGGACCTCAAGAAGCGCGGCCAGCGTCTTGTCGACAATCGCAATGATGTCTTTTGGGTCGGTCCCTTCCACGGCAGCATTCACGTTTCCTCCCGATTTCTGCAGCCCGACATAGCCCAGGGAAGCCAACTTCTGCATCTCGCTCGAGGTGAGTCCGGAACTGGCTGCGCTTCCAGCGTCCTTTCCGAAGTGGCTATCGAAGGCTTGTAACTGGGAAGCGATGGTGTCAAGCGTGGCCTTTGCACTCTGCGCAAGGTTGTGGGTCGCATTGGGGTCGGCGGAGAGGTCGTAGAGCTCAGGTTTGGGGGCACGGATGTAAAGATACTTCCCCGCCCGCCAGGACTCGAGCGGACTGCATCCGAAACCTTGACGGGGGAAATCGCTGCGCGCGTAGGCTGGCTGGTCGGTCTGGGAGCCGGCCTGGGCGATGCGTAGCAATGACTGGCCCTGCATCTGGGAGGGAACCGGAATGCCCGCGGCCTCCAGTACGGTGGGAGCAACATCCAGCAGGCGTGCCCGGTTGTTGATCCGCTTCCCTGGCATCCGGTTCTGGGGCAATTTCAGAACTAGCGGGACACGGATAGTCTCGTCATAGAGGAAGATACCGTGGGTGTCCTCTCCGTGAGCACCTAGACTCTCCCCGTGGTCGGAGGCGACCACGATCAGCGCGTCATCATAGAGTTTCTGGGTGCGAAGAAAGCCGACAAGCTTTCCGACGGCTGCATCGGTCGTAGCTATAGCACGATTGTAGGAGGCATAGGGGGCGTGGGGATCATACAGGTGCACCCAGAGAAAGAAAGGCCGTTGCCGATTGCTGGCCAGCCACTTCGTCGCTCGAGCAACTACCTGATCGCCGTTGCGTTCGACAGACTGGTAGCGATCTTCGCCGCGCTGCGGCTGGTGAAAGCCGGCATCGTACGCATCAAAGCCCCGGTCATAGCTTTGGAACGGACCGTTCCGAGGATCCAGCAGGATGGATCCCACGAACGCGGCGGTGCGGTACCCACGGGTATGAAGCAAATCTGGGAGGTAGGGGACCGTCCCCGGGAGCGGCACACCCAATTCGCTTGCGCGATGGATCTGAGGATAAGTGCCGGTGAGGATGGTCGCCTGGGAGGCGACGGTGAGGGGTGCCTGCGCGTACGCCTGTCCAAAGACAATTCCCTGGCGCGCGATGCCGTCCAGTTGTGGGGACAGGCCGATCTTCGATCCCAGAAAGCCCATCCGGTCGGCCCGCGTGGAGTCCAGCGTGATCAGTAGTATGTTTGGTTTGTTGTCAGCCGAAGAGCTGAGCGGAGAGAGAACTGAGGCTAAGATGCCGAGAAAAAGCCACCAAACCGAGCGCTGCAACATGAACAGAAGTCTAATACTTGGCGACGCTGTTCGGATAGAGTGACGCGAGCCACGATTTGCTTGACCTACTCGTCCGAAGGGTGCGAAAATGCACCCTGGTTGTTCACTTGGTTACTCCCCTGTTGCATTCCGATGTCCTTATATCCTGTTTGTATTTCTGCAAGACGACGGTTATTACTTCCGACAAGGGCTGCCGAGGATTGAGTCTCTGAAAAAACTAACCTGGATACTGTGCATTTTGCCGCTCTTCGCGGTGGTGGGCTTGCTGCCTTCCTGCGAGCGCGCCCGCGGTGAGTGGCGCGGCGGCCAGCGCCTCGTTATCCTGGGCATTGACGGCATGGATCCCCAACTACTTGAGCAATTCATGCGCGAAGGGAAGATGCCAAACTTCGCCAAACTGGCGGCCGAGGGCGACTTCCGTCGCCTCACCACCAGCATCCCGCCGCAAAGTCCGGTAGCGTGGTCCAACCTAATTACAGGCATGAATGCGGGCGGTCATGGCATCTTTGATTTCATTCATCGTGACCCGAAAACCCTCGAACTGTATTTTTCGACCTCACGGGTCGAAGGACCGAAGCACGCAGTCCACCTCGGCAGTTGGGTGATCCCTCTGGGCGGGGGTAGCGCGGAACAACTGCGCAGAGGGAAAGCCTTCTGGCAAGTATTGGATCAACACGGTGTCCCCAACACAATTTTTCGTATTCCCGCCAATTTTCCTCCGGCCCCGGCGAAGGGAAGGACGCTTTCCGGTATGGGGACCCCCGATCTGCGTGGGACGTACGGCACTTTTTCTTTCTACACTGACGATGCCACGGCGGCCCCTGGTGCAGTGGAAGGCGGGCAGGTGATTCCGGTGCAGGTTGAGAACTCACGTGTGGTCGCCAACCTGATTGGGCCCGACAATACTTTTAGAAAAGGATCTCCCGCGGCCACCGAACCGTTCGAAGTCGCCGTTGATCCCCTGGAGCCGGCCGCCAAGATTGCGGTACAAGGTCAGGAGTTCATCCTGCGCGAAGGAGAGTGGAGCGACTGGGTACGGGTCGAGTTCCAATTGATTCCGTTCTTCGGGAATGTCCGGGGAATGTGCCGCTTTTATTTGAAGCAAACGCATCCCCGCTTTCAACTCTACGTCTCGCCGATCAACATTGACCCGGCTGATCCCGCGCTGCCGATTTCGACTCCCTCGAGTTACTCGCGGCTTCTTTCGGATGAAGCCGGGGAGTTTTATACCCAGGGAATTGCCGAAGACACGAAGGCCCTTTCCGATGGGGTGCTCGACGACAAGGAATATCTGGAACAAGCCCGGACCGTGCTGGCCGAGCATCGCCGGATTTTCGATGCTGAATTCCCCAAGTTCACCCAGGGCGTCTTCTTTTTCTATTTTTCCAGTCTTGATCTGAACTCGCACATGCTGTGGCGGCTGACGGACCCAAAGCACCCGGGATACGATGCTACCCTCGCTGCCCAGAACGGCTCGGCTCTCGAAGACTTCTATCAACAGATGGACCAGGTGCTCGGGGAAGTGTTGCCCAAGTTGGACGACCACACTACCTTGCTGGTGCTCTCCGATCATGGCTTCGGTCCCTATTACCGGTCCTTCAATCTGAATACATGGCTGCTGAACAACGGCTACATCAAGCTGAAAGCCGACGCCAATCCCGATTCCAGTGAACCGCTCGCCAACGTGGACTGGAGCCAGACGCGCGCCTACGGACTCGGGCTGAACGGGCTCTACATCAACCAGCGAGGCCGCGAGCCCAATGGAATCGTTGAACCTGGGGCTACGGCCGACATCCTAGAGCGGGAGATTCGAGACAAGTTGCTCGCCGTGAAGGACCCGAAAACCGGCCTGCCCGTGATCACGCATGTGGATCTGGCCAGTGAAGCTTACCAGGGACCGTACGCGAGGTCGGGGCCAGACATGCTGGTCGGCTACAACCGGGGATACCGGGCGGGCTGGAAGACGATCCTGGGTGCCTTTCCGCCCGAGGAACTGGAAGACAACACCAATGCCTGGAGCGGCGATCACTGCATCGATTACCGACTGGTTCCCGGTGTGCTCCTCAGCAACCGGAAGATTGCGGCTGAGGCGCCTGCTTTAACTGACATTGCACCGACGATTCTGGCGGAGTTTGGAATCGCCAAGGAAAAGGGTATGATAGGACAATCGGTATTTAAGTCCGGCCGTACCCCCCATTAAACCCTTGAAAATAGAACTCGAGGAGTTCGATGTTTGGCTCTCACAAAGTGAAGATTGAAGGCGAGCTGCTGGACAAAGTGAAGAAGTGTGCCGAAGCGTGCGGCTACAGCTCGGTGGATGAATTCGTGGCCCACGCCCTCGAGAAGGAAGTGAACAAAGTGTTGCCGCCGAGTGAAGGGGGCACAACGTCGAAGGAACTCATCAAGAAGCGGCTGCAGGGGCTGGGATATATCGAGTAATGCTGCATACCCTGGCCACAACAGTACCTTCTCTCCGCGCTGCCATGGGCTTTCTTAGCTTCAATGTGCCGGCCTTGATCGTCTCCCTGATTTCGCTGGTAATCGGGTTGCTGATGGTGATGGTGTTTGGCTACACCTCCGATCAGAAGGCGATCCACATCGCGAAGGAACATCTTAAGGCGCACCTGCTGGCACTGCGGCTTTTTCAGGACCAGATTCCGGTGGTCATGCGGTCGTATGGACGTATTCTGTTGGCCACCGGACGCTATTTGCGACTGGCATTCAAACCGTTGCTGTTTGTGATTCTTCCCTTGACCATTCTTGTTGTACAACTCGACCGGTACTTGGGTTCGATACCTCTGGAACCGGGGCAACCGTTTCTGGTGAAAGCGCGCGTGGCCAATCCAGAATTGCTGAATGAGGCGTCGCTCCAGTTGCCAAGCGGACTGGCGACCACCTCCCCAGCGGTGCACGTGCCTGCAACAAACGAAGTTGCCTGGCGAGTTGTAGCGGAAAAGGACGGGGATTACGAGGTGAATGTGCAAGCCTCTGACCAGACCCTGGTGAAGCGAGTGGTGGTGGCTTCCGGCTTGGCGCGCCTGTCTCCTGTCCGGTTGCGAGGACAATTCTGGGAACGCATGTTGGTTTCCGGAGAGCCGGCGCTGCCGGAGAATAGCCCCATCCAGGCAATCGAGGTGCAGTACTCTTCGCGCAACATCGCTTTCGCCGGGTTGGAGTGGAACTGGATCTGGTTGTTCTTTGTTTTGTCGATGGTGGCAGGCTTCCTTTTTAAGAGTGTTCTGGGGATTGAGATATGAAGTGGTGCAGTACAACTACTGAGCGCAAGCGGCTCCTGATATGCCTGGCAGTTTTCGGGATCGTCTTGCTTTGCCCTCTGCGCAGTTATGCGTACGCCGGGCCAGGCGCTGGCTTCGCCGTACTGTCGTCTTTCTGGACGATCTTTGTTGCATTTTTGTACTCGGTATACGCCTTTTTTGCCTGGCCGTTCCGGCAGTTGTTTCGCATGTTTCGACGTCGCAAGGCTTACGGCAAAGCGCTGGTCAAGCGCGCGGTGATTCTGGGCTTCGATGGCATGGACCCGGAATTGACCGACCGCTTCATCGCCGAAGGCAAGCTCCCGAATCTTGCCAAGCTGCGCGAGCAAGGAACTTTTCGAAAACTGCGGACCACATATCCAGCCATTTCTCCGGTTGCCTGGTCAACGTTCATGACCGGTGTGAATCCGGGCAAACACAATATCTACGATTTTCTGGCCAGAGACCTAAGCAACTACCTTCCCTTTCTCTCCTCGGCGGAAATCAAGGGACCGAAGCGCAGTCTGAAGATCGGCAAGTACACCATTCCACTGGGCGGAGCCGTGGTCAAGGGCATGCGGCGCGGGATACCGTTTTGGCACTGGTTGGGCGATGCCGGCATCTTCTGTTCCGTGATCCGCGTCCCCGTAACTTTTCCGCCAGAGAAATTTCCCGGCGTGCTGCTTTCCGGCATGTGCGTTCCCGACTTGAAGGGAAGCCAGGGAACCTTCTGCCTATGCACCACGCGCCAAAGCGGTGACAAGTTTCGCGAAGGGGGAGTTCGGGTGCCGATTGAGCGGAATGGCTCCGGGTATCGTTCCTATGTCCCCGGTCCGGAAGATCCACTGGGCCGTAGCGCGGAACTGCGCGTCGGTTTTGAGATTCGCACTAACGGTACCGCGAACCAGGCTCAACTCACGGTCGACTCCGAAAAGTTCACGCTCAAGGTGGGCGAGTATTCGGAGTGGATTCCGGTAAAGTTCAAGTCTGCGATGGGCCTGGGAGCGCACGGCATCTGCCGGTTCTATCTCAAGGAGCTTTCGCCCGAGGTGGAGGTTTACGTCACGCCGGTGAACATCGATCCCAGTCAACCGGATCTCCCCATCTCGCACCCCGTGACTTATTCCATCTATTTGGCAAAGCTTTTTGGACCCTATGCCACGCTTGGGCTTGCGGAAGACACCTGGGCCTTGAACGAGAAAGTGTTGGATGATGACGCTTTCCTGGCGCAATGCTATGCCAATCACGACGATCGTGAGCAGATGCTGTTCGACGCCTTGGAGAAGACCCAGCAGGGGCTTTGCGCCTGCGTTTTCGATACCACCGACCGCGTGCAGCACATGTTCTGGCGCTATCTCGAAGAGGACCATCCGGCGGCCCGCGACGTGCCTCGCAAC
>JAIQFW010000266.1 GCA_020073105.1 Terriglobia bacterium
CGTGGTGGTGGTCAGCGCCATGGCTAAGGTCACGGACCAGTTGCTGAGCATGGCCCGTGCTGCCGGCGCGGGCGATCGCGACACCGCACTCGAGCTTTCGCGCAGCCTCCGCGAGCGCCACTACACGACTGCCGGGGAGTTGCTTGGAACTGGTGTATTCACAAAATTCCACAGTGATTTAGAGGATGATTTTGAAGCCATAGATGAGCTCTTGCGGGGCATCGCTGCCGTGGGCGAATTGACCCCGCGCACCACCGACCACGTGGCCGCTTTCGGAGAAACGGTTTCTGCCAAGATCGTCACGGCGGCGTTTTCCGCACGCGGACTGGATGCTATGCTGGTGGACTCGCGCGAGTGCATTGTCACTGACAGCACGCATACCCGGGCTTCTCCTTTGATGGAGGAAACGAACGACCGGCTTCGCGCCAAGGTGAAGCCCGAAGTAGACGCCGGCCGGGTGCCCGTGATGGGCGGCTTCATCGGCGCCACCAAAGCTGGGATCACCACCACCATCGGACGGGGCGGTTCGGACTTTTCCGCCGCCATCGTGGGCGCCGGCCTGGGCGCCGAACGCATCGAGATCTGGACCGACGTGGACGGCATGATGACCACCGATCCCACCGTTTGTCCGGAGGCGCGCCGGATCAGGGTCATCAGCTTCGATGAGGCTGCAGAATTGGCCTATTTCGGGGCCAAGGTGCTCCACCCAGCGACTGTGCTACCCGCTATTCAAAAAAATATTCCGGTCTACGTGTTGAATTCGCGCAATCCGGGGTGCGAGGGTACACGCATCGCGGCCCGCGTGCCACACTGCAAGAACTTCTTCAAGGCCATTGCCGCCAAGAAACGGATCACCATTATTGACGTCGCGGCCCCGCGCATGTTGCTGGCCCACGGTTTTCTGCGGTCGATTTTCGAAGCGTTCGACCGGCATCGCATTCCGGTGGATGTGGTTTCCACGTCAGAGGTGAGTGTTTCGCTGACGGTGGACTCCAACGAGTCGATTCCCGCGCTGGCCGCCGATCTGGCCAAGCTCGCGGATGTAAAGTACGAAGGACGGAAGGCCATTGTGTGTTTGGTGGGAGAAAATCTGCGCCAGACTCCGGGGATCGCCGCCCGGGTGTTTGGCGAGCTGGCAGACGTGAAAATCCGCATGATTTCACAGGGCGCCTCGGAGATCAACCTGACGTTCGTGATTGAAGAAGACGAGGTGCCGCAGGTGATTAAGCGGCTGCACAAAGTGTTTTTCGCAGAGCTGGATCCAGAGGTGTTTGCGTAAAGCTTTAACGCAGAGGCCACAGAGATCGCAGAGGGGACGGTAGAAACTCGAGAATCTCTGCATCCTCAGCGTCCTCTGTGTTGAGAGAGTTTTGATGAATCTCCTGATTCTAGGCCGTGGCAAGACGGGATCACTGGTGGCGGAAGCCGCCCGCCAGCGGGGACACCAGATCTCGGTGCTTTGCGCAGCCGACAACCAGCATGCCTGTGCGCTGACTCCCGCCCGGCTGGCCCCGCACGACATTGTGCTCGACTTCACCACGCCCCATGCTGTGATGGAGAATGTCGATGCCTGCCTGCGCGCCCGTAAGAATATGGTTGTGGGTACGACCGGATGGTACGGTGAACTGCCACGCGTCCGCCAGATGGTGGAGGCAAGCGGGAGCGGTTTTCTCTACGCGGCAAACTTCTCCGTCGGTGTAAACCTGTTTTTCGACGTCGCGCGGACCGCGGCCGCCGCACTGCGCCACCAGTACTTCGGGCAGATCTTCGAGCGCCATCACGCCCAGAAGAAAGACGCTCCCTCCGGTACGGCGGTAGCTCTGCAGCGGATCATCAAAGAGGCCGCCAAAACCGAACTGGAAGTCATTTCCTTCCGTGAAGGCGATGTTGTCGGCATGCACGAACTGGTACTCGATTCACCCGCCGACACCATCTACGTCTGCCACGACGCAAAATCTCGCCAGGGGTTCGCCGATGGAGCTGTTCGCGCCGCTGAGTGGCTGGCCGGGAAGAAAGGCTTCTTCGATTTCAAGGACGTCTGGCGGGAGCTGTAGGCATGGTTCCGAGGAAGAAGTAGCGAAACCTGCGGCCTCAGTTGTGGTCAGGGTGCGTCAGGCCACAATCTCAGCCGCCGGAGGCGGCGGTATTCATTTAGCCCGGCGTGTCAGCGCCGGGTAAGCGTGAAGTGAAACGCGAGTCCCGTTAAGGGACGCCACATCCCTGAAGCAGAGGCACGAACCTGCTGACGCCTCGACTGCAACTCCCCACCGGTTATAAACTGTCTTGCGATGTTGGTTCCCTGCACTGAACCCGAATCACCAAGGAGATTTCACATATGACATCGAGGAAGTTACTCGGCATGTTGTTTCTGATCGCACTGTGCTTGTGTATCACCCTGCCCCAGAGCGCCTTCGCCGAAGATGGAGCCGCACTCTACAAATCCAAGTGCGCCGCCTGTCACGGTCCCGAGGGCCAGGGCAAGATCGGCACAGCCCTCAAAGGAACCAGCCTGACCGAGGATCAGATCTCGGCCCTGCTCACCGCCGGCGACGCGGCGAAGAAGCCTCCCCACAAGAAACCCATGAACGGCGTTTCCGCCGATGACGCCAAGGCCGTTGCGGCTTTCGTCAAGACGCTGAAGTAGGTCAGGGGTCAAGGGTCAGGAGTCATGGCCCGGAGGTGTGTCGGTTCGCTGACTCCTGACAACTGACTCCCAACTACTGTGCAGGAGTCCTCCGCTTTGCACCCTGCCCCATTCGCGCTATCTTAGTCTTATGCAACTCCGTGGATGCGGTACAGCGCTGGTCACTCCTTTCCGTCAGGATGGCTCCATCGACGAGCCTGCCCTGCGCAACCTGGTGGCGTGGCAGGTCGAGTCTGGAATTGACTTCCTGGTTCCATGCGGCACTACTGGCGAAACTCCGACGCTTTCGCACGACGAATGGCTGCAGGTCATCGATATTACGATTGAAGTTGCAGCCGGGCGTGTTCCCCTCGTGGCGGGCGCCACCTCAAACTCCACGCACGATGCCGTGGAAAAAGCCAAAGAAGCCGCCTCACGTGCGGGCGTAAACGCCATTCTGACCGCCTCGCCCTACTACAACAAGCCCACGCAGGAAGGCCAGTATCGACACTTCTCGTCAATCGCGGCGGTGGTGGACAAGCCGATCATTCTTTACAACGTCCCCGGGCGGACGGGCGCGAATATTGAACCGGCGACTCTGGCCCGGCTGGCCGAGGTTCCCCACATCCTCGGCGTCAAAGAGGCCAGCGGCAACATCACCCAGATTGCCGAAGTGTGTAATGCCGTGCCGGAGCGCTTTCTGGTGTTCTCGGGTGACGACTCCATTACGCTCCCGGTGATCGCACTTGGCGGGGTCGGAATCATCTCGGTAGCCTCCAATGAAATTCCCCATGAGATGGCGGAGATGACGCGCGCTGCGCTCAACAACGATTGGACGACTGCCCGGCAGCTCCATCGCAAGTATCTGGCGCTGATGCAGGCCAACTTCATCGAATCCAATCCCCTGCCGGTGAAGGCTGTGCTCGCCATGATGGGCAAGGTCGAAGAAGTGTATCGCCTTCCGTTGCTGCCCATGCGTCGTGACACGCGCTCCAAGCTGCAGAAGATCGCCGCAGAGGCGGGCGTAATTGCCAAGCCCGCGGGGGCCGCGTCGGAGGCGGTCAGCTTTTACATCTACGAAAACTGGCTGGCCGGACCGCACAAGATCGTTCTTCACCGCTCCAGCTGCGGGCAGTGCAACCACGGCAAGGGACGCCCTTCCGGCCACGATGCCAACCATGCACGCTGGCACGGCCCCTATGGCACGTTGTCGGAAGCCCGCGACGCCTCCCACAACATGGCGGGCGTGCTGATCCGCAGCGAATGCAAGTGCGTCTAGAGCATTGCTGATTTTTGGTTGTTGAATGGTTTTGCGGTTGACAATCAACAATCAACAATCTTCAATCAACAATTCCCATGGAATCCCTCAGATCGTCGATCGAACGCCTCGCCTCTCTCGGCGAAGTCGAACGCAATCCCGAGGCGCGCAGGGTCTTCATGGAGTTCCGTGACCAACTGACCCAGGGCAAGGTTCGCGCCGCAGAAAAGGTCGGCGAAAAGTGGGTGGTCAACGTCTGGGTGAAGCAAGGGATCCTGCTAGGCTTCCGTCTCGGCGAGCTCAGCCAGATGGGAGCAGACGCAAGTCTTTCGTTCGTGGACAAGGACACCTACCCAGCGCGGCGCTTTACGCCTCGCGATCGCGTGCGCATCGTGCCCGGGGGATCTTCGATCCGGGTCGGCTCCTACGTAGCTCCCGGCGTGATCTGCATGCCGCCGATGTTTATCAACGTCGCTGGTGGGTTCGTGCGCCCAGATCGGCAAGCGAGTGCACTTGAGCGCGGCAGCCCAGATCGGAGGGGTGCTGGAGCCAGTCAACGCTGCCCCGGTTATCATTGAGGACGACGTGCTGGTCGGTGGCAATTGTGGCGTGTACAAGGGACGCTAGTGCGGGCACGGGCCGTGCTGGGAGCGGGAACGATTTTGACCCGATCCACTCCGCTATACGACATCGTCCACGGGCGAGTTTACAAAGCTAGCGGCGAAAACAGTCTCGAAGTCCCGGAGAACGCCGTGGTCGTGCCCGGATCACGAGCGGTGAAAAAAGGACAAGCTGCCGAGTGGAACCTGTCTCTCTACACGCCTGTGATTGTCAAATACCGCGACGAGAAGACCGACCAGGGAATCGAACTGGAAGAGTGGTTGCGGTGAGGCTGCAGCGCACCCTCCCGCATTGTCATCCTTCTATGAAAACGGGCGTACGTGTCCATAGGGAACTTTGCGGCGCTGCGGACAGGCTTCTATTCGTGCTCGAGGCACATAAGGTATGTCCGGTCTCCGCCGCTCCATCTGAGCGTCGTTCTCGAAGAA
>JAIQFW010000267.1 GCA_020073105.1 Terriglobia bacterium
AGTCCGCCGACACCGCCGCCTTCGTCGTCAAGTGCGCCCAGGGGGTCCTCCGGATTCGTCTATAGACCGCATGGTGCAGTGCAGGTTTTGAGTTACATGGCTGGGCGCGGATTGGCAACGGCGGTTGCCGGCGATTCCCAGAAAAACAGCTAGGAGTGTTGCGTGAACACATCGCCGAAGAAACCAGAGTCGCAGAACGGAGACAGGCCAGAGAAGCTCTGCTACAGCCGCTACTACGAGCACGATGGCGCACTACGCGCTTACGCAAACCGCGCAATGACGCTGGCGTTTTTGTGCGTACCCACGACTCTGCTCGCTGTGGGGTTTGCGGTCTATGTTCGATTGCAGCCACCGACGGTGGTCCGGGTCGATCCCACGGGTGAGGCAAGTGTAGTCGGGCGAGCCAAGCCCGGGATTGCCGTGACGCGCGGCCTCGAAGCGGAGCCCACTGAGTTTGAGAAACGGGCCTTCGTCCGGCTCTTTCTAGCAAGATACCTGGAATTCTCGGCGGCGAATGTCAGCCGCAACTGGGCTGAAGGACTGAACATGATGACGGCAAACTTGCGGCGCACCGCATACGCGGCGATGCAAAAGGAGAACACCATCGGAAAGATCGAAGATGATCAAACCACGTCGGAGTTTCAGTTACGGTCGCTCGAGGCCTCCAAAGACGACCCATTGACTTACGTCGCTTTTGGCGTCAAAGAGATTCATCATCTTCATAGTCAGAACGAAACCATCGACAAGGTCGTCAGCGAATTCCACGTCCGTCTGTTACTCGACAAACGCTCCGAAATGAACCCTAGCGGACTCTTGATCGGGGAATACTGGGAACGGGCGATCGAAGGGGAGAAGCGGAACTGGGTCCTGCAACAGACGAGCCTGGGTGCTTCGCAATAGAAGAAGAGGATGCATTGATGGAAACGAATACACAGAACGTCGGCGAGCACGCACGGATCGGAACATCCGAAGGCTCCCACTCTCGTGGCAAACGGCGCGCCATGGACGATGGCAACCTCCGCTACTTCCTGCCCAAAGCCGGCTCGTCGCCTTCCAAGCCGGAGCTGGGCCAGGAGATGGCAAGTGAGGGCGAGGCATTGATTGAGGCATTGAAGAACGGGCAGCCGTTCTACACGCTAACGGCGTGGAAAGCAGTGCCCGAAGTCAACGGAAAGAGCAGTCCGGTAATTGTGAAGCAGGCGCTCGCGCGAACCTAGCTCGCGGCAGGCGCAAACACAGCACAACGAATTCTCAGAAGACCAATAGCAATTGGTCCTTTGAGCACTCTACGGCTTTACGTAGGGAAATGTGCTGACCGGGCTTCTACAACTCGAAGCTTGGCCAGAAACCCGAACAACAACGGGGGCCAGGCGAGAGAGAAGCTAGCGGTCACGCGAACTCCTTGACTCGACGGGTTTCCCGGCAAAAGTTAAGGAGAACAAAAATGAATACGAAAAATCACAAACTCTCGGTCGACCAGATTCAAAACCTGGAGATTGACCGCAATGGAAGAGTGATGCCCAGACTGAACGACCTCGATCCCTTGGAGAACACGCTGCTCAGCGCGCTGTATCCAGATATCAAGGTTGCCAGCGTCAATGTACCGGTTGAGCCACTCGATGAGTACGAAGAGTCGAAGGTCGAAAACACGATGGCGAGGCTGGCATGGCAGGGCGTCCACTACAAATTGGTTGGAGCGAGCGGCTCGGCAAAGAAGGGCAAGTTCTATTTTGTCGACCAGGAGCACAGCCGTCGGATCGCTGAGCGGTTTCAGCATTGGCCTCAGGCGGCAATCGTTTACTTCGGGATCCTCGTATCGCCCTGCAAAGTGATGATGGAGGAGTCCGAAGCGCGTGTGTTGGTCGTACCCGACCATTCGCTGGGAACGAACGACTGCCGCGGATGGATCAGGCGCTCAGCGTTCGGAAAACTGCAACAAAAACATGGTGTCGAACTCCTGGACAGAGAGGTGACGAGGCTCCTACATCAAAACTGTCCGGATGGTCATGACAAACATCTCTCACCTGCCGAACGGGAAAGGTCGGTCCTCGAAGAGACGGCAAAACGGGAAATGGCTGGAAAGCTGTTGCATTCAGAGCGGTTTTACCAGTTCCGAATGGCCTTTCACGACACACAGGCAAAGGGTTCCTTCAAGATCATGGAGGATGATGTTGCCGACGCTCTGGAGACCGACTTCATCCTGCCAGAAAGCGCAGTCAAACCAGGACTGAAGACGCCAGCGGCGATGTACTCGATCTTCGGGCCGGGCAGAAGATTTCGTGGACGCATCGCAATCGGAATCCGCGAATTGTCTCGCCAGCTCGAATTTGAGTCCAGCTACACGCTCGTAGAGCATGCGCCCGACGACTCCATTCAACTCGAGATTCTGCCTCAGGCGATGGGGCAGGTACGAAAGTTGAGTGCAGCAGTAGGCGAAGGCAGATACGGCGAGCTGCTGGAAATCCTTGGTCGGCCTCAGGACAAGTCTCTGGCGGACGGAGTGGAGCAGGGATTCAAAGATGACTTCAACGTAGTTGAAGGCCTGCTCTTAGCTGACGCCAGCGGCCATATAGTCCGGCATCCCTACGTCAACAACCAACTTAACAAGCTGCTCGCCAGATGGGCGTTTCGGGTCGCGACGGGAGGAGGTTTCCGTCTGCCGGCATTCGCACTAGCGGATGACGGCTACCTGTTTTTGAAAGACGGGAAAGTCTTACATGGTTCCGATTGGATCCCGCAGCACAGAGCAATCGTGCCACTAAGCTCCAAGCAGGGCCTGTGTGTTCGCTATCCGATACGAATGTTTGACGATCTGCTGCCGTTCGAGAATCTCTCGGACGGTGAAATCGACAATCAACTGAGAGAACACCTTTGCCGGCAACAGTGCGTGATGAGTAAGCCGGAACTGGAGCGTCTGATCGCGCGACAGCTCCGCTTGGAGGGCACCTATGTTCTCCACTCAGACACGGCAAAGAAGAATGGCGGCGACTATGACTTCGACTGGGTTTGTGTGATCGAGTCGGACCGATTTCCACGCTTTGTGGAGTCGCGGTTTCGCAAAGGGATGGGACAACAGCAGGGCAAGACCAAGTTGAACAAGGCGAAAGACCCCTGGTTCAATCTGGAGCACGTGGCCATGAAGGCCCGGGGGAACCATATCGGCTCAATCACCGATTTGATGACCTCGTGCCGGGCTGACGGGAGAGAGGACCTGGCCGATCAATTAGCCAAGGAACTTCAAAATGCGCTCGACAGTCTCAAGTGGCAAGTCCAGCCCAATCTCACGCTAGTCGCTGACATCCGCCAGCAGGTCAACCAGGCACCGTGGCTTCGTTACAAGAACGAGCGGCGCATTTCCGACCTGCCCTTACACCTCGATGTGGCCGACACCGACAGCATCGGGAAACTCTACAACCACGTCCGCAAGGAGATCGAGGATCTGCTGATCAACAAGGCCTCGATTGAGGCATTCAAGTCACTCGTCGTCGGTGAAGAGGTCACGCGCGAGATGATGAAGGAATGCCGTTTCGTCAATCAGGCCTATGCAGCGATGATCGCGAAGATCGCCGCGCGGCGTGAACACCTCAAAGCCCACCTGGAAAAAGCCAAAGCCGAATGGGAGGAAGTACGGCAGAGTCCCGACAAGGAACTGCGGCGACAGAAGCTGTTCGCCATGAACCAGGCACGCGGCACATGCCGTTGTGACGAGGAACGTGGCAAATACGAGATGAAGTCCGTTCTGGCCTTTATCCGCATCTGGGCGCAAAACAAGACAGAGAACCGGATGGGCTGGCTGCAGGCGCTGAACCGCGTGGTTTCGCGCGGCGAGCGCTCCAGCGGCTCGATCCTCTTTCTCGCCTTTCCGCAGGAACTAATCGTAAAGTTGGCCGAGCGCACGGGAGGCAGGTTCGTCCGGGTGCATGTACCCAGGCTTTACGAGGGATTCGTTCGCACTGATTCCTCCGGCCGGGTTTTCCTGGTTGATCCCATCAACGGAGGACAGAAACATACGTTCTTGTTCAAGCTAAAGGACGGGAACATCCTCCTCGACGACAAACCCGAACAGACCCAGTCGGATGCCTTCCCGATGACGGGGCTGGAGCTTGCGCTGCTGGGGCGTCATCCGCATGGCAAGCCGTGGTGGCGCGACGAAGACCGGGAGGTGGCAAGACAGGCGCTAGAGTCGGTCGAGGCGGCACACCTGGCCGAGCGCCTGATATCCACCGTCTCGGGCGTCAACTTCTCGATCGTTGCCGCCGAAGGTGCCTTCCCAAGCTTTAGCAGCGGCCCGCACTTCCTCTTGAAACCAAGCACACGTCGCGAAGATTCC
>JAIQFW010000268.1 GCA_020073105.1 Terriglobia bacterium
CGCGGTGTCTTGCGCTGCGACCTTGGTCACGTGCCCGGTCTTCTTGGCGGCCGTTGTGGTCGCATCGGCCGTTTTGTCGGCCGCCTTCTCGGTTCCCTTAGCGGTGTCTTGGGCCGCTACCTTGGTCGCGTGCCCAGTGTCCTGCGCCGCGACCTTGGTTGCATGGCCCGTGTCTTCAGCGGCTTTCTTCGTATCCGTGGCGACCTGCGCATACATCAATGACGACGAGAACAGCGCGACCGCAAAAGCTTGCTCTAAACTGATTTTCATATTGTCTCCTGTGAGTGGGATGGTCCTTGGAGTATGGACCACTTCGACCGTGAATTCAATGTCCGGAAACTATTCCGCTTCGCCCTCCAGTGCGCTCAGCGTTTCATCGTCCACGTCCCACTTTTTCAGAATGGTGAAGATGGTTTTCGAGCCAAATCCCGCGCGCAGCAACTGGCGGAAGATGCGCGCCGCCTGCTTCTGATCCTTTGGTTTGACCAGCCGCTTCCGGCGCAGGTACGCACGCGCCTGCAGTTCCTCGTTGACATCATCGTAGACAGCATCAACCGCTTTCTCGATCACCTCGGCATGCACACCTTTGGCTTTCAGATCTGTAATCACGCGCCTGCGGCCGAACCTCTCGTTATCACGGCGAAAGGAAGAATAGGCGGCAGCGTACCTGGCGTCATTCAGGTAGCCTTGGTTCTTGAGTCGCCGGATGACCAGTTCGACCAGGGTTTGACCGTATTCGGTCTCCGCCTCCACTCGGGGGCGAAGCAGTCGTTTGAGTTCCGCCACCGAGCGCATGCGGCGAGCCAGAGCACCCACGGCATATTCGTAGAGTTCGTCTTCGGAGTCGGTTTTCTTGGGGCGTGGAAAAGCCATGTTCTCGATCCTAGAAGCGCGGCCACTGAATTGGGCTTCGGCACCATCCGATCTTCCTGGACTGGCCGTACTCCCAAGTGCCATTAGGCCTACAACCTTCGGTTGCGTCCGGCACCGGAATGTCTGCATCTATAGAGACTGCGTTTACTTCTTTTTACAACCTTTTTGGTGACAGCGGGAACTTTCGCGCGTCTATTTCCGTAGCTAGAGAAGAGATCGAGAGGTGGCAGTCATGCTTACCATGGATGTGGAAAAAACCGGCGATGTGGCAGTGGTGAGACTATCCGGGCGAATCGTCCGCGGGGAAGAGGTCCGCAGCCTCCGGAATGCGGTGGTTTCCGAAAAGAATAGCCGCGTGGTGGTGCTGGATCTGTCCGACGTGGAGTCGCTGGATGCTGGTGGCCTGACTACCCTGTTGTCGTTGCATCAGTGGGCGCGAAGCCGTGGGGTACAACTCAAGTTGGTGAATCCCTCGCATTTTGTGCATGAGGTTCTGACCCGCACCAAGCTGGACCACGTGTTCGACATCTCTACGTTCGATCACGCGTTATATGTATTGAGCGGCGCGGATGCTCGTCACACGCGGTACGCCGCCAGTTGTTTGAGTTAAACGCAGATTCCTCCATAGGGGCCGGAAGACTGCCTTTTCGAGAATCTTCTGGCCCTCCTTTCCAATAAAAAAGGCGCGCTTTGAGCGCGCCTCGAGTGTCTCAGGAGGACAATCAGTCGCCGCCGTAGCCGGCCGACTGCATGGCGTTCTTGGAAATGTCGCTGGTGGAAGAGATGCCCTGCATGCGCAATTTGAAATCGTCCGCGTTCGAGGCATTTTCCAGGGCAGTTTCGTAGTTGATCAGCCCCGCCTGGAACAGGTCCCACAAAGATTGATCGAAGGTCTGCATGCCGTATTGTGAAGTGCCCGCAGAAATGGCATCGCGGATGGCACGCGTCTTCTCCGGCACCAGAATACATTCCCGGATATACGCAGTGTTGATCATGATTTCGACAGCGGGCACGCGGCCTTCTCCGTCGCAGCGGCGAACTAGTCGCTGGCTGATGACCGCACGCAGCACGGCGGCCAGCTGCAAGCGGATCTGCTTCTGCTCAGGCGGCGGGAACACCGCAATGATACGGTTGATGGTTTCCACCGCGTCCAGGGTGTGCAACGTTGAGAACACCATGTGGCCGGTTTCGGCGGCATGGAGTGCTGTGCCGATGGTTTCGACGTCACGCATTTCGCCGACCAGGATGACATCGGGATCCTGACGCAACGAAGCACGTAGCGCAGCCGCGAACGAAGGTGTGTCCACTTCAATCTCGCGCTGGTTGACGTAGCCTTTCTTGTCGCGATGCAGGAATTCGATGGGGTCTTCGATGGTGATGATGTGTTCGGCGCGGGTGGAGTTGATGCGGTCCACCATGGCGGCCAGGGTGGTGGATTTGCCGGAACCGGTGACGCCGGTGACCAGGATCAGGCCGCGCGGCAGATCACAGACTTGTTCGACTACTTTGGGCAGGTACAGCTCATCCAAAGCGCGAATCTTGGTGGGAATGACGCGCAGCACCAGCCCCACGTTGCCGCGCTGCTGGAATACGTTCACACGGAAGCGGCCGAGTCCGGCCACGCCGTAGGCCATATCGATTTCCGTGCTCTCTTTGAACTTCTGCTTCTGCCGCGCCGACATCATGCTGAAGGCCATGGTCAACATGTCTTCGGCGCTGATACGCGGCTGGTCGGTCAGCGGAACCAGTTCCCCGTCGATGCGCAGGTGGGGATAGTTGCCGACCTTCAGGTGCAAGTCCGAGGCGCGCCGCTCCATGGCGATGCGAAGCAGGTCATCAATGTTCATGCGAGAGTTTCCTAGAGGCCTCTCGTATCATGAACCGAAATGTGGCTGGGCCCAAGATGACCTAAGTAATGGGCGGGGTATTGGACTTTGGAGGGAGGGGAGCGGGGGAGTCAATGAGTGCTGTCAGGGATGTTACGACAATCACCCGACAGGCGAGATTCGAATCCTGACTTTCCTCTTCAGTCTAAGCTCACTACGTGAGTTTCAGCCAAGCACTGCCTTCAGCGTGTGGGGCTAACTTGGGTGGAAACACGCGCAGAACGAAAACTTGAGCGGCAATGCCCGCAACAAAGGCAAAAGGCAGACCTACCAGGAGCCATCCATTAGCATCCGGTCCCCCGCCTTTACATCCTGCGTACATGACGTATCCAGCAGTACACAGGCCCACGGCGGCCAACAAGAGACGATACCAATAGGGGTAACCCAACGGCACTTTGCAATGCGGACACGCCCGACCAGCGCGTTGCAGGTGACGGAAGGAGAAGCGAAACGAACACAACGGGCACTCGAGGGGCCGACCCAGACTTTGGGCCTTTTGACGAAGGTCCAGCCAGCGCAGGTTCGTCATCGCGATGTCTCCCTTACGGTAGGTATTCTACGCGGGTCACAACTGATGTAATCAGGCGATTACACTCATTGACTTGTCAGTCCAATCTATCCAGAGATTGACTTAGTCCATGGACTTAGTCCATACTGACAGAACTATGGAAGTGAATATTCACCAGGCCAAAACCCACTTTTCTCGCCTTCTCCAGCGCGTGGCCGCCGGCGAGGAAATCACGATCGCGCGTGCCGGCAAGCCGGTAGCGAAGCTCATTGCTGTGGGCCCATCGGGCGGCAAGCGCCCCATGGGTATGGACAAAGGCAAGATTTGGATTGCCGACGATTTCAATGCTCCCGATCCTGAACTCGAGGCCTTGTTCTACGATGCTCCGCTCACCACCAACGAATCGGGCAAGAGCAAGAAGAAGAGAAAAAAGAAGTGAGATACCTGCTCGATACCAATGTGTGGCTGTGGAGTGTTTTCGAGCCCTCACGATTATCTGGGAAAGCACAAAGCGTTATCGCTGATTTGGGGCAGGAAGTTTACCTTTCCGCAGCTTCTGCCTGGGAGATTGCCATCAAGTCGGGTTCGGGGAAGCTGCGCTTACCTGAGCCACCCGCCACCTACGTCCCCCGGCGAACCGCCGAGCAGGGAATTCGCCCGCTTGCGGTTACGCACCAACATGCTTTGGCAGTTTCGGGGTTACCCCCCCATCACCGCGACCCGTTCGATCGCTTGTTGGTTGCCCAGTCCAATCTGGAGAACATGGTTCTGATTGCCTCCGACCGGATGTTTGCGCGCTACCCGGTCGATGTGCTTTGGGCGGGCCCCTAACAGAAAAGCCGCCCCGCAGGGCGGCTTCTGTTCCTGACACAATACCGGGCCTACACGCTGACCGGCTGCTTGCTGCCGACGGGTACCGGCGTCAGCCAGTTGAAACGGTCGGCTTTCTCGCCCTTAATGATCCCGAAGAACTCCTTCTGGATCGCCTTTGTGATTGGACCAGCTACGCCGTTGCCCACGCTGAT
>JAIQFW010000269.1 GCA_020073105.1 Terriglobia bacterium
AGGATCATCGGCCGATTCCGGGGACAAAGCGGCTTACCTGGCTTGAACTTGGCAACATTGTACCGAGTGTCTTCACGCCCGTCCTGGCGAAGCATACCAAGAGCTTCAATCTAATCGACACACTAGCAGTGGGTGTTGACCGGATTCAGAGAAGCTTTGAACCAATGCGTCGTCAGGTGGAGGAGTGGCGTCAGGCGCAGATCACGGACGAGCGGGCGAAACTGATTCTGTATGCCGCGTTCGTGGATGGAAAACTGGACGCGCCACGGAGTCTTCTCTCCGAGGTGCACCGGCTGTACTTCCAACCACAGTACGAGGAGTTCTCGCCACGGACGATGTGGAGCCTGTCGAACGCATTCACCAGTGCGTTCAAGGAACTCGACCCCGTTCCTCAATTCAAAGCTACGGCGAAACTGGGGGCGTTTCTGACTCAACTGCCTGCATAACCCAACCCTCTCCCCGTTTGTGATTTGGTTGATCGCAGACGGGGAGCCCAGCCGCGTGCATGTTGCGCATTCAGCGCGCCGCTGCCGTTACGGCTGGCATCGCGAGTCGGCGAAAGAGCGCGTTGACCTCCTCCGCCGACATCCTCAGCTTTCCCTCCGCCCACAGCATCGATAGTCCGAACAGGCCACCTGCAACGAACTGAACGACTGCCTCCGAGGGTGCCGACTTATTCTCCCGCTGGCCGACCATGGCCTTTACGTCATCTCGAACGAGATCCACCATGATCTTGTGCAAAAGCTGTTGGATCAGAGCGCCACTCCGCTTGCCGACCATGGCCCGAAAAACATCTCGGTATTCCGCGATATGCGCGAACATCTCGTGACTGAAAGCGAGTAGACGTTCGTCGGAACCACCCCGGTGTAGGTGCGCCTGGCGCTGGTGATCTTTCAGCGCCGCGCGCAACCCGTCGAGTCCACTGACCAGGAGGTCTTCCTTGTTGTCGAAGTGCGCGTAGAAAGTCGCACGGCCGACGTTGGCCCGATCGATGATGTTCTGCACCGAGATTGCCTCGAATCCCTTCTGCTCGATCAAGGACAAGAGGGCTGCGCGAAGAAGTTCCTGTGTCCGCTGCACTCGACGGTCGCTCTTTCTCACGGCCATGAGATCCTCAGTTTCTGAACATTCAGCGTCTCTTCGTTCAATAACAGACAAGAGCCGCGAGACTGTCCTGCGACAAAGTGAACATTATGTTCTAAAGTGAACATCTATTCAGTATAGAACGAGCAGTCTTAGGTGAGCAGAAAGGGAAAACAATGTCCGAGTCTCCAAGAACCTATCTTCCCGCGGCGGGCCATGACTGGTCGTTGCCGCTCTATGACCCGATCGTGAAGCTGCTCGGCGGGGATTCAGCCAGAAAGGCGCTTCTCGACCAAGCGTCCCTCCGGCCGGGCCACCGAGTGCTCGACGTCGGCTGCGGCACCGGCACGCTGGCCACGCTAATCAAACGTCTATATCCGGATGTCGCGGTGGTTGGATTCGATCCCGATCCGAAAGCTCTCGCACGCGCCAGACGTAAGGCAACGCGCGCAGGGGTCTCCATTCAGTTCGACGAAGGATTTGGAGATCACCTCCCCTATCCAGAGGCGAGTTTCGACCGTGTGTTCTCCTCGTTCATGTTTCATCACCTTCCACCTGACGAAAAGGGCAAAACGCTGCGTGCGATCCGGCAGGTTCTCAAACCCGACGGCGAATTTCACATGCTCGACTTCGAAGGGCCTGAGGACAATCAGCATGGGTTTCTGGCGCGGCTCTTCCTCCACTCAGGCCACCGACTGAAGGACAATTCGGAGAGCCGAGTCCTAGGTCTTATGAGGCAAGCCGGTTTCGCAGATCCGAAGAAAGTCGGCCGGCGAGCGCTGCTTTTTGGCCACATCGCCTACTACACGGCGCGCATGTAGGTAAATGGATTCACCAGGCTGGATGGTCTGCGTCCGTTGGCCGATCCGACAGCTATGTGGGCGCGCTGTTTCCAGCATGAGTTCTCAAGAACCATCAGATCACCGGCCAGACTGGGCCATGTGCCAGAAATGCCAGCATTTGCCTCACCTCTAATGCTAGATGTTGTTCGCCTCAGAGCGAGGCTGGTGTGCCACGGCGCTATGATAAACGCGACGATCTAAGGAAAGGTTGCCGATGACTGCAAGCAAAACGGATGCGCGAACGGGCATACTCGCGGAAGAAATCCTACCTGCGGAACTTCGCCCGATCGGCGTGATCCGATCACGACTCAAGAAGCGGAGCAAAGCGCCCAAGCAGGGTTCAGAAGGCGCTCCCGACGCCTGGCTTGAAGTGCGTCCATTCGCGGCGCAAGGCTTCGATGGGCTCGCAGCCGGCGACGAGATTATCATCCTGACTTGGCTGCACCGAGCGCGCCGCGAAGTTCTTAAGGTTCATCCTCGCTCAGACCCGAGTCGTCCACTTACGGGTGTGTTTGCGACCCGATCTCCCGACCGGCCCAATCCGATCGGCCTTCATCGCGTTACCCTGCGCAAGATCGACAAGAACCGTCTGCGAATAGGCCCAATCGAAGCCATCGACGGCACGCCTGTGATTGACATCAAGCCGGTACTCTGTGAAGTCGAACGACGAGAGCCCGTGCCACCCGAGACAGGCACTAGAGTCCGCAGCGGAGGACGATCCGATGGACCAGACTGAACAGGATTTTGGTAAGCCGAACCCCAATGCGCCGACAGCGCTCTCTCGATTTGCCTTTCTCATTGGCCGATGGCGGTTCGACGCGAAGTTTAAACCGGCCAACGGGGAGTGGCAGGCGTTTCAAGGAACGTGGTTGGGTCACTACATCCTCGACGGCTATGCGATCGCAGACGAATACAGGATGATTGGCTCGTCCGGAGAACTGATTGTGCTCGGCATGAATTTTCGGATCTACGACTCTGCCAAGCAGGTGTGGAACATCAAATGGCTAAACGCCCTGGACGGAACATGGACGGACCTCACGTCGGAGCAGTTCGGTGGAGCCCGGTTCGACGGCCAGTCCGTCACCTATGCCTTTGAGGCAGAGCGTGGGGCGCAGTGGCCCTTTACGCGCGCGACGTACACAAATATTTCCAAGTCGCATTTCACTTGGCGCGGTGACAAGTCTGAGGACGCGAAAACGTGGACTGAATTCATGGTCGTGGAGGCCTATCGTAGCAAGGAGTAGGAGGCCGTCCTGAGTTTCACAACGGCCAGTTATAGTGGTTCGGCCAGGACTGCCACATCGAATTTCGAATAGTACTTCTTCACGTCACCTGCTCCATATTTTTCTCGAAACTTTCCGACCACAGATTTGACTGCCTCAGCTTCCTTAATGGGAAGGGCTCGGTACCCGGCCTCCTCGCCTCGTGCGTCGATCTGTATCGATGGATCGCTAAGAACGTTGCGGTACCACTGAGTGTCGGAACCGCGCACCGGCAGGAGATAGAGCTTTGCGTCTTCCAAGACAAACCAGACCGGAATTGATATCTTGTGCCCGGTCTTCCGGCCGACCACGGTGAGCTTAATCTGGCGGTATCTTTCGAGCCGTTCTTGAAGATCGCTCCTCTTCGTCTTGGCCATCTTATTGACTCCACCTGAGGTCAACTTCTCTGGAACTCTTGACTGGACTGTTATCGCGACGGCTTAATCTGCCTTCTCAGATCCCTGAGCTCATCGAGGCACGCGGCACACTTCAGGATATGGTCAAGGAGGGAGTCGGCATCGAAGACTCCCGGTTCTTTCGCGAGCCTGATCATGGCATTGCGTCCCGGACATCCGACGCGTTCGGGATTGGGGTGCTCTCCATGTACCCGGCGACCGAATGCGGCGATCAATTCTTCCAGCTCTTCCTTGCGGCCCACGATCAGCCTCTCACATGAATCTTGTAGCACTTGGTCCCGATTGCGACCAGTTGCCTCGCTCGCTTTTTTATACGGCCTTCCCTTGGACGAAAGCTATCTGAATTCGTGAATCTGACAAAAGCTGTTTTTGAGACCGCGATACTTTCTCACTTCACTGCCATATACAGATAAAGGAGCGCTCTCTCAGCCGAGGGCGTCTACGCTATGGGTGAGGAAGACACTGGCAGGAGGCGCCGCACCTTCCGCTGGCCAAAAGAGGCACGAGATCTAGTAAGAGCCCACTTGATTGCACAGCGGGCGCAACCGCATGGGCACGATTCTGGCGACGACAAAGATATAGGGTATACTTTTGATACTTACGGCGATATGACGGCGGGGAAATTATTATTAAAATTAATGAGCCGTTATTTCGCAAGACGATACACCCAATCCTGGG
>JAIQFW010000270.1 GCA_020073105.1 Terriglobia bacterium
TCTTCGACCAAGTCGCGGAAGACAAGATCGAACGGCGCAGCCGGCATCCGCGTGGCAACCCGGCATGGCCGAAGGTCGGGATCTTTGCTCAACGGGGAAAGAACCGGCCAAACCGGATCGGGGCGACCATCTGCCGGTTGCTCTCCGTCGAAGGGCTCAGCATCAGGGTGCAAGGACTGGATGCGCTTGAAGGCACGCCGGTGCTGGATGTCAAACCGGTAATGCAGGAGTTTCTTCCGGAGCGCGAGTCGGTGCGGCAGCCGAGGTGGGTCCATGAATTGATGGCGGAGTATTTTGCCTAAGATTCAGCCGCAGATTGCGCAGAAAACGCAGATCAACCGAAAGCATTGGGGCCGATTTGGTTTCCGCGGAGACTGATCAGCGTTAGTCAGCGAGAATCTTGACTTAGATGGCGCTCAGTGCCTGGTCGAGATCGGCGATGATGTCGTCCACGTCCTCGATGCCCACCGAGATTCGGACCATGCCATCGGTGATTCCGATCTCTTTTCGGCCTCTTTCCCCGACAGCAGCATGAGTCATCGTCGCCGGATGTGAGATCAGGGTCTCCACTCCACCCAGCGATTCTCCCAGCGAGCACACCCGAACTTTTCGGAGCATCTTGTTGGCGTTGTTCAAAGAGCCAGTTTCGAAGGAGATCATCGCTCCGAAGCCGGTCATCTGCTGTTTAGCCAACTCAAACTGTGGGTGGTCTGGCAGTCCAGGATAAAAAACCTTGCGGACCTTCTTATGTTGGACCAGGAAATCAGCCACCGCCCGGCCATTGCGATCATGTTGTTCCATCCTCACCGCCAGGGTTTTGACCCCACGCAGCACCAGCCAGCACTCGAAGGGCGAAAGAATTGCTCCCGCGGCTTTCTGTACGAAACTAAGCTGCTCGACCTGCCCAGGCCGGGTGCAGACCACTACGCCACCTAGGCCGTCGCTGTGGCCGTTCAGGAACTTCGTCGTTGAGTGCACGACCATGTCTGCGCCCAAAGCGATCGGCTGCTGGAAATACGGGGACATAAAGGTATTGTCCACGACCAAGTCGACGTGTTTCCGCCGGCAGACCTCGCTGATCGCCTTGAGGTCGCTGAGCGCCATTAGCGGGTTCGTGGGCGTCTCGACATACACCATGCGGGTGCTCTTACGGATGGCACGCTCGACGCTCCTCACATCAGAGGTGTCCACATAGGCGAATTCAATCCCGTAGCCCGCCAGGACCTGGTTGAACAGGCGGGGCACACCGCCATAAAGATTGTTCCCGGCCACCACGTGGTCGCCGGACTTGTACATGGTGCAGAGCGCGTTGATCGCAGCCATGCCGCTGGCAAAGACACGGGAGGCAATTCCACCTTCGAGCGAAGCCAGGTTTTCTTCCAGGCGGGTGCGGGTGGGATTGGAGACGCGTGCGTATTCGTAGCCCTTGTGCTTGCCAATCTCTTGCTGGACGTAGGTCGATGTGGCGTAAATGGGGACAGTCACGGCGCCGGTTTCGGCGTCAGGTTCCTGGCCGGTGTGGATGGCACGGGTCGCAAAACCCGGCGTGCTGGTCTTCTTATTCATAGATGACTCTTGAGCAATCAGCAATCAGCATTCAGTCGACAAGCGGCATCGGTCCCAAGCGGCTGTATGCTGAGTGCTGAATGCTGAAAGCTTGCTAAACTCCACCGTCAAAAATCTTCTTGGAAAGGTATCGCTCAGCGGAGTCCGGAATCATGGTGACTACATGTTTGCCCGGCCCCAACCGCTTCGCGATCTGCAACGAAGCAAATATATTGGCGCCACCGCTGGAGCCTGCAAGCACTCCCTCGCACGCCGCCAGTTGCTTCACCATACCGAATGCATCTGGATCGCTGACCATCAAGACTTCATCGCACACCGAAGCATCAAAGTTTTTCGGGACAAAGCTGGCGCCAATGCCTTCGACCTTGTGCGGGCCGGGCTTTCCGCCGCCCAGCACCGAGCCTTGCGTCTCGACTGCGAAGGCCAGGGCCTTGGGCAAGCGCTCCTTCATATACCGCGCCACGCCGGTAAATGTACCCGCCGTGCCCGCCCCGATCACGACTGCGTCGATGCGCCCCTGCATCTGCTCAAAGATCTCGGCGGCAGTAGTCTCGTAGTGATAGTCCGGATTAGCGGAATTCTCGAATTGTGCGGCCATGAAGGCTTTGGGATCGCGGGCGGCCAGTTCTTTGGCTCTGGTGATGGCTCCTTGCATGCCCTCGGCGTCCGGAGTGCGAGTGACCTCGGCGCCGAGGGCCCGCATGATCATGACTTTTTCCTCCGAAAAACGTTCCGGCACGAACAAAGCCACCTTGTAGCCGCGATTCACCCCAATCAGCGCCAGCCCGATTCCCGTGTTCCCTGCCGTGGCCTCAACGATCGTGCCTCCGGGTTTGAGCAAGCCGTCAGCTTCCGCTCTCTGAATGATTCCAATCGCCGCACGGTCTTTTACGCTTCCACCGGGGTTGAGGTATTCCAGCTTGGCGTAGACTTCCGCAGAGCCGTTTGGCACCAGCCGTTTGAGCTTGAGAATAGGAGTCTCCCCGACGAGTTGGGTAATGTCGTCGGCAACCTGTGGGCGGGTACGCTCGATAGCTTTTTGCACTCTACAGGGTACGGAAGCTAGGGCGGCAGCGTCAATCACCTGATCCGGCTGCTACACTGGGCGTTGTCTACTTCTTCTCCACTTTCATCACATTGTCCTGCGGATTGCGGTCGATGAGCTTGTTGAGTGGATCAATCCCAGCCTGGGCCGGAACTTTGTCTACTGTCAACGTCAGGTCGGTCCGCTCCTTTTCGATCTTCTGTTTCTGCAGATAGAGGTAGTGCCCGTCGGCATCAAGGACACCGACGTCGATCCAGTCGTGGATGGGAACCGTATGCTCCTGACCTTTCCCGTCGGCCCGGACCTTTCTGGCCTCAACCACAAGACTCACCTGGTACTTGCCATCCGGGAGTTGAACATAACTCGCAGAACGGGCACGGTTGTCATAGAGGGTGATGTTTTCCCAAAGATCGTCGTACAAATACAGGTACTCCGGAGGCGTGTATTTCCTGAGGCAAGACATCAAGTCGAGTGAGACCGGGTAAGGCGGCCCCTTGAAGCCAAAAGCCTTCACCAGGTCCGCCAGGCCCTTATTGACGTTGTCCTCGCCGATATAATCCTGCATGGCATACATCACCAGCGCCCCCTTGCCGTAGTGGATGTACCCCTGGTTCACATCCGCGCGATAGAGAGGCAGTTCTTCGTTACGTTCCTGCGCCCGGCCTCGGAGGTAATTCTCCAGTTCGTAGCGCAAGAACCTCTTCATGGCCTGCGCGCCATAGCGGTGCTGCATAGTCATCAGGGCGGAGTACTGAGCCAGCGCCTCGACGATCGAGGTAGCGCCTTCTACGTTGGCACTGATCACCTGGTGCGCCCACCACTGGTGAGCGACCTCGTGGGCAGTAACATAAAAGGGGAGGTCGATGAAGTCCTTCTCCTTAGGATCTACATAGGTGATGAATCCAATGGCTTCAGAGAAAGGGATGGTGTTGGGGAACGATTCTGCGAACGTGCCATATCGCGGAAATTCGATAATGCGTTCTTGGTGAAACTGGAATGGGCTGATGTTGGCGCTGTTGTAATCGAGGCTGGCTTTCATGCCATCCATCATTCGGTCCAGATCGAACTCCTGCCCCGGCTGGTAATAGATCTCTAGATTCACGTCGTGCCAACGGTCGCGGCGTACGGCATAGCGCGCGGAATTAAGCGACTCGATAGAGAGAATGGGCGCGTCCATCTTGTAGTGAAAGTATCGCCGGCCGTTCTCCGTCCACTCCTTTTGCAAGTAGCCGGGCATGATGGCGATCTGGTCGGGACTGGTACTGACGGTAGCCTCGAAGTTGATCCAGTCAGCGTCGGTACTGACCCCGTTGTCGTTGCGCGCAGCCACGTCCTCAAGCTTCGCCATGCGCTTGACGCCCGGCAAGCCGTGCTTGCGCCGGGCACTGTCGTCAGTCAATTCGATGTCCGGCGAGTAGCCGATGAACGGCCCGTACCGGTCATTCAAGAAAGTGCCGTTGTAGGCGATGTCCGTATTCGGATTGGAGTTACGAAAACCGCCTTCCTGATATTTGAGCGCGTAGTCGAGCGCGATTCGGCCATGGGGCGGCAGGGGTGTGGGGAGCTGGTAAATGTAAAAGCCCAGGCTGTCATCTTGGAGAAGAGGTTTCTGGCCTTCCGCCAAGGCGAGTTTGCTGATCTGGATACGCTCGCGCGGCAGGG
>JAIQFW010000075.1 GCA_020073105.1 Terriglobia bacterium
GCCCGAGGTTTTCACCGAGCTGGTCGAAGACCCGGATCCGAATTGCCCGTTCGGCGCCAAGGAAGCGGGGCAGGGGCCGCTGCTCCCGGTGATGCCCGCCGTGGCGAACGCCATCCACGACGCTGTCGGCGTGAGAATCGACGAGCTGCCGATCACTGCGGACAAGGTGCTCGCTGCGCTGGAGAAAAAGGCCAACCTGCTGGTCGCCTTTGCCGCCGGGGGTATCTTGCTGGCGGTCGCACCTGAAATCCAACTCTGGGCCAAGCCTTATGTGAATTCCGCGAACCTGCCGCGCAGCCTGGTCTGGGCGAATCTGTGGCTGGCGCTGTTTAATCTGCTGCCGGCCTATCCCATGGACGGTGGCCGGGTCATGCGGGCCTTGTTCAGCCGGCGCATGGACCCGGTTCGCGCCACCCGGCGTGCGGTCACCATCGGCCAGGCTTTCGCCACCCTGTTCATGCTGGCCGGCATCATCTGGCCGACCTTTGTCTGGCTGACCATGATCGGGTTCTTCCTGTTTGTTGCGGCACAGCTCGAGGAACGCTCGGCGGTGTTTCAGTCGGTGCTCGAAACTGTGCGGCTGGAAGACATCATGCTGACGGATTTTGCGACCCTATCCCCGGCGGACACCCTGGAAGACGCGCTGGAAAAGGCCGTGCATTCCCTGCAGGATGACTTCCCGGTCATTCGCGGCAGCGACATGGTGGGTGTGATTTCGAAGCAGAAGATTCTGCAGGCCCTGCGCGCCGAAGGCAACGGCTACGTGCAGGCGGTCATGAACCGGATCTTCGAAGTCGCACAGAAGAAGGAATCGCTGGCCTCGGCCTTTCGCAAGCTGACCGCGCGCAACCTGAGCATCATTCCAGTCGTCGAAGACCAGCGCCTGGTGGGCATTGTGACACTGCAGAACCTCATGCACTCAATGGCGCTGCTGGCGGAAAGCCGCAAGCTACGCAAAGCCGCGTTAAGTTCCTAAATCATCGCCGCAGATCTCGCCGATCAACGCAGATAAAGAAAGAGTCCTCGTGGCTCGTGCCAATCCACCGTAAAGCTTGAACCGCCGAGCACGCGCATCGCTCCGAGAAGTACATTAGTGAACCTTCTCTGCGTACTCTGCGTTAAAGATTTGGTTCGCGCTTGAATTAAAAGCTGCTGTGGCTAGAATCGGAACACCAGCCCCACTGAGGGTTCGGCCATGTGTCCCCGGGCGCCAGTGAAGAAACTCAAGGCGTTTCCCGAAGATGTATCCACTTTGAAGTCGGGGGCGTTGTAAAGGAATCCGCGATACTGCAGACGCAACGCCAATCTTGAAAATACAGGCAAGCGGTAATCCACTCCCAGCCCGTACAAGAAAGCCAACTGCGTCTGCTTCACGGCGCCCACGGCGATTTGGACACGGTTGTGGGTGCCATCCGCAAGGTCGGGGAAGAAGACCCAGGTGCTACGAGGACTGAACCGCAATGCCCCCACTCCGGCCAAGAAGAAAGGCTCGAATCTTCCTTTCTTGAGAGGGCTGAAAACATAAGCGCCGCTGTACTCGGAAATGGTGGTCAGAACATGAAAGTTGTTGTTGACTTCGTAGATTTGCGAGTCTTTCGTGCGCCCGTAGTTGAAGACGAACGAATGCCTGGACTTGAAACGCACCCGGAAGGTGCCGAAGACGTTCAAACCGTCGGTAGCGCTCTGGGTGATGCCGTTTCCGCTGGACTGGCTGGTAAAGACTCCAGCTCCATTGATGCTGGCATCGAAGTGGCCGTCCTGGGCAAGACTGACTGACGTGAGAAAGAGCAATATTGCGAGTACAGCGCCTGCTGGCTTAAGCATCCAGTGTCCTCTCGTACGGTTTGATGCGGGATCAGGTCATATTAAAGCAACGGAGTCTGAACCGAAAATCAGCCACGTATCTTACGAATCATCACGGATGAATTCTGTGGTCTCTGATCCGTGTAAATCCGCGCAGATCCGTGGCTGCTTTCCTAAAAAAGCTTGATCGCTTTCGCCTGCTCGATGGCTGGCACCTTTCTGAGTTCGGCCAACACCTTATCGGGAATGCTGCCGTCCACGTGGACCACGGCGATGGCTTCGCGATGTTTTTCATCAACCGCGCGCCGGCCCAGCGAGAAGTCGGCGATATTGATCTTGTGGTCGCCGAGAATGGTCCCCACCTTGCCGATGACGCCGGGCACGTCGCGATTGCGAAGGTAGATGAGATTGCGCTCTAGCGGCGCTTCCACTTCGATCCCGTCCACGTGCAGAAGGCGAGGGTTGTCGTTGTGCAGCACGGCTCCTTTCACCATGTGCTCCTCACTTTGGGTCTTCACCAGAATGGAGAGCACGCTGCCCGCGCCCCCGCTTGAGGATTTCGGCTTTCTGCCTTCATGGACTTGCAGCCCTCGCGAAGCCGCGATGGCAGCTGCATTGACCAGATTCGCTTTCTCCTCCAAGGCCTGGTTCAGGATCCCCTGGATCGCAGCGTTGCGAATCAGTTCCGTCTTCCACTCCGATATTTCTCCGCTGTAGCGGATCGATATCTCTTCCATCGCACCCGCGCTCACCTGCGCCAGGAACGAGCCCAACCGTTCCGCCAGCACGATGTAAGGTTGTAGCTTGATGTATTCGTCGTGCGAAACGGACGGCACGTTCACTGCGTTCTGGATCACTCCGTGCTTCAAATATTCCTTGACCTGCTGCGCGATCTGCACGCCTACGGCTTCTTGCGCCTCGTGGGTGGAACCACCGATATGGGGAGTCAGAATGACGTTGTCCAGAGCGGTGAGCGGGGAATTTTTCAAGGGCTCCGCAACGAAAACGTCCAGCGCAGCCCCCGCCACCTGGCCTTGTTTCAAGGCTTGGGCCAGCGCGGCTTCATCCACCAGTTCGCCACGGGCGCAGTTGACCAGCCGCACCCCGCGTTTCATCTTCTTCAACGACTCGGCGTTGATCATGCCGGCGGTTTGGGGAGTAAGTCCGACGTGCAGAGTGACGTAATCGGCGGCAGCATAGAGTTCATCCAGTGAAGCCATCTGGATTCCCTGTTCGCGGGCGACGACCGCAGAGACGAAAGGATCGTGCGCGACAACGGTCATGCCGAAAACCCGCGCCCGGCCTGCGACTTCCAGGCCGATTCGCCCCAACCCAACGATTCCCAGAGTCTTGCCGCGGAGTTCCGTTCCCTGCAGCGACTTTTTCTCCCACTTGCCAGCATGGGTCAACGTATCGGCCCGGCAGAGATGGCGTGCCATGGCCAGCATCATGGCGAGAGTGTGCTCGGCGACGGCCACGGCATTGGCGCCAGGCGTGTTCATGACCGCGATGCCCTTACGGGTGGCGGGCTCAAGTTCGATGTTGTCTACGCCCACGCCGGCGCGCCCGATGACCTGCAGCTTTCGCGCGTTAGCCAGCAACTGATCGTCCACCTGTACCGCCGAGCGCACGATCAGCGCATCCGCAGATTCCAATTGGACTGCGAGTCCCCCCTCCATCTGGTCTGGCGTAACCACAATCCAACCTGGCTCGCGCAGCAGGTCCACGGCGGCGGAAGATATCTTTTCGGCCACTACAACTTTCATTGCAGTCTCTTTCTTAAGCTCCAACAGCTCGTCAAGTCACAGACGGAGTGCAATCATCCTTTGACAGGAAAATGACAGCTCCCTGACACCCGATCCGTCCCGTCTCCCTACACTCTCTCTTAGAACGGATCGCCGTTTTGGAGAGAAGTCATGAAGTTCAGCACCGCTGCTTTACTCGCCGCACTCACCGTCTTCACCCTGGGGTGCGGGTATGGTTCAAACTACTCCGGCAACATGGTGGCCGGGGCCCCTAACATCATGCGCCTTGCCCCCAACGCGGTAGCCGCAGGCACTCAAGGGCTGCGCCTCACTGTGGATGGTAGCGGCTTCGCCAGCAATGCCGTTGTGTTCTGGGCGGGGATGGCCCAACCCACGACGTTCGTCACTGCCAATCAGCTTATGGCTGCGATTCCAGCATCCCAGATTGCATTTCCGGCAACGATTCAGGTGTATGTGCGCTCCAGCAACCGGAATTCCAACACCATGAACTTCATGGTGAACTAGTTCACATCGCCCTCGTGCCGGTGGCGGCGGCTTGGTACCTAGCGCCGGCATACGCCTCCTGGGCCGCCCGCACTGCTGTGCCATACGTCACCGGCTTCCCGGTCACGCTGGCCAGCACGTGCTCCAGCGCCGCCAGAATGCCGATGGTGTCGAGATAGTCGTAGTAGCCAAGATGGGCAATGCGGAACAGCTGCCCTTTCATTTCGCCCTGGCCATTGGCGACCACAGCTCCGAAGCTTTCGCGGAATTGCTTCACGATAGCGCCGGAGTCGATGCCGGTCGGAGACTGAATGGCGGTGAGCGCCGCCGCCGGACATGATGGTGCGAAAAGTTTGAGCCCGAGCGCCTGCGCGCCCGCGCGGGTCATCTCCGCCGCCAATTCGGCGTTGGCGATCAGCGCGTCGCGGCCGGCCACCAGGTCCCCGTCGCCCATCTGGCGAACAAAATCCAGGGCGGCGCCCAGCGCGGCAAACAATGAGGTCGCCGGCGTGTAGGCCGATTCCCCTTTGGCTGCGGCCTTGCGTTCCCTACGGAAATCGAAGTAGTAGCGCGGAGACTTGGCGGACTCCATGCGTTTCCAGGCGCGTTCGCTGATGGCGCAGTACGCCAGGCCGGGCGGAATCATGAGGGCTTTCTGCGAGCCGCCGATGATGACGTCAACGCCCCAGCCGTCCACATCGAGTTGGGTGGTGCCGAGGCCCGTGATGGCGTCGACGACCAGCAACGCTTCGGTCTTGCGAGTCAAATCGGCAATCCCTTTTACATCGTGACGGGCGCCGGTCGAGCTCTCCGTGGCCTGCACGAAGACTGCACGAACATCGGGCGTCAGCTTGTGGCGGACTTCCTCGAGCGAAAAGGTTTCGCCATAGGGTGCGCTAACCACTTCTACAGCGCAGCCAAACGCCTTGCCCAGGTCACGCCAGCGCTCGCCGAATTTGCCAGCGGTGAGCACCAGGACCTTGTCGCCAAACGAGGTCAGGTTGGAAACCGAGCCTTCCATCACTCCCGTGCCTGACGAAGCCAGCACCAGCACGTCGCTCTTGGTGCCGATGAAATCCTTCATGTCGGCCAGGACCCGTGAGAACAGGGCGCGAAAATCGGCGGTGCGGTGGTGCATGGCATAGGACGCCATGGCCGTCTGGGCCGCAGGAAGTATGGGCGTGGGGCCGGGCGTGAAGAGGCGATTCTTGCGCAGCATAAGATGAGTTCCTTTAGAAAGATAGGTGCTAGTTTACTCGGAACGCCGGAGCAATGCTGTGATGTGGCAGACGTTGCACGCAACGTCTCTACAGCCGCGTAGAGGCGCAGCTTACTGCGTCTTCTCGCTATAATTCCTGCATGAGCATGATCGAGCAGATTCAGAAGGACATCACGGCCGCTATGAAGGCGCGCGACGAGCAGCGGCTCTCCACCCTGCGCATGGTCAAGACCGCGCTGAAGAACAAGGAGATCGACAAGATGGCGCCGCTCGATGACAAGGAATCTCAGCAGGTGCTGAGCACGCTGATCAAACAGCGCAAGGAGTCGATCGAGCAATTCACCAAGGGCGGACGCCAAGAGATGGCTGACAAAGAAGCCGCTGAGATCGCGATGATCGAGGCCTATTTGCCTCAGGCGGCGAGCGAGGAGCAGATTGTCGCGGGAGTGAAGGCTGTGATCGCGGAGATGGGCTCGCCCACCATGAAAGACATGGGGACGGTGATGAAGAACGTCATGGCACGCTTTGCGAGCGGCGGAGTGCGCGTGGACGGCAAGACGGTCAGCGAAGCTGTGAAAAGAGAGTTGACCCCGAAGTAATGGAGGACGGGCGTCCCCGCCCGTTTTCCGGCAGTATTACAGCTTACAAATCGCCGCGTATCCCTGCCGGCATCGGCGCACCCATCACCTGCACCAAGCTCTGCGGCCCGCAGCACGCCTGATTTAACCTTTGCAGATCGCGCTGCATTTCTTTGTCCTGCCGCAGCGCTTCAACCGTGGTCTTCAGGATCGCAGTCGCGTGTGCGTCGGGCGGGACCGCCAGCCGGTAGTGCATCCATTTGCCCTCTCGCCGCGCAGCAACGATCCCAGCCCGTCGCAAGTAGGCCAGATGACGGGAGATCTTCGGCTGCTGGGCGTCAATGACCTGCACGAAGAAGCAGACACACAATTCCTGCCGGGCAATTAGATTGATCAAGCGCAGGCGGGTCGGATCGGCCAGGGCCCGGAAGAACCGATCCAGGTTGGACCCCGGTTTCCTGTGTGCGGGCATGTCTAAGCATAGCAGGAACATATTCGCCTTGACAAATATGTTTGCCGCTGGCATCATATTCGCTTAGACGTATTTATAGGAGCCTTCCATGAACAAGGAACAGGTGCTCGAGGTGGTGCAGGAAAGGTACGGGGCCATTGCTCGGGGCGAGCAATCGGGCTGTGGTTGCGGCTGCAAGAACGAAGTCGCGGAGGCCATCGGCTACACAGCCGAAGATCTGGCATTCGCGGGAGAGGGAAACCTGGGCCTGGGCTGCGGCAACCCTCTGGCTCTGGCTGAAATCCAGGCCGGCATGGCCGTGCTCGATCTGGGCAGCGGCGCCGGCTTCGACGCATTTCTGGCGTGGCGTCAGGTCGGATCGACTGGGCGGGTCATTGGCGTTGACATGACTGACGACATGCTGGCGCGCGCCCGCGAGAACGCGGCCAACCTGGGCGCTCACAATGTCGAGTTCCGCAAGGGCAACATCGAGCACCTGCCCGTGGAAGACAACTCGGTGGATTTTGTCATCAGCAACTGTGTGATCAATCTCAGTCCTGATAAACCAGCCGTGTTCCGCGAGATCTATCGTGTGCTCAAGCCCGGCGGCCGGTTCGCGGTCAGCGATATTGTGCTGCTGGCCGATCTGCCGGAGCAAATCAAGAACGACGTCAGCGCCTACGTGGGATGCGTGTCCGGGGCGAGCCCGGTCGGCGAGTATATCCGCTTTCTTTTCGAAGCGGGGCTGGAAGAGTTGGCAGTCCCTCAAATCACGCACGGGGGAAAGCTGGCAGAGGCCATTCTTCCTGAGGACAAGTCGCCGGAGAGAGTCGCGCTGCAGAAGGCGGCGGCAGGGGCCGTGGCTTCGATCAAGCTGCACGGCCGCAAGCCACTTTAAGTCGGGAAAGCAGCAATCCGTTGTGAACCTTCATGGCCTCGTGCTTGCAGTCTCTTCAAAACCACAAAGGACACAAAGGTACACGAAGAAAAGAACTGGGGAGAAAGTCATGGCGAAACCGAAAGTCCTTTTTCTGTGCACGGGAAACTCGGCGCGGAGTCAGATGGCCGAAGGCTTGCTTCGCGAATTAGCCGGCGAGCGGTTTGAGGTGCTCAGCGCCGGAACCAATCCGGTCGGGGTCAATCCTTTGGCCATCGCGGCCATGCAGGAAGTCGGCATCGACATCTCCAAACAGCACTCGAAGAACGTCAAGGACTTCCTCGGCAAACCGATCGAGTACGTGGTCACGGTGTGCGATCGCGCCAAAGAATCGTGCCCGGTTTTTCCGGGAACCTACAAGTTCTTGAGCTGGAGCCTCGACGATCCCGCGGCCGTGACCGGCACAAAAGAGGAAAAGCTGGGGGCCTTCCGGCGCATTCGCGATGAGATCAGCCGACACATCGAGGCACAATTTGCGCCGGTGGCGCAAGCGAGAGTGCGATGAGCACAATCGTCGAAACCGCGCCTCATCTGGCCTCTCCTAAGCGGCTCAGCCTGTTCGAGCGGTACCTGACGCTCTGGGTAGGGCTGTGCATGGTCGCCGGGATCGCGGTCGGGAAGGGCGCGCCCTTCATCGTTGCCTGGCTACGCAACCTGGAATTCGGGCACGGCAGTCAGGTCAATTTCCCCATCGCAGTCCTGATCTGGCTGATGATCGTGCCGATGATGATGAAGGTGGACTTCGCGTCCATCCGACGAGTAGGGACCAAGCCGCACGGCTTGCTGGTGACTTTGTTCGTCAATTGGCTGGTGAAGCCGTTTTCGATGGCTGTGTTTTCGTGGATCTTCTTCCGCCACGTTTTCAGCCAATGGATCACTCCCGCCCAGGCCGACCAGTACATCGCCGGAACTATTATTCTGGCGGCGGCGCCCTGTACGGCGATGGTCTTCGTGTGGAGTCACCTGACCGATGGCGACCCGGCATATACCCTGGTGCAGGTGTCGGTCAACGACCTCATCATGCTGTTTCTGTTCGCTCCCATCGTTCGCTTTCTGGTGGCGGGAGCGTCCAGCCTGCAGGTACCCATGCGGGTTCTGCTCGACTCGGTGCTGGCGTTCATTGTGATCCCACTGGTTCTCGGGTCCGGCTTACGCCGCTGGCTGATTGGCAAGCATGGCAAGGACTGGTTCGAGCAGCAGTTGCTGCCGCGCTTTGCTCCACTCACCATTTCGGCCCTGCTCGTCACCCTGGTTCTCATCTTCGCTTTTCAGGCGGACAACATTACGACCAGCTACTTTCACGTCGGGTTGATCGCCGTGCCGATCCTGGTCCAGGTCTATTTCAATTCTGGGCTGGCGTATGGCCTGATGCACTTGTGGAAGGTCCCTTATAACGTGGCTGCGCCCGGCGCATTGATCGGCGCCAGCAACTTTTTCGAGCTGGCGGTCGCGACTTCGATTGCGCTATTCGGCGCGGGTTCGGGAGCGGCTCTGGCTACGGTGGTCGGAGTGCTGGTTGAAGTTCCGGTGATGCTGTCAGTCTGCGGAGTGTGTAACCGGACGCGAGGCTGGTTCGCGAAGCCGGGGGCCGCGTAGCAGTCTCGCTGCTGCGCCGAAATGCCAAGATGCCTCAGGTCTGAAAAGCGGGCCTTCTGGCTTGTCAGTAGGCTTCCTTTCGATGGCGGAAAGAGTGCATCACGACATCGGTTCCAAAGATGTCGTAACGCAAACGGTATTCGCGCCAGCGGATGCGCCATTGCCCATCGCCAGGCTTGAGACCGGCGAGTTTCTTGATCGCATGCCGGCCGCTTCGATTATGTGGATCTTCGGCGAGGATGGGCATCAGCTCTTCCAGTGCCTCCACCATGACCTGATTGCATTTCGAGGTCTTCCGGAAATCCCGCTCGAACGAAGGAAGTCGTCAGGACGCGGAATTGCGGATTCATGCGGATGGCTATTTTCTTGCTTTGGCAGTTGCCGGCCGAAGGTCAGCTAGGAACTCAGTCCCTTTACGGGCTTTTCCTCTGTGATACTCGGCATTGCTCTTCCCGATCTGCCTCCTGAGCGAGGGATCACGAAGTTCCAGGTAGTCTTCCAGGTCATCTACGTGCATGAGACCCACGACAGGAATGCCGTCTTTCTCGAGAATGAAGAACTCCCGGTTAACGTGCGCCCGTCGGACAACTTGGCCGAGGTTGATGCGGGCCCGGGTCAGCGGAATACGATGCACTATACTTTTCATAGTTGATCAATATTGATCAATATTGATTGTAGGCTGTAGCGCAGGACTGTCAAGGGCTCCATTCCCCAGGCTGTTCACTTGCTTCTCTGCAATTCGCGGTAGGCTTCGCTCTTGGAGATTCCCTTTTCTTTGGCGACTTTCTTCAGCGCCGCTTTCTCGTCAAGCTTCTCTTCTTGCATGATCTGCTGAAGCCGCTGGCGAATCGTCGGGCGCGCGAGGTCGCCCGTCCCCACGCGAGCTTCCCCCTCTTCCGCTTTGCCGATCAGCAGCGTGATCTCGCCTTTGACCGCGCGTGTCTTCAGCGCTTCCAGGGCCTGATCTGCGCGTCCGCGCAGGAACTCCTCGTGAATCTTGGTGACTTCGCGGGCCACAACCACGTGGCGCGCCGGACCCAGGACTTCGACGATGTCCTCCATCGTGTCCGTCAGGCGGTGGGGAGCCTCGTAGAATACCTGGGTGCGGGGTGATTCCCGGATGCTCTCCAGCAACGCCCGCCGCGGCCCACGTTTTGCCGGGAGAAATCCGCTGAAGCGAAAGGCGTCTGTCGGCAGGCCGCTGGCGACCAAGGCCGCCAGAAACGCGGAGGCGCCGGGAATCGGAATCACCGGCACAAAGTGACGAATGGCCAGCGTGATCAGTCGAAACCCCGGGTCGGAAATGCCGGGCATCCCGGCATCGCTGACGAGGGCAATGCGCGCGCCCTGCTCCAATTCAATCACCAGCTCAGGAGCGCGGGTCATCTCGTTGTGTTCGTGATAGCTGGTGGTCGGGGTCTGGATGGCGTAGTGGTTGAGCAGCTTCTGTGTCTGGCGGGTATCTTCGCAGGCAATCAGGTCAGCTTCCTTGAGAACGCACAAGGCACGCAGGGTGATGTCTTCCAAGTTCCCGATGGGCGTGGCCACCAGATAGAGGCCGGGAGCCAGGCCCGTGCCCTCATGTCCGGCTGCTGCTAACTTCTTTACCGACGAGGTCATCGACGCGAGTCTAACATCCGGTGGACGCGGACGCCCGCTCTCCACTGACAACCAAATTGACGGAAAATATCGCAGACCCTAGAATCGAGAGCAGAAAGTCGAACCCGGATCGCGTCTCTGCGGCCAGTTTCAGGAGTCCATGCCACTTTACGAATATCAGTGCAAGAAATGCCATCATCGCTTCGAACGCATTCAGAAGTTCTCCGATCCCCATATCAAGAAGTGTCCGGAATGCGGCGGGCCGGTCGAACAGACCATCTCCGCCCCGGCGGTGCAGTTCAAAGGGTCGGGTTGGTACGTGACTGACTACGCCAAGAAGTCGAGCACGCCGGCAGCGAGCTCGGAGTCGGGATCGAAGGGCGAGTCAGCGAGCAAGAAGGACGAAAAGCCGAAGGCAGAATCTGCGAGTAAGAAGGGCGAGAAGAAGTAAGGTTCGAGCCAGGAAAATCGCGAAACGCAGAGGTTGCGCTGAGGTCGCGGAGAAGGCTCTTCCCACACCCCCTACCGCCACCTGGTGTCATATCCCAAGGCAAACAGAATCTGGTTTTCAAACTCATACTCCAGGATGGTGCGAAAATCGCTTTCCCTGGACTCCCAAGACGCCGCGTACTGGGTGATTTCCGGCTGGTACCGTGAATAGGCGGTTGCGTAACGGACGTCGCAGGGTTGGGGGCACAGGATCATGCCTGTGGGATCGGCCCGCTCAACTCCGGTCGCGGCAAGCAGTTCCTGGGAAGATACATCCGGTTTCGCAGCCACCGTAAGCTGAACCGGGGTGACGGCCCGGGCGCGCGAATCTCCGGGAAGAATCTGGGGGGAAGCGTTTGGCTGCACTGGGTTGAGGTCGATTCTCTGCGCCAGGTTCTGCTGTGCGGCCTGCCAGATCGCCCACAGCGCAGCATCGGAATGGCGGGTTTGATTGACGAAGGCGACGGGTACAGGCTGGGGCGAATGGCCGTCGCCACATCCCAACAAGACCATTGTGAAAAAGGCCGCGAGCAGGCCTCGACCCATGGTTCACCTACCCAATCTATCGGCACGTATGCCGGGGACCTTGAGTCTTGAATCCTTTCAGGAGGTGGACCATCTAAAGGGTGGTAAATAGTCGTTATAACGAGGATTCCATGATCAACATTCGCCGCAGTAACGAACGCGGGGGCGGCAACCACGGTTGGCTGAACACCCGCCATACTTTCTCGTTCGACCAGTATTACGACCCGAAGTTCATGGGTTTCCGGTCGCTGCGGGTCATCAACGAAGACGTTGTCGCGCCGGGCGAGGGCTTCCCTACGCATCCCCACCGCGACATGGAAATCATCACCTATGTCCTGGAAGGCGCGCTTGAGCACAAGGACAGCCTAGGGACAGGTTCGGTCATCCGCCCGGGCGATGGACAGCGCATGAGCGCGGGCCGTGGTATCCGCCATAGCGAGATGAACCCTTCACCTACGGAAGCGGTGCACCTGCTGCAGATTTGGATTATGCCCGACAAACAAGACCATGATCCCAGCTACGAGCAGAAGGCGTTTCCGGAGGCTGAAAAGCGCGGCAAACTCCGCCTGATTGCGGGTCCCGATGGCAAGGACGGTTCAGTGACCATCCACCAGGATGCCAAGTTGTACGTCACGCTCTTGTCCCCCGGCCAGGAAGTGAACCACGAACTCGCAAAGGGCCGCCACGCCTGGCTGCAGGTCGCCAAGGGCACGGTCGAATTGAATGGAAAACCGCTCGAGCAGGGGGATGGCGCGGCCGTGAGTGACGAGCCCAAGCTCAGCATCAAAGGAACGAAAGACGCCGAGGTGTTGCTGTTCGATCTGGCATGATTTTCGCCGCAGATTTACGCCGATCAACGCTGATCAAGCTAGAGAAATGCAACGACCCACGGGTGTAACGGCAATCGGATGCAAATCCGTGGCTAGAATTTTGGTCCGCCGATGTCGGTGAAGACAGCCTCCTGCCAGCGCTCTGAGGGGAAGTACCAGTTGCTGGCACCGGCCTCGTGGTTGTTGTCGCCTGCACCAAATCCGACGGTTGGGTTGCGCCAGTAATCCATGCCCATCTGCAGCAAGGCGCCCCTGGAAATCTTCACTCGCTCCTTCACCGTGCAGCCCGCCAGCCCTCCTGGAGGCAATGCCGGCCTCGGCGAGGCACTCCAGAAATGCCAAACCCGATCGGCGCGCTGGCCTACGCGAAGCACGACAGCGTGATTTGGCGGGTCATAAGTGAACGGCATGGGCTCGTGCTGGTCGGTGCCGAACCAGGGATTTCGCCGGTAAAGCCCACCGCGAACCCGGCCGACGTCGTCGTTGAGGACAACGTCATTCCCGTCGACCCGGCAGGAAAGCTGGGTCCAGGCAACTTCCACTGTGGCAGATTCGTAGCCCGGCACGCGGGTATCGGCGATCGCGATTCCCCAAAGTAGCACGGAGTTGAAACCGGGAGGCACCGGGATGGTGCTTACGTATCCGGACTTGTAGCTTACTTCGTCGGGCACGCGGGGGTCGTTTACGACGACGAATACAAACGGACTGGAAGCCCGAGCGTGCGCTGTGACGACCGTGATCTGAGAAGACGGCGTGCGGTGCGGGACGATGGCAACGACCTTCTCCCCCGAAATTGGCTTGAAGACAGAATTGTTGGCCCCGAAGAGCACGGCAGTGACTTCGCTCAGGTTCCTGCCTGTGATCTCCACTCTCGTGCCCTCAGGCCCGCTGGTGGGGGAAATGCGGAGGATCTCCGGCGGATCTGTCTGCCCAGGAGCAGCCAGAACGCCACATACAGCCAAGAAGACCAGAAATTCGCCGAGCCATTTCACAGATCATTATTCGCCAGATTGCCCCGCCCGCCTTCAAGAAAAAGTCACGATGCCGAAGCAGATTCCCAAAAGGAGAATTCCTCAGCCTGCCGGTTGCCACCAGCTTTGGTGAGCCGTATATTGTTGAGTGCACGGAGAGGGCAATCATGAATAAGAAGAAGTTCTTTGAACAACTCGATGCGCGAGTCGCCAAGTATGACCTGCTCTGCCATCCTTTTTACAAAGCCTGGGCCGATGGCCAGCTGACCCGTGAGGACCTGCGGGAGTATGCACAGGACTACTACCATCACGTGGAAGCGTTTCCCACCTATCTCGCCGAACTGGGTATCCGCCTGGAAGATGGAGAGTTGCGCCGGGCCATTCTGGCCAACATGGCGGACGAAAAGGGCGTGGAGGACGTTTTCGGGCAGCCGGCGCCGGCCCACTCCGAGCTGTGGCTGGATTTTGCCGAGGGCATGGGCGCGCATCGCGACCTGGCCGGACATTCGCCGCTGCCGGAAGTCCGGGAACTGATCGGGTTCTTCCACCGCGTGTCCGGCGAGGGCGCGCCGGAAGAGGCGTTGGCGGCTTTCTATGCCTACGAGTTGCAGGTGCCGCGCGTGGCCAAGGAAAAGGCGCGCGGGCTGCAAGAGATGTACGGCGCCGACGAGCGGACTTCGTCCTACTTCACCCTGCACACCACGGCGGATGTCTACCATTCGCGAGTCTGGCAGCAGCAACTGGGCAAGCGGCTGGAGTCGCATCCGCAAATGGCGGAGAAGGCGCTGGCCGCGGGAGAGAATGCTGCCAAGGCACTGTGGCATGCGCTGGACGGGATTGAGGCGCGCAGGATGGCGAAAGCGGCGGCGTAGGTCTTCACCACAGAGGACACAGAGATCACAGAGGGGCCACTGATTCGATAGAATCATGGCTCTTTCTTTTTGGTTAAATCTCATATGGCTAGACCCATCCCCATCGGCGCTCGCAGCACAGCCGAAGAAACGGTTGAGTTCCAGCACACCCTTACTTCGCATCATCCCGAACTGCCTCCGGTCTATTCGACGCCGGACATGATTCGACTGATGGAGATCGCGGCCTTTCACGCGCTCCAGCCGTATTGCGAGGGCGACGAAATCACGGTGGGGACTTCCATTAATATCGAACACCGCGCCGCCAGCGGGATTGGGGCCAAGGTCCGCGCCGAAGCGGTGCTGGAGTCGTTCGACGGCAAGTTCTATACGATCCGCGTCACCGCCCGGGATGACACGCAAGAGATCGGTAGAGGTACGGTTGGGCGGGCGGTGGTACGCATGGGCAAGTTCATGGAGAAGATGAAGAGAGCTAGGAGCTAGGAGCTGGGACCCCTTATGTCGGAACTTCGCCGTCAGAAAGCCAATGCGTTTCGCGAGTTGCACCACATCGGCAAAGTCCTGCTTCTGCCCAATGTCTGGGATGTGGCCAGTGCCCGCGTGATCGAAGAGGCCGGTTTCCCGGCGATCGCCACGACCAGCGCCGGAGTGGCGTTTTCACTAGGCTACCCCGACGGACAAAAGATTGCCCGCGAGGAAATGCTGGCCCGGGTGGCCCGTATCGCTCGCGCTGTAAAGGTCCCGGTCACGGCTGATGTCGAGGCCGGCTACGGCGAACGGCCGGAGGATGCCGCCGAAACTGCCCGCTGCGTGATCGAGGCGGGCGCGGTGGGGATGAACCTGGAAGACGGCACCGACGACCCGCAGCATCCGCTGGTGACGCTGACTTTGCAGCTGGAGAAGATCCATGCGGTCCGCGAAGCGGCGCTGAAATCGAGCGTTTTGCTGGTGCTGAATGCGCGCACGGATGTCTATCTGGCACAGGTGGGCGCTCCGGAGCTACGTTATTCCGAGACCATCAAGCGGGTGCTGGCGTATCGGGATGCCGGGGCGGATTGCGTGTTCGTCCCCGGATTGCGCGATCCCGAGGCGATCAAGCAGTTGGTGCAAGATGCCAAGTGCCCGGTGAACATTCTGGCCGGGCCGGGATTTCCTTCCGTGCAGGAACTGGAGAAGCTGGGTGTCGCCAGGGTGAGCCTGGGATCGGGACCGATGCGGGCGACATTGGGACTTTTGCGGAGGATGGCGGAGGAATTGAAGACCGCCGGAACGTACAGCGCATTGGAAGGCGCGCCCGCGCATGCAGATGTGAACAAGATGCTGGGGTGAAATGCTCCCTAGACGAGCGGGGACGCCCGTCCTCCATTGCGCGTGGTGGAGATGTACCATGTTGGCGTGCAGACTCTGCCCCAGGACGTCCTCGCCTACATTCGCAAGCTTGTTCTTCTGAAGACGGGAGATCGTGTCGGTGTAGCGGTTTCGGGCGGGGCGGATTCGGTGGCTTTGCTGCGGTTGCTTCTTGACCTGCGCGGTGAACTCGGGATTGTCCTTTCTGTCGTCCACTTCAATCACCAACTGCGCGGGGCCGAGTCGGACGAAGACGAGCGCTTTGTCAGAGAGCTCGCCCGGCATCAGGAACTGGAACTGCACTCTGAAAGTGGCAACGTGGCCACCCACGCCGAAGAGAAACACCTAAGCCTGGAGACTGCAGCCCGCGAGATGCGCTACCAATTCTTTCGACGTTTGTTGCTGGGCGGGACTGTAAATCGCATCGCCACTGCTCACACCCTGGACGACCAGGCGGAGACCGTTCTGCTTCGGATCGCGCGCGGAGCAGGGAGCCGCGGGCTCGCGGGCATTTATCCCCAGTTAACAGTGAGCACTCAGCATTCAGCACTCAGCATTCAGTCTGCTGCGACAATTGTCCGACCGCTCTTATCAACCCGACGAAAGGATCTTGAAGCTTATCTTCAAGGCCTTGGCCAGAACTGGCGGGAAGACAGCAGCAATCGCGACCTGCGGCATGCGCGCAACCGCGTACGCCATGGGATTTTGCCTCGCATGGAGCGACATCTGAATCCTGCGGTTCGGGAGGCCCTTGCAGAAACCGCGGAGATCGCACGCGCCGAGGAAAACTATTGGGAGCAAGAAGTTTCCAGAGTCCTGCCGGCCGATGCCAAGGGAGTAATCAAGCTTGCCGTGCTAGCGGATCTTCCCCTGGCGCTGCAACGGCGCGTAGTGCGGGCCGCCGCCGAATCGGTTGGTTTGCGGCTGGACTTTCGACACGTGGAAAGGATTCTCGGCTTGGCTTCCAATGCCGGAGGCGTAAAGTCTGTTGGGTTGCCCGACGGGTGGACGGTTTCTCGTAGCAAGGGCGAGTTGCAATTTAAGACTGAAAGTCCGGGCGCGCCGGAACTCAGTTACGAATACCGCTTGCCCGTCCCGGGAACGGTTGACGCGCCTGCAATAAAGACCCGATTCGAAGCGCTGCTGGTTTCCGGAAAAGCTGCCAAGGAATATAATCCGGAGCACTTGTTGGACCGGGCCGGTTTGAGCGGCGAACTGTGCGTCCGCAACTGGCGTGCCGGAGACCGCTTCTGGCCGGCACATACCAAGCGTCTAAAGAAGATCAAGGAATTGCTCCAGGAGCGGCATGTGACTGGCCCGGAACGGAAGTTGTGGCCGGTTGTGACCAGCGGGACGGAAGTGGTCTGGATCCGCGGGTTTCCGGTAACGGCGAGCCTGCGACCGAAGACTGGCACGGAAGCAGTAGTGATCAGGGAGACCCCGCAGACCAAATCGAAAGCGAAGTTGGGACTGACCTGAGCTATGCTGGCTTAAGCGGGCCAAAAGCCCGACACTACACTTTATGAACGTCATCGCAAAGTCCAATCAGCTACGCACCGTAATCTCCACCGAGCAGATCCAGAAACGGATACGCGAGATGGCCCGGCAGATCTCCGACGACTATCAGGGCAAGACCGTCCATGCTCTGGCGCTCCTGGAAAACGGATTCATGTTCATGGCCGACCTGGTGCGGGCGTTGGAAGTACCGGTCATCTGCCAGTTCATCAAACCGCAGTATCGCCGCGAGCAAGAGGGGAAGCCGGAAGGCTTTACGGAAATCTTCTTCAGCCACGATGCCGACATTCAGGCTCAGCATGTGCTGCTGGTGGAGGGCATTATTCACTCCGGAGTGACCACCGAATTCCTCATGGCCGACCTCCGCGGACGTGGCGCGGCGTCGGTGAAAGTGGCGACGTTGCTTGACCGGCAATCCGCGCGGCGCGTCCAGTTGCAACCGGACTATTTCGGGTTCCTGGTTGATGAGGTCTTCCTGGTAGGCTATGGGCTCGGTGCGCCAGCGCAGACCCACCGCAACCTCCCGTACGTGGCTTCTGCAAGCTGAACTCCAGCAGTGACTTAAGTTATGGCAAGAACGCCCTCCTTTTTTTCACCAGACGGGTTAGAATGAGAGGGCTGGTAATTTCCCCTATCCAAACCTGGGGGTAGGCATCTAAAACAGTGTGGAGCCCCGCCTGGGTTTTCGAACCAGGCGCCAATTTCTCAGGAGTTCTCTAGGTGAATTCGACGGTAAAGGTTGGTAGCGCCGGGCAAAAAGAGCAGGAAATCAATTTCTCGAAATTCATGTCCGACGTGGACCAAGGCAATGTAAAAGAGGTCACCATTACGGGCATGGAGGTCCACGGTAAGTACCAGAACGACGGTTCCGGCTTCCACACCACAGTCCCAGCCAACTACCCCGATATGATCAAGACGCTCCGCGAAAAGGGCGTGACCATCACCATTAAGGACATCAGCAACGGAAGCTGGCCCAGTTGGCTGTTGAACCTGGCCCCGCTGATTCTGCTGGCAGCACTGTGGTTCTTCATGATCCGGCAGATGCAAACCGGTGGGAATAAAGCACTTTCGTTTGGCAAGAGCCGCGCCCGGCTACTCTCCATGCAGCAAAAAAAGGTCACGTTTAAGGACGTGGCCGGTGTGGATGAGGCCAAGGAAGAGTTGCGCGAGATCATCGAGTTCCTGCGCGAGGCGCAGAAATTTCAGAAACTCGGCGGACGGATTCCCAAGGGTGTGCTCTTAGTAGGTCCTCCGGGAACGGGTAAGACTTTGCTGGCGCGTGCGGTTGCGGGCGAAGCCAACGTACCCTTCTTCTCGATTTCAGGATCGGACTTTGTCGAGATGTTCGTAGGCGTGGGCGCAAGCCGTGTCCGCGACCTGTTCGAGCAAGGTAAGAAGAATGCCCCGTGCATTATTTTCATTGATGAAATCGACGCTGTGGGACGCCATCGTGGCGCCGGCCTGGGCGGCGGACACGACGAGCGCGAACAGACTTTGAATCAGTTGCTGGTCGAGATGGACGGCTTCGAATCGAACGAGGGCGTCATTCTGATGGCCGCGACCAACCGGCCAGACGTACTCGATCCGGCATTGCTGCGGCCCGGGCGTTTCGACCGCCGGGTAGTGGTGAGCCGTCCGGACGTGCGTGGACGCGAAGAGATTCTGCGGGTCCACACGCGCAAGATTCCTCTGGCGGACGACGTTGACCTCTCGGTCCTGGCACGCGGCACACCGGGTTTCTCCGGCGCGGACCTGGCCAACATGGTGAACGAAGCCGCCCTGGCCGCGGCACGCCAGAACCGCAAGGCCGTGCTCATGTACGATTTTGAGCTGGCCAAAGATAAAGTCCTGATGGGTGTGGAACGCAAGTCGCTCCTGCTCTCAGAGGAAGAAAAGAAAGTTACGGCTTATCACGAAGCTGGGCATGCGCTGGTCGCGGCCAAGTTGCCGAATTCCGACCCGCTGCACAAAGTCACCATCATTCCTCGCGGCATGGCGCTTGGCGTGACCATGCAGTTGCCCATCGACGACAAGCACAACTACACCAAGGAATATCTCGAGACCGAAATCGCCATCATGATGGGCGGCCGCATCGCAGAAGAAATGTTCCTCAACCAGATGAGCACCGGGGCCGGAAACGACATCGAGCGCGCCACCGAAATGGCACGCAAGATGGTGTGCGAGTTTGGCATGAGCGATCTGGGACCGCTGACCTTCGGCAAGAAAGAAGAACAGATTTTCCTGGGCCGCGAAATTGCCCAGCACCGCGACTACAGCGAAGCCACGGCGATCAAGATCGATGAAGAAGTGCGGCGCATCATCGGCCAGGGTTACGATACCGCAAAAAGCATTCTCGGCGGGAACCACGATACCCTGGTACGGATTGCAGTGGCCCTGCTGGAGCGCGAAGTGCTCGATGCTAACGAAATCAAGATGATCATCGAAGGCAAGGAATTGCCCAAGATGACTCCGCCGCCGCGGGCGGACGATGGCGTGCAGCAGGTCCTGAAGCCGGAACCGGGTCGGCCCGGAATGGCCAAAGGCGGAGAGAGTCCGGCAAGGGCGTAGGCTCTAGTTTCCGGTTTCTAGTAGGGCGGCCGAAAGGCCGCCCTTGGTTTCTTGGAATGAAGGCCGCAGATTTCGCAGATCAAACGCAGGTGAATTCTTCTTTCTGATCGGTGTTCATCCGCGTGAATCTGCGGCGAAAACACTTACTCCACCGCCTGCAATCCCCGATAGATCGCAAATAGCGCATAGGCGTGGAAGCCGACGCTGAGGTAGTCTTTCATGGAGAATAGCAGCAGGCCATCCAGAGCGTAGAGCGCCATCCCCACCAGAAAGGCCCACTTCTGCCCTTTTACTGCAAAGTATCCAAAGAGCACGAAGACTCCGGCCACGAAGCCGTTGATCCCGATGTCGAGCACGCTACCGGCGATGCCCGCTTGCTTGGCCCATGTGTCGACCACCACCGAGGGGATGCCCAGGCCGACCACAAAGTGGATATTGCCCCCGAAGATCACCACCAGCGAGTTGATCAGCGAAAGCCCGGCGATCCAGTAGAACCACTTGGCGCCTGCGCTCACACGGGCCGTTGAAACCATCTTTGCCACCGCGGCCCGCTCGTTGACCTGCTGCATGCGCTCGCTTGCCTGTGCCGGGGCTGTGCCTATGCTTGCCATAAGAGCTCCTTGTTCCAAGCGAGGGAGGATCCGTCTGGCGTGCGACGGATAAGGCTGGAATTGCACAAGCGTACGATTGGCCGCCCCGGGAGCCTAGATTCCCACCGGACATGGCCAATAGCACGCTTGTATACGGTTGGTTTTGAAGTAGTTACCCGTTAACACTACTCAGCATTTGCTCGGGATAGCGCGGTCCAGAGGCCGCGCCTGCGGGGAAGATCTCGCTGATTCGGCGCAGGTCCTCCGGAGTGAGCTGCACTTCCAGCGCTCCGACATTTTCTTCCAGGTACTGGCGGCGCTTCGTACCCGGGATGGGTACGATGTCGTCGCCCCGGGCCAGCACCCACGCCAGCGCCAACTGGGAGGGCTTGCAGTTCTTCTCGTTTGCGATCTCTTCTACTCGCCGAACCAGGTCGAGGTTCTTTTGGAAATTCTCTGGTTGGAAACGCGGGAAAATGCGGCGGCGGTCGTCTTCCGCCATGTCTTCAAAGCGCTTGAATTTTCCGGCAAGGAAACCGCGTCCCAGCGGACTGTAGGCGACAAAGCCGACACCCAGTTCACGGCACGTCGCTAGAATTCCTTCTTCCGGATCGCGTGTCCACAGCGAATACTCGGTCTGGAGAGCAGTGATGGGATGGACCTTCATGGCGCGGCGGAGCGTCTGCGAACTGGCTTCCGACAAGCCGATATGCCGGACCTTGCCTTCGTTCACCAGCTGCGCCAGGGCGCCAACTGTCTCTTCGATCGGAGTGCTGCGATCAACCCGATGCTGGTAATAAAGATCGATATGGTCCACGCCGAGGCGGCGCATGCTCCCCTCGCATGATTGGCGGACATACTCCGGCCTGCCGTTGACACCGCGAATGCTGGCATCGTTGGGATCGCGGACAAAGCCGAACTTGGTGGCGAGGACGACCTTGTCCCTCTTGCCTTTGATGGCTCGTCCCACCAATTCTTCGTTCTTGTACGGACCGTACATGTCTGCAGTATCGAGGAAAGTGATGCCCAGTTCTAGGGCGCGGTGAAGGGTAGCGATGGATTCGTTTTCATCGCGCCCGCTGTAGAACTCCGACATGCCCATGCAACCGAGACCAAGTGCGGAAACGGTAAGCCCGCTACGGCCAAGAAGGCGAATTTTCACGAATGACTCCTGCTAACAAAAATAGAAGCTCACGCCGACGCAGATCAATCACATGTACCAGTTCATAGATGCACGCGGGCCATCATACGGACCAAGGTAAATTCATGAGTCAAGTCCCAGTCTGGTTTGAACGGAAATTCGAATTTTCCTTCCCAGTGGAGCAGCACCCCAATCTTTGCGTCCGTTTGCGGGGGACTCCGGTGCGGCTGGAGGAGATGTTGCGCGAGGCTCCGCACGATCTACTAGTACGCAGGCCAAGGGACAAGTGGTCAGCCCAGGAACACGCCGGACATTTGCTTGATCTCGAGTCTTTGTGGATGGCCCGGGTGGACGATTTCCTGGCGGGTGGGGAAACGCTGACGGCGGCTGACCTGAGCAATCGCAAGACTCACGAGGCCAACCACAATGCGCGCCCGCTGAGAGAGATCCTGACCGAGTTTCGCACAGCCCGACTCCAACTGGTGAACCGGGTGGAAGAATTCCAGCCTGAAGTCTTCGCCCGATCGATGCTCCACCCTCGGCTAAAGAAACCGAGGCGACTGGTGCATCATTTGTATTTTGCGGCCGAGCACGACGACCACCATCTGGCCAAGATCTGGGAATTGATCGCCACCAACCGTTGATGTTGGCATCCTTCAACAATCTGGTTCCGAAGCGGGCGACACGCTCATACGACGCGCAGAAGATTGGCTGAGATGAAAACGTGTGCCCTGCCTCCCAGGAGGGCAGGACACACGTCAGCTGATTAGCCTTGCTTCAGGTTGATGGTGTCTTGGGTAATTTGATCGAAGGTGGTCACCGCCTTGGCGTTGGCTTCAAAGGCGCGCTGGGCAACGATGAGGGCGGCGAACTCGGTGGAGATGTCCACGTTGGAGAGTTCCAGGGAGCCTCCGGCTAGAGTGCCGCGTCCTCCTGTGCCTGCCGTACCCAAGACCGCTTGCCCGGAGGCCAGGGTCTCGGTGTAGTTGGTGTCGCCGGCCCGTTGCAACCCCAGCACATTGGCAAAGCTGGCCAGAGCCACCTGGCCGAGGGCAGCGGTCTTGCCGTTGCTGAACGAGCCTGTGACGGTGCCGTCAGCGCCGATGCTGAAGTTCGACAAGGTCCCGCTGCTGCTTCCGTTCTGCTGCGTTGACGAAGTGCTGCTTGGCGCCGCAACCTGAGTGATGACCGGCGTCGTCCCGTTGAGCAGGTTCCAATCGAATGACATGTCAGACGCGCCATCGGCTAATGAGACAGCGTCGATCCCGGTGATGTTGACAAGGTCTCCATTGGCGTCCACCGGACCGATCAGGGCCCCGTTTCCGTCAAAGGTCAAGGTGCCCGTCGCCAGAATTCCCGTCTGTGGTGTGCCGTTGATGGGATTGAGGTCGCTGGCCGGGATGGATAGCGAGTAGTCCCAGGTGTTGGCGTCGGTCTTGGTAAAAGTGAGCGTCAGGGTGTGGCTGGCACCCAGCGAATCGTAGATGGTCAAAGGTGTCGAGTATGTGCCATCGGTTCCGCCCACCGTGGCCGCCGCGTTCAGGTTGGTCTGAATCTGCACCGTGGTGGTGGTCGTCGGTGGGCTGATGGTCCCGGCGCCGAGCTGCAGCGGAGCCAGCGCCTGGCCCGTGTTGACTATGCCGTTGACCGCCAGATACCCCAGCACCTGTTGGCCGTCAGAGGTGACTAGGAAATTGTCCTTGTCCACGGCGAAGTTGCCGGCGCGAGTGTAGCTGATGACGCCACCGCGTTGTACTACATAGAATCCGCTGCCCTGGATGGCCACATCAGTGGGAACGCCGGTGGAAGTAACGCTTCCTTGCGTGAAGGTGGAAGGCATCGAGCCTACCTGGGTGCCGGCGCCGAGTTGAATGGGGTTCCCAGCTCCGGTGGTGCCCAGGTTCTGATACCTGCGCCGCAAGATCGACGACGGGTTCGGCCGCCGGCTGATTCACACCGTTCGAGGGGTCGGCTACGAGTTGAACGGTCACGCGGGGATGGCGGAATGAACCCGGCTACGGCCTATCAGGAGGAACTCGACACTAACCCTGAATACCGCCAACGGCTAGCGGACTTGTTTCACGCGCTCAGTCAACCGCTCACAACTCTCCGATGCTGTCTGGACGTTTCCCTGCAGAAGCCACGGTCGGCACAACGCTACCAGCGGGACCTGCAGGCTGTTTTGCAGCAGGTCGAATTGGTGACGAGGTTGGTCATCTGCATTCGTGACTTAGTGGACGCAGCCTCGCCTGCTCCGGAACCTGCTCTGCCACTCTCAGTGCCAGCCGCTGTCACGGATAATTCTAAGCAGGGAGTTCTGTCCTAAGAAGGACCGTCGGTGTGGAAGGCTGGAGCAGACGATCACTGAAGGCTTGGGTTGTCCCCGGAGGCGTGCTGCTGCTTCTCGCGGCGGCGCTGCTGCAAGGCGGATTTCTGACCCTGTCAGCGCCAGCCATTGACTTCTACTATTACGCGGTTTTTGCCGCTGGTCTCTTGCTGGCCTGGCGCTTCCACTCCGGCCGGGTGATGTTTGCGCTCATCACTCTTCTCCTAGCGCACCGTGCGCTTGAGTTTTTCGCGAGTGGCCGCATTCTGCCCTCTGGCCCGGGTCGAATCGCCTTCGAAGCCGTCGCGTTCCTGATACCGGTCAATCTCGTCGTCTCTTCGTTTGTTCAAGAGCGGGGCCTGACAGTTCCCGCTATCGCTTCGCGGCTCGGGCTTCTGTTTATCGAATCGGTATTCATCGCCATCATCTGTCGTCCAGGAGAATTCGTGGGTCCCTGGTTTCTCCGGGCTGCGCTGCTCGAACCCAGCCTTTTCCTCTGGACGAAGATTCCGCAACCTGCGCTTATCGCTTTCACCTTGGCCTTCGGGGTGTTGCTCGTCCGCTTCCTGCTCTACCACAAGCCCGTGGAGAGTGGCCTGTTCTGGTCGCTGGCAGCGACATGGTTCGGTTTGCAGGCGGGCGGCCTGGGCCGGCTGGGCAGCGCGTATTTTGCTACCGCAGGACTGATCCTGGCCGCCTCCATTGTGGAGAACTCTTACGTTCTGGCGTATCACGACGAGCTCACTACTCTGCCGTCACGCCGGGCCTTTCAGGATGTCCTGCTTGGGTTGGAGGCTCCCTACGCGGTTGCCATGGCCGACATCGACCATTTCAAGAGTTTCAACGACACCTTTGGACACGACGCCGGGGACCAGGTCTTGCGCATGGTGGCCATGCGGCTTGCTGGAGTGACTGGAGGAGGCCAGGCGTACCGCGTTGGAGGTGAAGAGTTCGCGATTCTTTTCCCCGGAAAATCGACAAAAGAGGTAATGCCTCACCTGGAATTGCTTCGCCAGACCATCGCGGAATCCAGGTTTCGCTTTCGCGGCTCACCCGAACGCCGCACGGCTCCGCGCGGACCGGACCGCAGAAGAACCGCCGGGAGGCGCACGGCCCGGGCGCGCTGGCCGAACCCACATGAGCTCTCTTCAGACCAGTTATCGGTAACAGTCAGCATTGGCATTGCTGAGTCAACTGCGGCGAAAGGACGGCCGGCAGAGCAAGTGATTCAACACGCTGACCAGGCCCTCTATCGCGCCAAGCGCGCTGGCCGTAATCGAGTCGAGACTGAGACTACAGCTCGTGCCCGTTCCTCGCGTACTAAGCGAAGCATCGCTTGAAACTTCGTGGGTAAAACGGACATTCTTGTCCGCGCCGCGCCGGCGGCAATGTCAGCATCACGCAAAGCGTTTACGAACTCCCAATGAGTACCCCGGTAGCAAAAACCAAAGCTCCGCCCAGTGCAACCTGCATCGCAGCAGAGACGATAGGAGTATCCATGTAGCGATGTCGAATCCAGGTGATGACCCCAAGCTCGGCTATGACGACGATCGACGCAATAACGAGCGCAAGCCGGAAGCTGGGAATCAGGAAGGGCAGAGTATGCCCGATCCCTCCCATGGCTGTCATGGCGCCACAAATCAAACCGCGAAGCCAGGGATGACCGCGGCCCGTCAAGCTGCCATCATCGGACAGTGCCTCGGCAAAACCCATGCTGATGCCCGCCCCGACAGATGCTGCCAGCCCAACCAGAAAAGCATCCCAGCTGTCGCGGGTGGCAAACGCGGCTGCGAAGACTGGTGCCAGCGTCGAAACGGAGCCGTCCATGAGGCCCGCGAGGCCGGGCTGTACGATCTGCAGCACAAACAAGCGACGCCGCGCCCGTTCCTCATCCGCTTTAACTTCCGGGCGCAGCTCTTCCTCGCGTAATTCCTGGGCGCGATCTTCGTGGGAGCGCTCTTCTTGGGCCAGGTCATCGAGCAGTTGGCGGATGCTGGCGTCCCGGGCGCGGGCCGCTGCCTTCTCGTAAAAACGCCGCGTTTCCACCTCCATGGCGCTGGAGGTTTTATGAACGGTATCCAGCCCCAGAGGTTGAACCAGCCAGACCGGTTTGCGCTGGACGAAGCCTCGCACATCTTGCCGGCGGATGAGGGGGATGTGTTCTCCGAATTTCTGCCGATAGAGCTCGATCAACCGCCGCCGGTGGCCGGATTCCTCCACACGCATGCCGGCAAAAACCGCCGCCGACGCCGGGAAATCCTGTTTCAGGCCTTCGGCGAAATCCGCGTAGACACGCTCGTCTTCTTCTTCCAGAGAGATCGCCAACGCCAGAATTTCGCGCTCGGAGAGAGCATCAAAGTTCTTCATGGGCGATAGTGTAGCTGAAGGCGCGGCGCGGGCCCCATTTCAAGAACGCGTCTGCTGGAGGCTTTCGTCTAGTATTTATGCACTAAGGACGGGCGGGGACGCCCGTCCTCCACGTTAAGGCACAAGGCTAGTATGCCCAGAATGGACCGGCAGGAACTCCAGGCGGAGCTGGGGCTCCGTCAATGGCGGTAAACACGCCACGCCCGTAGAAGAATGGCAAACCCCAATCGAAGCTGCCAACCGGATTGGGCCCCGCCAACGTGCCAAAAGCAACGTCACTCGGGTTGTTGTTGAACAGGTTGGTGGCGTTGTCCACGTTAAAGCTCACGATGTCGCTGGTTCCATTCGCGCCTTTGTTGGTGGCGGAAAGATTCAGCTGCGACGGAGGGCAATAGAAGGACCCACCGTTGCAGAGCGCAATGGAAGCATCCGGGAAGAAAAAGCCGTTGGAACCGCTATCAATGAAACTATCAGGATAGCTAATGCCGTTGTACACGGTGGTAAACGACAGGCTGTTCGGATCGAACGTGAAGAGCTTGGCGGCGCCCAACCCGTTATTCGCAGCGGTGCCGATTCCGAAAGTCAGTGAGCCATCGACGCCGGCCGCAGTGCCTGGCACAGGGGGCAAGTCCATGATGTCACCATTGTTGTCCACCGGGAAGAAGGCGACAGGATTGGTCACTTGCTGGTCCACAGGTACAAAGGCTGGACTGCAGGCTCCGCTGGGCGAACACAGGTAGTAGACAGGTTCGGGTGGCACACCTCCAGCGCTGGGGTCGCAAGCAAAACCGCAGTCGTTAGGTTCGGGGCCCACGCCCAAGATTCCGTTCGCACCCAGACTCTCCGGGGTATTCTCGTTGATGCCGCCATTCGAGCAATTGTCCGGTATCCCGGTGTTGGAGCTGCTTACCAGGTGGACTGAGGTTGCGGTGGCAATCTCTCCAGAAGTAATGATGTCCGCCTGCACGACCGGGCCCCATAGAAACGAGGTGTCCACAAAAGCCACGCAGTCATTGAGGCCGTTGTTGTTGCTGTCGACGAGTTGTGGGAGTGCAACACCGACCTGCGAACTCAGCAGCCGCAACCCATATGAGCCCGTGTCAACCAGAACGCCGTCGATCGTCTGGCAATCGGAAGTGCTGGGAACGCAAACTGTGACGCTGGTAAACACGCCATTGGGATAAATCTGGGTGGCTACAGGCCCGCCATCCACGGTAATGGGATGGACGTTTTCCTGGCCGGGAACCAATACGCTCATGAGCAATGGCCCCGATGCGGTCGAATCGGCGACGGCGGTGGCTGTGACCAGAGCCACCACGTTGCTGGTGATGTTGCCCGGCGCATTGTAAGTCGCCGAGGTCTTCGTCTGATTGGTCAATGTGCCAAGGCCAGAGAGGTTCCAAGTCACGCCCGCGTTGGTAGGATCACCGCTGGTAGTCGCCGTGATGCTGACGGAATCTCCTGCATGGATAAATTGGGGCAAACTAGGTGACACCCCGACGGTGACCGGAACTCCGACCGGCGTTCCACCTCCTCCGCCACATCCCACTAAAAAAATCAAACCCACAACCGCAGCGAACGGCATGCACTTGCGCACAGATTCCTCCTCAAAGCTGCAACTTATCGAATTTCGTTCACGCTGACGCCCTGCGGCACCATCTCGGGAACATAAGCTCTGCCCGAGTACGACCGCATGTGTCCGCCGGTTTGCACGACCAATCCTGGCTGCTGGATATTCAGTGGCCTGCGGCCTACATACTTGCTTTTTGCTTCCCTCGCCGCCGCCGAGTACTGCTGAAAGTACGTCCCCAGGATCTGCCGCATGTTGGGGACAAATGGCCCTCGCCACGCAACCCCAAAGACCCGGCCGTCGGATGAAATGAACTCTCGCACCACCGTGTTGTGAGGCGATTGAAGTTCATGCACGCTGTACGCACCGTTCGGGGACACCCTTATCTGTGCGGTCGCTTTCATGTGTATCTGGTCGGCCTGCACGGAATTCGCGTCACCGCCCAAGGCGGCGAATGCGGGCGAGCCAAGCCCGACAGTAACCAGGGCTGCGGCCATCAGCCACACCTGCGAGAATCCAGCGCGCTCTTTGCCGTGAATAGAAGTTTCCATGGGGATTATCCTAATTCTTTCTGCTATCAGAAATGTTATGGAGTGACCAAAGTTACTTAACCCAAAAGATTCCGCCGAGTTGCTGTTCGTCAGTAGGATTTCGGGTGGGGTCGCCGGGGTTGCTTGCAGGCCTAGTGGAGACCCGCCAGTCGGTGACAAACAGCGGTAACAGGTTACGATTCCGGGTGATCGCAGGAGCCGGCAGCGAATTGGTGCGGGGTTGGGCTAGGCTGTTGCCGGCTTACTTGGCGCTCCCCACTAGCTTTTCCACATCCACCATTTCTTTGGGCACGCCCGAGGAGAGGATTTCCGGGCCGTTCTCGGTAACCAAAATCGTATCTTCCACGCGGAAGTGCATCTGCTTTTCCGGGAACTCGACAATCGGCTCCACGGTAACAACTTGTCCAACCTTGATCGGTCCTGTGGGGCGGAGCACGTCGTGAGTCGCCAAGCCGACAAAGTGCCCGGGGAAGCCGTACCATTGCTTCTCAATCCCGTTCTTCTCAAATACGGCTTTGCCGGCATCTGCCGCCTGCTCCCAGGTGTTTCCCGGCTTGATCATGGCAATGCTCGCCTTCTGTGACTCCAGATCGACGGCATACCATTTGGCTTGCTCAGGCGTGAATTTGCCACTGATGTTGAAAGTCCGGGTAATGTCCATGGCCATGTGGTTCAGGTCGGCGGCAAAATCGAATACTACCAGCTGATTCGGCTGGATCTCGCGCCGGTCGCTGAAGTAGTGCCAGGTGTTGATGTTTTCCCCTGTACCCACAATCGCCGGATAGGCCCAGCCCTGCGCTCCTCCGTTGCGAAACACGTAAGCTGCCCGCGCCTCGATCTGATACTCGTACATGGGCGGATGAGCGTGCGCGATCCCCTGCTTGATGCCTTCGGCACTCAAAGCTCCATTGCGCCGCAGCAACGCGATTTCCTCCGTGGTCTTGATATTACGCATTTCGTCGATGAACTGGGTCGCATCCCGCTGATGCGCTGCCGGATAACGCTCCGCCAGCTTCTTGATCGCGGCACGGTCGCCGGGAGTGGGATCGCCATACGGATGCGCATACTCTGCGGCGTAGTCATGCCCGGTCTCGGGGCGCGCTCCATCCGCCTTGTCTGCAAACGATAGCCGCAGCCACAGGTCGGTTTCTTTGCTGAAGGTAAAAGCAAGAATGCTGTCGAGGACACTGATGGGCATGACAGCTTTGTAACCCAGCTTCTCTTGCTGCTCAGCGGTCATGGCCAGCAGGTTCGCGCCGTAAACCTGTTTCGTCCGCGGCGCCTGCTCCGGTTCGAAAATGATGGTCTTGCCCTTCTCTACATCCATGAGCAGCACCGCGCCGGGGTCGGCCAACCCGGTGAAGTAGAAGAAGTCGTTGTCTTCGCGGTAGTGATTGGCCTCGGGAAGAATGGTGCGGGCAAACAGAATCAGGTAACCCGTCTTGAGTTGCTTAGCCAGTTGCTCCCTTCGCCGTGCGAATTCCTGCGGGCCTCCCAGGTCGTTGATGACGACGAGGTCGGTGTACTGAGCAAAGGCTGGCAGGGCGAGCCACAAAACCAGCAGGCAGACGGTGAAACGTGCGAACGGCGCGACGGAAGATTTCAAGCAGCCCTCCTAGGAAGCCGTGAGTGTAGCGCACTGCTGGAGGCGTTGACAACGTCGGAACCGGTGTTTCTTCCCATCAAACGCAGCCCAAGCCCCACAAATGTCTCACGCCAATGTTGTGCCTGGAGCACGCCTTCACGTGACCCAGATCACGGCATTCAGGTGCTAACCACGGCGAAAATAGCCGCAGGTCGCGACATCTGTTTACATACTGAGAAAGTGGAGACAAGCTCATGGCGTACTCATACATGGTTCTGGGAGCTGGACGGCAGGGCATCGCCGCTGCGTACGATTTGGCACTTTTCGGGGAAGCCTCCCGCGTCACCCTGGCCGACTGCGATGGCAAACTGGCGCAGTCCGCGGCGGACCGGGTCAATGAACTCTTGCACCGCAAGGCCGCGGATGCCCTGACGCTGGATGTTCGCGATGAGAAGGCGGTGCGTCGCGCTCTTAAGGGCCACAATGTCGCACTTAGCGCAGTGCCCTACTTTTACAATATGGCATTGACTCAGGCGGCGATCGAGTGTGGCGTTTCCTTCTGCGACCTCGGTGGCAACACCGACATCGTTCGCCAGCAACACGGGCTGGATCGGGAAGCCACCCGCGCCGGCGTTTCTATCGTTCCCGACTGCGGCATGGGGCCGGGCATGGGCAACACCCTTGCAGTCTACGCCATGGGTCTGGTGGGCGAGCCGGAACACGTTTACATGTACGATGGCGGCCTCCCGCAAAGGCCCAAAGCGCCCTGGAACTACGCCCTGACCTTCAGCATAGAAGGCCTGACCAATGAGTACTACGGCGGCATGACCATCCTGCGTCACGGCGAACTGTTTCACGCTCCCTGCTTCACCGAACTGGAGATGTTGGACGTCCCCCCAGTCGGAAAACTGGAAGCATTCCTGATCGCCGGCGGTGTCTCCACCGCGCCCTGGAGCTTCCGTGGCAAGCTTCAGACCTATGAACTGAAAGTCCTGCGCTATCCCGGTACCTTCGCGCAGCTGAAGGCCTTCTCTGATCTGGGACTCTTTGACCTGAAGCCGGTGCCGGTCAATGGCAATGAGGTCGTCCCCCGCAAACTCTTCCATGCCCTCTATGAACCGCAAGTGCGGGTCAATGAGGTGGAGGATGTCTGCATCGTCCGCGTGCAGGCGGTAGGCAAGAAGAACGGGCAGCGCACCGAAGCGGTAGTGGAGGTCATCGACTACTACGACCCCGCCACCAAGTTCACTGCCATGCAACGGCTGACCGGATGGCACATGTCCATCGTGGCTGCCATGATGGCAAAAGGCGAAGTTCCGTTGGGCTCGCTGCCCCTGGAACTGGCGGTACCGGGCGAGGCGTTTGTCCGGGAAGCCCGCAAACGTGGCATCAAGGTCCGGGAAGAGATTGTGGATGTGAGCAAGCAACAGCCTCAGCTCGCTTACCAGATCTAGATTGGCGCGAACAAAACAGAGGCCTCAGGGGTCTAGGCCCCTGAGGCTTTTGACTTTTTTGCTCAGTGCCGTTCCGCGGGGTGCCCCATGTCTCGCCGCCTTTGCGAGACATGGGATCTGAGCCCGCAGCGCAAAAGCACTATACTGTACCCACCCAAGCGACCCTACGAGCTGCCTGCCGGCTCGAAATCAGAAAGGACACCTTATGAGATTCATCCCCCGGTTGCTGCTGGTTGTTTTCCTGGCCGCTGTGACCTTGGCAGCACAAGAACAACGCGAAGTCACATCCAAGGCCGAAGAACGAATTCAGCGGGAAGTCCGTCACCAGCTGGTGATGCTGCCGCGCCTGTCGGTGTTCGACAATCTCGCGTACAAAGTGGACGGCTACAACGTGACGCTGCTAGGCCAGGTCAGCGAGCCGATCACCAAGAGCGATGCCGAGAATGCAGTCAAGAGAATTGAGGGCGTCGAAAGAGTGGACAACCAGATCGAAGTGCTACCGCTCTCGCCCATGGACGACCGGCTGCGGCTCCGGCTGTACCGCGCTATTTACGGCTACCCGACGTTGCAGAAGTATGCCTTACCGGTCATCAAGCCGATTCGCATCATCGTGAAAGGCGGACACGTCACCCTGGAGGGAGTGGTGGACAACGAAGGCGACAAGAAAGTCGCCGGGATCCGCGCCCACGGTGTCTCCGGGTCGTTCTCGGTGACCAACAATTTGGTGGTCGCGAAGTAGCTCGCAGTAGCCGGCAGCGAAAACAGCCTGGACGGGCCGACCGCTCGGCCGGCAGAGTTATGTACTTACTTCCCGGCTGCTTTTGCCATGGCCTTGGCCTGCCCCTCGAGGCGTGTGACCTCCCACGAGGCCGCCTCGAGTTTCTTCTTCGCGGCGTTGCGTACCTTCTCGGCCTTCTGTAGCTGGGCAAGCGTGCGGCGCAGTTCGCTGATCAGCTCGGATATTTCCTTGGTAGTGGTGTGTTTCATGCCCGCCATGGTCGCACCGGGCCGGTTGTGACGGAAGATTACGGCAGCCCCTGGACTCCGGGTGGACCATTAGCCCGCAAGATCCGCCTGCGTAGGGGCGGGCCTGTCCTGAGCGAAGTCGAAGGACGTCCCTCACCTGCCCGGCGGAGCGAGGCTCCGCAAAGGCCACTGTAAAGGACACTTTGCTTTCAACATTCGACGAAGCCTGCGCCTAACCATACTCATCCAATCCTGTCAGGAGGGCGCTAAGGATGCATCACGTTCGTCAGGAGAACCTGCCGTTTGTTGGCAGCTCGCATGAGTTTGTTGGAGCTGAGCAGGGCGGCACGGGGGTTTCCGTATTTCTGTTCCATGGGAAGCCTGGATCGGGACCGGGTCCGCACCGGCATCCGTACGACGAGATCCAGTTCATCCGTGAGGGCCGCGGGGTGTGGACAGTCAACGGCAAGACCTTCGAGGGCCGCGCTGGAGACATCTTTGTGATTAAGGCCGGCGAGATTCACAGCTTCAAAGCGGTCGGGGATTCACCGCTGGTTCAACTCGACGTCCACCTCAGTCCCCGCTTCATCCAAGAGAACCTATAGGGGTGGCGAGCAAGATCCGCATGCGTAGGGGCAGGCCTGTCCTGAGCGACATTTTGAAGGGTGGAGTGGGGATGAGGGTGGCCCATGTCTCGCCGTAAAGCGTAACACCGTAACACCACGGGAGGGTAGCCCACATTGCCTAGGTTGGCGCTCACGCGGAATCAACAGGTTATCCTGTGCAAAAAGCGGGTTTCAGTGGCATCTTGGGGTATGTTTGGGCGCTAACGCTGCAAAGCGTATGCAAATAAATATGCAATGACAAACGAGCGGTCTAGGAGACCTCCTTCCCCTTCTAAGTTCCTAGTCTCCTTAGGTTTAGGATCGCTAGTTCTCACTAGGTTCTCACTAAGCTACCCGACGAGGCTTGGACTTCTAGCCTAGGCTCTCCCCTACCAGACCTCGCGGTGCCCCCGCCGTGGGCCGCCGGGTGATCGCGGTGGGCAAGCGGCGGAGGCCTACCTGACTAGGTATCTCTGTCCAGTCCCACGACATGGTTTACAGAGTGTCCCGGGACACTCTGTAAACCATGTCGTGGGACTGGACAGTTCTTTGCAAAGGTGGGGGTAAGAAAGTTCAGCAGCGGCTTCGTCGTTTGACCTGCTGGTAAACTAGACCCATCCGCCGCGGAGGGATGCGTGAGCGGTTGAAACGGGTGGTCTTGAAAAAGATTGCCCACTTTGGCGCTCACGCGGAATCAACGGGTTATGCTGCGAAAAAGGTGGGTTTCAGGGGCGTTTGAGGGTATGTTTGGGCGCTAATATGCAATGAGTATGCAATGCTTGTATGCAATGGATCGGGCGCTTGCACATGCATATGGACTAGTGGACCTCAAGGCTTATCCCGCTATACGACTGCCCATTGAAATGGAACGGGCCAGAGTCGCCGCCGAAGCAAGACCCGGCGCTTCCGGAGGCGGGAATGTTGGGGTGGCTGAACACAGGCTAGAAAACATTATTCAAACTGCCAAACAACTCATGCTTTACCAGATAGAGATTGAGGCCCGGCTCGCCTTATGCGAGGTCGAAGCAAAGACAGATCCCACCTCGGCCCGCGTCCATAGCCAGGCGTTGGAGAAGTATGCAGCCGCCAGAGGCTTCGCACTGATTGCTCACAAGGCGGTGGAACTGGAGAAGAATTACACTGGTCCAGGCGGCTGAGTCTCCGGACCCTGCTGGACATTCCCACGAGCTTTTCGCTGGCGTGGTGGATAGACGCGATCGGTTACTACGCCAACAATAGCTGTTGTAATTTTGCGATACGCCAGTATCCTCAAAAAACATCTGTTCGTGGGCAGCAGAGCTTAGGAATCTGCACCCATGCAGATTGAAGCATTTGCGCCGGTGTCAGGAAGTAGGTTTTTGGGCAAGCCGATCACGCTCCCAGAGAAGGCAACCTCACTCACCACCCGGTCAATGAGTGCTATCGGGATGTTACGTCGACAATCCGCTGTCCGCATTGAGCCTCTGCCATGGCAACGGCTTAAGTTGAGTCCGAGGACGGTCTCGCGTGACCAAACGAGGCGTTTGCCCCCGGCGGCGATATCCGGCTCTTTGCTAAGCTCCTGCCAAGCCAGCCCGGCAGAGGGCGCAACAGATTCAGCCGGAAAGTTGAGGAGAGAACTAGCAAGGACTAAAGGCGCGATTGTGCCCTGCTCAAGCAACAAAGCGGCTACCGGGCTTCTGCGGTTTGCAGGTCCAGCCCAACCCGCTCGCCGTTGACCAATAGCGTTCCGGCGTCAATCAGTTGTTGTCCCGTGCAATCGTATTTCTCGTAGCAGCGTAACGCGGAGAATGGGAAATAGAATTCAACTGCCTGTGAGCTGCCGGACGCGGATTTAGCCGACGCATGGATCGTTGTGCTGAAACCGATGCCGTCGAAGTTCTGTTCGCCCTTGAAGTAGGTAAGCACCGGGCGAACCAGGTGGGCGATGTGATCGTCGAACGCCAGCGCCGTCAGCTTGTAACGCGACGCAGCAGCCGACTCCGACAAGACCGTGTTGATGGAGAGCTCAAGGTAGATACCCTCGCGAAAAGCCACGAATGTCGGCTTGGCGTAGGCCACGAAGTGAGCCTGCGCGTCGAGCTCTTTCACCATCTGGTCCACAATCGGCTGGTCTGCAGCTTGTAAGGAGGAGAGCGCCTGCGGAGATGTATCGCGTGGCGGCGCCGGCGGTGCTGCGGGCTTCGGGCTGGGCGCCTTAACAGCAGGGACCGGCTCGGGCGATGGGCCCTCGGTGGCGCCCCCATTGACCATCTCTACGCTTGCCTTGGCTGGAGGATCGCCAGCTTCGCTGGCCCGCTTTCGCGCTGATGTATTCGCTGCCAGTTGCGGGCCTTCGCCGCTAAACCAGATGGTTACTGGTTGGGCATTGAGAAAGACTTGCCCTTTCAGCAGCGCTGCTTGCTTGACGTTGTCATCCTGAGATCCCACCAAACGGATCGCGTCCCCCTGGGGGATGAACACCATGAGGTTCTCCGGCCTTTCCATGGACACGGTCATCACACGGCCCATTACGTGGTGGGACACCTCGATCGCGTAGCCCTGGATATGACTGTTCGACTGGAAGCGAGGTACCGCCGCCTTCAGGATCGGCATCACCACGTCGAGAAAAGTGGCGCGAGCTCGCTGATCGGGGGTGAGTTTGTCTCCGGAGTAGGCGGCATAATAGTTGCCCGTGATTGCCAACACCGTCTCCCCGTTGTAGCGGTTGAACTGGATGGAGCGTTGCTCGGCACGCTCCTGCTCCTGGAGATCGATGTCGAGTTTCCGGCTGAGATAGAACGGGTATTGGAACTTCAATCGCAGGATATCTTTCCCTGCGAGTGTCAGGTCGTCGGTATATTGCAGTTGCAGGGCGCTGAGTTCCGTGTCTTTGATCTCTGCCGGCGAAACTACCTGGGAATGCAGCGTACTAAGCGCCAACAAAACGACACCACACGCCAAGACACTATTTCTGAACATAGTAGGTTCCAGCAGGACGATAGGGCGGATCAGAGACCATACGGATGTAGGCCAGCAGTGCTTGGATCTCCATTTTTTTGAGAGTATAACCGTAAGGCGGCATCAAAGGTGACTTATTGAGAGCGGGCCCGCCGTGACTGATGATAGCGGTTAAATCAGCGTCGCTCATCTTATTAAGAGTGTCGCCCTCGGTAAAGGAGTGGGGCTTCACTTCGAGATTGTCGTAATTCGAAACCCGCTCCGGCGTCGATTCGGGATTGTGACAGCGATTGCAGTAAGTCTCATCCAAATGCGCTCCCAACCGTTCTTGATCGCCGAGCGCAATTTCCTCCAACTTGAGGTCAACGCTCTTCTGTGCCTTAGTGTGTGTGGACGCCCCTAGTTGATACCGTCCTGCCATGCTGCCCAGCATCACGTTGGTGGTGAATTGTCCGCTTGAATCGGTCACGCCGCTTGCTGGATCGAAACTGACGCCCCTGGGGCCGGTGAATTCGACCGGCGCGCCTGCCACGCCATTGCCCTGGTCGTCATTTACTTGTACCACGACCGGTTGCGGCAGCGTAGTGCCGACGCCACCAATTTGCTTGCCACCGCTGGATTCAACTAACGCAGTGCCGAATGCCGTGGGCGTTGGCCCGACAGCAGAGGTGTTTTTACGGGTGCAGCCCCATAATGCTGCGCAGATCACGATCAAACCCACTAGGATTGTCTGCCGCATCATTTTCGCGCCTCCAACCTGGGAACTCTTTCGCCCTGAACCTTCGCTGCCTTGTTCCCCGGCCGCCCACCACTTCTCTGACTCATGAGGAATGCAGTCAGCGCCCGCGCATCATCGTCGCTCATGTTGCGGTTCGGTTCGACGGTTCCCGGCCGCAAGGACTGCGGATCTTTGAGCCAGTGATACACCCATGCCGCCGTCAAGCGTGATCCCACTTGCGTCAGAGTTGGCCCAACGTAGCCCTTGTCGGCCTTTGGATCCACGATATGGCAGGACTGGCAAGCATACTTCGAATAGAAAAGTTGCCTGCCCTGCTCCACCTGCACGCGCGAATCGCCACTGCTGTCAATGGAATCACGGTCGAACGCCGGTGTCTGATAGACGGTCATGATGTAGTCGGTAAGCAAATTGATCTCACTGTCAGCCAAATTGAACTTCGGCATCCGTCGGATCAGTGCAGGGCGTAGCGTGTTCGGGTTCTTCAGGAATTGCTGCAGCCACGCGCGCTGCACCGAGGTGCCTTCCCAGCTCAGATCGGGCGCCATATCGCCACCACGCCCGTTAATCTTGTGGCAACTGAAACACGCGAGGTCTGACATCAACTGCCCCGCCTTGCCGGCAGGCTGATAAGTCGATTCCGGCGTGGCTGTGACAGCCAGCGCGGGCGGGATCGTCTGCGCGCGGTCGGTGCGCGAAAGCAACGCAGTTGTCAGTGCGTCGATTTGTTGCGTAGTAAAAGTGTACTGCGGCATTTTGAGCGAAGATCCAAATGACCGCGGCTGGCGAATCTTCGCCGAGATGTAATTCGGTAAGGCGTGCTGCATGCCCGGCAGAAAGATCAACTGAGTGATGGGCTTGCTGCCGATTCGTGTCAGTTCTGGCGCGAAGTTCTCCGGTCTCTTGATGCCGTTGATCTCGTGGCAGGCCGCGCAGCCGTACTCCTGCACCAGGGTCTTGCCGTGAGTAATCTGCTCGGGCGTCGCTGGGTCCAGGTGTACATTCGCCAGAAAATCAGAATCGGACTTGGCTAGCAGGAACGTTCCCAGCGTGGAAATCTGCTGGTCGTTGAAGCGGTAGTGCGGCATGCCGGTCGGCGGATCGTACACTCGCGGATTTCGTAGCCACGCCGTGAGCCACTCCGGCTTGACCTTGTTTCCAACTCGCGTCAACTCGGGTCCTACATTCCCGCCAACCACATTCCCCGCTGCATTCTGCACCGCGTGACAGGAGGCGCAGAATGACTCGCCGTAAAGGCTTGCTCCCGCCGTGGTATCGCCAGGTTTCGCACTTACGGTCGCTGCATCGCCTGCAACCGGCGTGCTGTTTGCAACCAGGAACGCGGAAATGTCGCGAACGTTGTCGTCGTTCAATTTGAAGTTGGGCATGGTTGCGGACGCTGCATAGGCTTGCGGGTCCTTTAACCATGCATAGATCCATTCGCGGGTAGTCTTGTCGGCAATGTGGGAAAGTGACGGCGGATCGTCCGTCGCCTTCATCGTGTCTCCGCCCGGCAATTTGATGGTGTGGCAGTGCACGCATCCTTCACGTGCAAGCAAGTTACGCCCTAGATTCAATTCCGGAGTCTCCGCGAGGGGCGCGCGGTGGCACTGCCCGCAGGAGGCTTCTGTGTACCGCGCCGGCAGAATGGGCTGTTCCCAGGCGAGGGTGCTGCTGTGGGCTTCTTCCACCGTGGTCGCCGCACCCTGCCCGCGATGGCACATCACACAGCCGAACTGGTCCACGTTGTGCGCCATCACCGGGTGTCGGCGAAATGGCTGGAGTCCCACATCGGTAAGCGTTGCTTCTTTCTGTCCGACATGACATGTGGTGCAGCGGTCAACTACGCCTAACTCCGGCAGCCAGTTTTGCTGAATGCCGCCCCGGAAGTGGCGGCGCAATGTCACGGCGTCGCCGCGCCCCTGGATCAGCGACAAATACTGATTCTGATAATGTCGCCACTCGCTAAAATGGTTTTTCGCCGGTGCGATCGCCAGCGAAACTAGAAACACCAGGCTGACCACCCCGAATGCGCGTATCGGACTACCGAACAGTATCTGCCGCAGCGACGGTTTGTTTGTCGATGATGGCACTTAACTCCTCCAGGGCCAGACCCATGACCAGCCCGGGCCTCGGAAAAATGTTCCAACAGTTGTGAGTACCACTAGTTCCAGCAGAAACCACGTCATGATCCAGTAAGAGAGCGGTTTGGAAGCCAGGTAGCGGCGAAAAGGTGTGCCCGAGTCCGGTGAACTCTGCGCGGCGAGCATCATGAAGGCGCTGACAATCAGGGTCGGGCCCAGGGCTACATACACGTCGAACACCAGCAGAAACAAGGAGAGCAGGATTGCGACCACATAGAAGATGCGCAAGCGGCGGGCGCGGTCCTTGAGGAACAGCCCCTCAGCTTCTACGTTGATATTGAAATAAGGGATCCAGGGCGCTTTCGCGGGGTTAGGAGTGTGCGATGGATCGGCAAGGCCTTCGAGAGGCGCATTGAACAACAGCGAAATCCATACCAGCACAATGGCCAGAACTTCAATGGCCACGATCGCGCGAAGTAACATCTCGGGGTAGGTCTGCAGCTGTTCTTCGTCACTCACTTTCACTTGTGCGGAAGTTCGCCGGGTGATAAATGCGATCCGCACCGGGGACTTGCGCGCGTTGGAGTCCATGCCGGCGGTAAAATCCTTGCTCATGACACCCCCTTGGGCAGCGCCTCTGCCACATCCGGCGGGCTAGAGCCCTTGGCGGCGAGCGTGCTGGGCTCGCTGTGATATGCGTATAGGCCCCCGTCCTTGCGAATTCGCCAGAAGTGGATCGCGATGAAGAAAATTGCGGCGAGCGGAAGGATCATGCAGTGCAGCACGTAAAATCGAAGCAAGGCGTTGGCATTGACCAGGTTTCCGCCGAGCATCAGGAAGTGAACCTTGTTTCCGAACAGGGGCACGGCCGAGGCGATGTTTGATCCCACGGTAATCGCCCAGAACGCAAGCTGGTCCCAGGGCAGCAGGTATCCCGTGTAACTCAGCAGGAGGGTCACGATGAGCAGCACAATACCGATCACCCAATTGAACTCGCGGGGCGGGCGATAAGCGCCACGGTAGAACACCTTGAACATGTGCGCGAATACCAGAAAGACCATGGCGTGGGCCGACCAGCGGTGCAGGTTCCGTAGAAACAGTCCGGAAGAGACCACGAACTGCAGGTCCTTAGTGTCCGCGTAGGCCTGCGGGACCGACGGATGGTAATAGAGCATCAGCAGGATTCCGGTGATCACCAGGATGAGGAACGTACCGAAGGTCAGCGTGCCCAGGTACCAGGTTGCACTGAAGCTGACCATCCGTCGCCGCACCTTGGTCGAGAACAGGTGGAGAAAGACGTTCTGCTGAATCGCCAGCGCATTGTGCAGCGTGCTCGACCCGGTCCCGCTGCGGAATATGGATCTCCAGAGCCGGGATGCACGCAGGGCGTCAAAATATGTCGTCTTGGCCATGTTTCAAACCCTCACAAACTCCATGGGACGAATGACAGTGGACCGGTCCACCATCAGGTCGCCTTCATCGCTAATCCAGGTACGCAGCCACGGCAACGGTTTTGGCGCCGGACCCTCGATCTTTTCGCCCTCGCGTCTGAATTTGCTGCCATGGCATGGACACGCGATGATCCCCAGTTCCGGCTTCCATGTCGTCAAGCAGCCTAGGTGGGTGCACACTGCACTCAGTGCGAAGAACCCCTCTTTAGAACGAATCAGGTAAATGCCGGAGTTCACGTCCAGCGTCACCGAGTCCAGCGCGTAGCCTTCGGGTCGGCCGGCATTCACGATGGGCGACGGTTCATACAGCACATTGGGGGACATAAACTGGTACGCGAAGACCGCAGTGCCAGCCGCGGCGATGCCCAGCGACCCCAAGCCAAGCTTCACGAAGAATTCTCTGCGGTCAAATTCACCGGCGGTTGCGTCTTTCTGTTTTTCCTCAGGCATGGCTACTTCGGGCTCCCTCCTGCAAGCTGGGCTCTGGGCCGGCCCCCGGCGTCGATGGTCTCGACGGAGATCAACCCCGTCGGCTCCGCCGGAACCAGGTTGTACGATTCCATCGTGATCGTTCCCAGCTCGTCGGCGGCGACTTCATCCAACTCGACGCCAAACAGCTGCTGCTGATCTTGTATTTGTGCAATCGTGTCGGGCTCGAAACCGATTCGGTCGAGCGACACCAGTTGCAGGCATTTCTCCGGGCAAACATCGACGCAGCCTCCGCATAGAATGCACAGGCTGCCGTCCCACGGGTTCCCTTCGAAAATGGTGTTGACCCAACAATGCAGGCAACGCTGGGCCTCGAGCATGGCAGACTCGGCGTCGTAACCGACTTCGACTTCCGTCATTCCGGTCCGGCGGTCGAGCGACAACAGGGGGATCGGCTGACGAACGATGTCGAGTAACTGCAGCGGCATGCTGTGTCTGCGCAGTACTTCCACCTCGACCACCGGCTCGGGATGTTTGTGCCCGCGCAGGTATTCGTCGATTCCGACGGCAGCACGCTTGCCGTCCGCAACGCTGTCGATGATCAACCGCGGTCCGAACACGCAGTCGCCTCCCGCAAAAATTCCCGGAGCGGAAGTCATCAGCGTTTGCGGATTCACCGCGATCAGTCCGCGCGGGGAGATCTCTACGCCATCCTCTGGCTTAAGGAAATCAAGCCGGGGAGCCTGGCCGATGGCCATGATGAGCGTGTCGCATTCCAGCTGCGATTCGCTGCTCTCGTAGAAGGTAGGGCTGAAGCGCTTGTTCTCGTCGAAGACCCGCTTGGTTTTCAGCGTCTCCAGCGCCGCTACACGGTTGTTCTTGCCGATGACCTGCTTGGGGCCCAGGCCGGGATGCAGAATGATCCCTTCGGTCTCAGCCTCTTCAATCTCCTCCAGCGCCGCGGGCATCTCCTCGCGCCTCTCCAGGCAGACAATGTGGACCTCAGTCGCGCCCAGCCGAAGGGCCGAGAGGGAGATATCGACCATCTCTCGCGTAGCGACTGCGGTGACGTTTTCCTGGGATGGCTCAACCTCTTCAACTCCGGCAACGTGCTGGCGCACTACCTCGCGAGCCGCCGAACGGGCCACGTCCATGGCGACATTTCCGCCGCCAATCACAATCACCTTCTTGCCAATGGTGAACTTGTATCCCAGGTTGACGTTGAGTAAAAAATCGATACCCTTGTGCACTCCATCCAGGTCTACGCCGGGAATGGCGAGATCGCGGCTGCGATGCGCTCCCACGGCAACCAACACTGCATCGAAGCCTTGGCGCCGCAAGTCGGACACGGCGAAATCGCGCCCCGCCGCCTGATTGAGCTTGAGAGTAATGTCTCCGGTCTCCAGAATCTCCCGAACCTGCGCCTCCACCACGTCGCGTGGCAGCCGGTATTCGGGAATGCCGAGATAAAGCATTCCGCCCGCCACCGGAGCAGCTTCAAAAATGGTTACTGAATAGCCCATCAACGCCAGATCGTGCGCCGCTGAGAGTCCAACCGGGCCGCCTCCCACCACGGCCACCTTCAAGCCCAAAGGTTTCTGAATTCGGCCCGCGTTGATATCCAGGTGGCGTTTCGATTCGGGCCCATAGCGTTCAGTCAGGAACCGCTTCAGGGCACGGATGGCAATGGGCCGGTCAATGTCACCACGGCGGCAGGCGGTCTCACAGGGGTGCGCGCAGACCCGCCCACAAATACTGGCCAGGGGATTGGGATCGCGAGCGAACTTGTAGGCTTCCTCGAAGCGGCCTTCGGCGATCAGGGCCACGTATCGCCCCGCGTTGGTATGTGCCGGACAAGCCATCATGCAGGGGAAGTTGGTATTCAGCCAATCCCGGTCGACTTTCTTGTCACGATAACGTTCCAGCATGGCTCGGCGTGGCGACCTTTCCGCCTGCCTCCGTTGGGGAGGCGTCCGCAGGTGATGAGAAAAGTTGGGGGCGGCCAGACAGCCGCCTCTGGTTTCCCTACTTGGTTAAGGTGAAATCTGCAGTTGCACTGCCACTCACATTGACTGATTTTGACTGGTTCTTGGCGCCTTCATGCCAGGCGACGACGGAGTAGGTTCCATCGGGAACATTTTCGATCTTGTACTGTCCCGACTTGTCGGTCACAGCGAAATAAGGCGTAGGCGAAACCACAACGTAGCCTGCCATTTCGGGATGAACGTTGCAGAGCAACGGTACCGCCCCAGGACTGTCGAACTTGAATGGGCGTTTTTCACCCTTCGGCCAGGTGCCGAGGTTGTGTCCCAGTTTCTTGTTGCCGCCAACGGAAAGCCAAAACACGTTGTGGGCAACGCTGTCGCTATTCAGAAAATCGACGGTGGTTCCCGCCCAGCGATGGTATCGACGTAGACTACCGACTCGCCTGCCACTCCTGACACCTTACCGCTGATCGTTCCTGCCTGGGCCGCAACCGCGAAAACCGCGACTAGAATGAGTGCTACGGACGTTCTGTAATTCATGTGTTCTCCTGTTATCGAAAAAATCGTTGCTCTTAGTACACCCACTCCAGCCCCGCCACCGCGGAATTCGTACGGAATGGGTTCGTCAGCCGCTGCGTGGTGCCTGCCGCATACACGATCTGCTGCGGGCGTACCTGATACTCAAACGAAGCCTTGATGTTGGCGTGGATCAGGAACTGGATCCCTGGGGTGAAGCGGTTTCGGGTGGAATGGAGTGGCGAGACGAATGACCCGGCATCCGAGTCTGGAGTCGAACCAATGCCGTTAAACAGATCGGCTGTGGAACTAACCCGATCCCAGCGCATGATGGTCATCATCCAGGGCAGGACGAGATAGTCCGCTTCCAGGAAACCGCCACTGAAATGGGCTGGGCTCCCAGTCGCAAATCCCGTCGGATTGGGATTGATTCCCGCCGGAAACACCGGCAGCAGGTTCTGGTCACGCCCATAAAGATACTGGCCGAAGAGGTTGAAGGTGCGGTAGTTGAAACTGAAGTCGCCGCCGACCCGGTAGAAAGGTTCCCGCGCGGTCAGCACTACAGGATTGGCAGCTAAGTCTTGTCCCTGGAAGCGTTGCACGGAGCGCCCGTAGAAATAAAGCGTGCCGAAGTTTAGGTAAGTATGGTCACGCGGCCCGGTCGCGCCTGCGGCTTGGATTTCGTTGCGGCTGGCCGGGTCGCGCTCCAGGTTGAAGCGGTAGGCAAAGCGCGCGTAGAGGTCCTTAAAATTGGAATCAGAGACGTAGGTGACGACCGGAGGCACGTTGTTTCCGCCGCTCGCCGACCCTCCCGTATTCTGGTTCACGATCGCAAGGGAATAATGGTAGCCGCGGTATTGGTGCCCACCACTAAACTCCACGCCCTGCGCCGCGCTCGAAAGCGCAAAGCCGTTGTTGACATTCTGTTGTTGCGGGAACAGGGAGTTTGCCGAACCAATGTTTGCCTGGTCGTAGATGTCCCATCCGCTCAGGTTCCAGCTGCGCGCCGGGCTGAAAGGCAGATCGAGTTCGAACTGTCCGACTCTCAGGCTGAGGGCGTCGGTGGGGAGCTTGAGGAACCGGCCGATATTGACGAATTTCAGGTAGCCGTCACCGAGCCCGCCGTCACTGGCCGAGCCTCCGACGCTGAGGTCGTCGTCCACCCAGAACGCGATGTCGCTGCCGAAGTTGCCGGCCATGAAGATGCTGAACAAGCCGGGCTGGAAGTCGGTACGCGGAATGAACTGTTGCCCGTCCAGGGTTCCGGGCGATTGCAGGTTGAAATTGTTGCGATTGTTGCTCACAACCTGAAAGAACGTGTTGAACCGTAGCCCGACCGGCGGCAGCCCCGGGATCATTCCCGGGAAAATAGTATGGGGCCACATCTCCTTCTGCGCAGGGGCGCCGAGCATCACCGGAGGAATCTTGATGAATGTCTCGTCATCCTTGGGGAACTTAAAGCCCGCATCCTTGAACGCCTTGCCAAAATCATTCAGCTTGGGAAAATTGACGTGACAGGTGCTGCAGGAGGTGCCATATTGCCTAGAAAAAGCTGGAATTGCGAAGCTATTGGTTGAGACCAAGACGAGAGCGAAAAGGCAAATGGCTCCAACCGTCAGGTGACTGCGCGTGCCCATGCAATGCCTCCTATATAAGCGTTGCCCCTAGTAGCTGGATGCGCGCCATTGTGCTGGTCGGATGACCGTCCCAGCAGTGTCACCGGTCACGTCGAAATGTGATGTACGTCACGAAGAGAGCGCTGCGGTCGCGTCGGTTTGTCCGAACGATTGCGGAAGCCTTCGCCGTGATGCCGACCGGCTGCGCATCACTGCGAAACTCGTGGAGACCCGAAGCGGGCACTGTGTCTGGGCAGAGAGGTATGACCGGAAGCTGCAAGATGTGTTCAGCATCCAAGATGAGATCGCAACCAACATCGCACACGAGTTGCAGGTCGTACTGACCGAAACCGAGAAACAGGCCATTGCAAAAATTCCGACCGCGGACGTGCGCGCTTATGACTTCTATCTCCGAGGGCGTCAGTTCTTTCACCGGTTCCGTCGCAAGGGCTTTGACCTGGCGCGGCAAATGTTCGCAAGGGCTATAGAAATCGATCCCGACTACGCCCGAGCCTACGCCGGCATTGCTGATTGTTCGGCGTTTCTGTATTTCTACTGGGACTCTTCTGCGGTTGTTGGCGATAGATCGCCGCTAGACTCATTGACCACGCGACCGGGTTTTGAGTGCAATCGCCTGTCGCAGAAGCGCGACAATTGCAGCCGCACCCTCGAAAGCAACCGGGACTTTGATATTCACCTTGAACTCTCTGGATAAGACGTAGTTCCCAGATGTCACAGTGATCGGTGACAACGGCGATTGACAATGCGTAGCGGCTTCGCAATAGTATGCGTAGCGGCTTCGTATAATCGGAGGTTCTTCTTTGGCAAAGAAAATTCCCAGGGCACTTCTGGAGTATCTCTCTGTCCTCGGTCGCAAAGGCGGAACGAGTCGCGCCCAGGCTCTCACATCGGAACAAAGGCGTGCCAGCAGTCAACGCGCAGCTAATGCACGGTGGCAGCATCACCGGCAACGAGCAGAGGACTTGAACCAACATTTGCTTAGTCGCTGGTCGCAGATCAAAGCCGAACCAGTTGGGGTGTCGCGTGCAGATGGTTTTGCTCCAGTCGTTCTGCGCCGTGAAGACGTGACAGGTCCAACTGGGCTGCAGGAAGGCGACCAGATTCTCACGCCTGAAGGTCTGTCCGAATGGTTGCAGATTCCAGTCTCAACTGTTCGTGATCTATGCCGGAAGAGATCGCAAAAAAGAGACAAACACCCGCTGCCTTTCTTTCACGTTGGGAAGCGAGTCCGATTCAACAAAACGGAGGTAATGCAATGGCTCTCCAAACTAGAGCAAGCCCGAAAGAGCTAATCCGGCATCGTGGTCGTCATCGTAAGCAAAGTGATGTCGGATATTTGTTCAAGGCTGGTGGTAGCTGGTACGTCCGCTATTACACCGGGGTAATGGTTGCACACACAAAGCGAGACAGCAGTACCGAAATGGTCCGCGAACAAAAGTGCCATCGTCTCGGCGCTACAGCGGACATGACCAAGGATCAGGCCAAGATAGCACGTAACACGTACCTCAAGCCCATGACTTCATCTCGCGGCGTTGTGCATTCCACGATCACTATCAGCCAATATGTCGAGGATGTCATTCTTAAGTGGTGGGAACGGAACCTTAAGCCCAGCACACTCGATGGCTATAAAAAGAGCTGGCATCTGTACATCGAACCTGTGATGGGAGATCAGCCCATTGGTGAGTTCACGACAGTAGATGCGGGAAACTTTCTTGACCGTCTAGTTCTTAAAGGACTGACCACCACAACAATCGCTCACATTCGCAATGTCGCAAACATCATCTTCAATTATGCTGCGACCAAAGGTGTCATTACTGCTAATCCGTTCGCAGGCGCGGTCATGACCGAGAAGGCAAAGCAACCACAGAAGACATATAAGTGCTCGATGCAAGAGGTGCATGACATTCTGCTGGCATTGGACGGCAACCGGAGAGCGCAGACCGCTGTTGGCCTGTGCTTCTTTGCTGGCCTGAGGCCTGGAGAGGCTAGGGCAGCGAAGTGGGAGAACTATGACGGAGTAAACCTTAGGATCGAGCAGTCAGCCTGGAAAAAATTCATCACTGCCCCTAAAACAGCCGACAGCGTTCAGTCGATTCCGGTAGTCGCTCCGTTGCGTGAACTACTTTCACAATTACGCGAGGAGCAAGGCAATCCGACCGAGGGCTATATCTTGCGCGGGGACAATGGCGGACCATTGAATCTCGATTTCTTGGCCCGTGCCGTGATCCGGCCCACACTAAAGGCAAGGAAAATCGAGTGGCACAGCTGGTACAGTCTGCGGCGTGGTCTGGCGACTGTCGCAACTGACGCCATTCGTGACCCTCAAGGTGCCGCTGGAATGCTGCGCCACAAAACGATTGATGTCACGGCCCAGAAATATATCGGCATTCCGAAGGAAACCACGCAACGAGCAATGACTGAGTTTGAACGGCTCTACACTGCAATTGACAAACAATTGCCAGCGGGAGTGTGACTCGTGGGAGCCAAGTTAATTATGCAATTCGGTATGCAATGAAAGCCCATTTTATGCAATGGAAAGTGGTCCAACTTGTTGATAGCATTTAGACGCGGAGGGATGCGTGAGCGGTTGAAACGGGTGGTCTTGAAAACCACTGTACCCGGAAGGGTACCGGGGGTTCGAATCCCTCTCCCTCCGCCATCCTCGCTGCAGATCCCTCGACTCACTGCGCTCGCTCGGGATTTCGGCACGCGGCTCAGACTTTAGCCTGCCCTGAGCAACTGAGCGCAGCGAAGCTGTCGAACGGGCCGCGTAAACGCCTCAACTTAGGTTCTTCCGGCCGCCGCCGCCTTCATTGCCCCAAACTGGTTTATCTCAACCGTTCCGTCAGGAAATCTCGCGATGATCTTCAGTTCCCCCCCCATTGCTTTGACAAAGTCCTGGAGAGTGCTTACGTACATATCTGTTCGACGCTCCATCTTCGACACAGCAGCCTGATTGACCTTTAGAATCCGAGCGAGGTGTACTTGAGTCATGGCGCGAGCTTCGCGAAGCTCGTCAAGAGGCATCTCCGCCCGGTACTTCGCTGCGAGAAGAATAGAGCGCTCACGGGATTCGGGAGACATCTTCTCCCGCAGAGTTTTGAATTTCTTTGCCATTGCCTCGCTCCTGTACGGGTCTCTTTGTCGAGTCCCTGATTGACAACTTCTACTTCTGTTCCGGCTCAATACCCTTTAGATGCCGATCGAACAAGTCATCAGCAATCGGCACGAACGTCTCATACGATTTTGGGTCGTTCGTCTTGTCTCCACCAATCAGAAGCAGCGCGGCGCGACGCGGGTCAAATGCAAACAAGACCCGCAGTTGTCGCTCCTCCACTTTTCCTCGCAACTCTTTCATATTTGAGTGCCGGGAACTGACGATCACGTCGGCATGGGGACGAGATAGCGTGGGGCCACGTTCTTCAAGCAGCTCAACCTTCGCGTTTATCTCTTCCTGTTCATCTTCGGAGAGTGAGTTCCACCAGCCTTCAAACTCATCGGTGTACTCAATCTCCCATGCCACTCCAACAATATTACATACATGGAATATTCTGTCAAGGGAATATATTGCTCATGGCTAATGATAACGTCCCCTTCGGAATTGCAGCGAATTGGGGGCCTAGAAATCCCTCTCCCTCCGCCATTGCCACTGCAGGTCCCTCGGCGCGCTGTGCTCGCCCGGGATTCCGCCCATTGCACTCTTTCCCGCGCTATCATGAATTTACCGACGGAGGTCATTATGAGGTTGCGGCGCGTATGGCTTCTTCTGTTCTTGTTCTCCCTACCTCTGCTGGCGCAGTACAGCACCAACAGCACCCCATGGACGATCGTCCGCGCGGACTACGGCGCCGGCAATTCCTGGCACGATGTCACCAGCCAGGTGCAGTCGCTGGTGCGCGGCGATGCGTTGAACTTTACGGTCGACAACCAGACATTGGGCGGTGACCCGGCCCCGGAAAAGAGAAAGAGTCTGCGGCTGCAGGTTCGCGGCCTTCGGGGCAACCTAGAGACGCTAACGTTCAATGAGAGATCCATCGTTAGCCTGCGGGTCGCGGTCTTCCAGCCCCGCGGCTGGGGCTGGGGCGCGCTACGCATCACCAAAGCGCAATACGGCGCAGGGGCGCGGGTGCGCGATGTGACCCAGCTCTTGAGTTCACAGATCCAAAGCAACCAGATCAGCCTGCGCGTATCGAACTCCACCATGGGTGGAGACCCGGCCGAAGGCAGCCGCAAGAGCCTGACCGTCTGGTACACCTATCGGGGGCGCATCTCCCAAACGTCGGTCAACGAGGGCGGCACTCTCAGCCTTGGAGGTGGCGCAGCCCAGGCTGAGCTTCGGATCGTTCGGGCCGACTACGGTGCGGCCGGCCGCTTTGTCGATGTGAGCAGTCGTCTCAATTCCCAGATTCAGGGTGACCGGCTCAGCGTCCGCGTAACCAACGAGACCATGGGCGGAGATCCAGCCGAAGAGAGAGCCAAGACGCTGTACGTTTTCTATAGTTATAACGGCCGCCTGGCGCGGGCTGCGGCGGAGGAGAAGGGCTACCTCAACATCCCTTCCGGCACACCGAATTATGTCGACAACCTGCAGATCATGCGAGCCCAGTATGGAGCGGACTACCGCTTCCACGATGTGACCGAACTGCTGAACCAGCAGATCCAGAACGACCGGCTGAACCTGCGCATCACCAACGAAACGATGGGCGGAGACCCGGCGGAGGAGCGTCCCAAGAAGCTGACGGTTTTCTATGTCTACAACGGGGAACCCGGACAGATCACGGTCAATGAGAAGGACACGCTCGACCTGCCGGGCACAGTTAGTGGGAGCTGGCCGAGCGCGGCAGGAGAGCTGCAGATTTTGCGGGCCATCTACGGCGTTCCCGGCCTGGAGACGGACGTGACCGACCGGCTGGCTTCGCGAGTGCAAGGCGACCAACTGTTGTTGCAGGTCAATAGCGGCACCATGGGCGGAGATCCAGCTGCCGGCCGGCCCAAGCGGCTGAAAGTCGTTTACCTGTGGCAAGGGTTGCGCTACGAGACCAACATTCCGGAGAACGGGACGGTGAGTCTGCCGTAGCGAGATGGGCCCGGCCATCATTAAGTTTCTTGGCAGAGCCGAGAATCCCGGCGGGCCTCCCGTTTCTTATCGCTTTTTGTTGAGATAGCGCGCCGGAATCAGATTGTCGGGGCGCTCGCGGTCCCAGTAGATACTCAACACCCACCAGCGCGAACCGTCATTGAAGAGCTGGATGCTGTTGATGCCCCGCTCGATGGGTTTGCCGTCCGGCGTTTCCCGCGATTCGTAGGTGCTGAATACTTGGGTGACACAGCCGAAGGACTCTACCTTGCGTGAGACTTCGCGTTCGTAGAAGGCGTGCTCCTTGAACCGCTCTTTGGCCTTCTCGATCAGGCCGTCCACCGTCCACACTTCGTAGGTGAAGGTTCCGTCCGGCTTCCGCGTGGTGGGGATAAAACGCGCGTCGGGTGTGAAGACAGAGCGGAGCCGGCCCCAATCCCGCTCGCCGGCGGGGCCGGAGATCACGTCGTACACCGCCAGCATGATGGCGTCGAGGCTCTTCACATCCGATGGCCGGGCCGTCGTTTGCGATGGCAGAGTTGCCTGGCCCTGCTGCGAAGGCAAATCGATGGCTGCTGTCAACGTCGAAATCAAGAGAATGATCGTCGTAACGAGTACAGCTTTCATTGGCTTCTGCCTTTCTTTGGTGAGGAATCAGTGACACGAAATGTTAGTCGAGCGTTCCTGTTCAGAGCAACGCACTTCCACCGCGCCTGGCTTTACCCACGCCGTGGGACTATCTGCAGGAATTCATAGGGGCAGTGTTCGACCCTTGTGCACAACCCCTGCCAGAAGTAACGGCCCAGCGAGACCTTCGTAATAGCTGTTGTGATCGAGATCACACCGCGGGAAGCCTGGGCACGGCAGACTAATCGGAGTGACCGCCCGTGCCGTGCCTTGAGGGTCCAGCTCCAGACCACGCTCAGGTTGAACGGCCAACTCAACGCGACTGATTTGGAGGTTACATTCATGATGGCGAAGCTTCTCCTGGTCGAAGATGGCAGGTACCTGAGGATGGCAAGCAAGCGCGTTCTCACCGATGCTGGCTTCCGGGTAGACGAAGCCATTAATGGAGAGCAAGCTCTGCAGATGGCCCACCACAATCAACCCGATCTCATTGTGCTGGATATGCTGTTGCCCAAAATGGGAGGGGAGCAAGTGTTGCGCGCACTTCGGCAAGACCCGGCAACCGTTGACATTCCGGTGGTTGTTATAAGTAGTCTCTCTCAGTGCAATGCCGACAAATTGAAGGAAGAGGGCGCGGTCGCATACCTCGAGAAATCAAAGCTGGATCTAACGACCGGTGGGGACAACCTGGTGCGCTTGGTGAAGGCTGCGCTTCGCAAGGCAAAACCACGGGTGGGGGCTGGAGTTGCACCAAACCAGTCGCCAGTAATGCGCTCCTAACTCGTCCGGCTCTTCAGCACCTCAATGGCCTTCTGCAGTTGCTCGTCCTGTTGTGGGGGCTGTGGCTTTTTGACCTGGTCGGCAGGAACCGCATTTTCGTCCTCATCCGGCAGCGGCCCATCGTCATCCACGTCGGCCACCAGCACGTTCGGCGTCACTGCCGTGTCCTGGATCGCTTTGCCGCTCGGGGTGTAGTACTTGGCAACCGAGAGAATCAGAGCAGAACCGTCGGGGAGTTCCATCACCTTCTGCACCGAGCCGTCGCCAAACGTCTTGTCTCCCACCACGTCACCCCGTGCATTCTCCAGGACGGCAGCAGCCACAATCTCCGCCGGCCCCGCCGTTCCCTTGTTCACGAGCACCACGAGCGGAAGGCTGCTGACCACTTTGGAAGCGTCGGCACTAAATGCCTCGCGAGGATATTTCTGACCCTGCAGGTAGGTGATCGTGCCGTGATTCAAGAACAGGTTGGCGGTGGCGATGCCCTCCAACTCTTCGCCTTGCGCACAGTTACGCAGATCGAGGATCAGCCTCTTGGCGCCATCTTTCTCCAACGCCTTGACCTTGTTTGCCACTTCCTGCGATTTTCCCTTGGTGAAGGCATCCACCTGAACGATGCCAATGCCATCAGCCACTATCTTCTCCGTGACCGGAGGGATGGTGACGATGCTGCGCGTCATGACCACTTTTTCGGGTTCCGCACGCCGGGCACGCACCACCGAAACGGTGACGTTGGAACCCGGTTGTCCGACCAGCAGATTTCGGACTTCGGCCAGGGACATCTCACGCGTGCTCTTGCCCTCAATGGCTTCCAAAATGTCACTGTCCACAAGCCCAGCCTTGTCCGCGGGACCTCCCGGAATTACGGAGATCACGGCCGCGTAGCCGAAGCGCTTCGACACTGCCGCACCGATCTCGCCCTGCGCACCGGTCTGGTGCGCCTTGTATTCCTTGTACTCGGCGGCAGAAAGAAAGCTGGAATTCGCGTCCAGCGACTCCAGCAAGCCGTGCAGAGCGCCGTTGGTAACGGCAGGGATGTTGGGGTCTTCGACATACTCGCTGCGCACCCGCGAAAGCACTTCGCTGTACACCTGGAGCTGGCGGTAGGCGCCGTCGTTGCTGGCGGCGTGAACGCCGTCCATGCGGCCTACGAACATGAACAACAGCACAGCGGCGGACGGGACAAGAATTGCTGCTTTGATTTTTGTCGACATCAAGATCGTCTTCCCGGAAGGAGATTCCATTCCTGCGGAACTGCTGACATTATAGCTTGTTTGATGCGGCTTTTCCGCAGTTAGTAGCAACGAATTATTCTCCCGGGGTAACTTGAAAGGTTGCTGATTAAAAAGGAGTTAGGAGCGGCATTGGAAATTGGGGGTCGCTGCCCGGGTCGTTAAACGGGGCCCCCAACTCAGCGTTGATTCGTCCGGGTTCTGTAACGAAACGTAAATTTGCTTGGCGCAGCGACCGCCGAGATGTAAATTAGCGTCCCGCATCTTGGACGCGTCGCAATTCGCTCGCGTGGGACGGTTCAACCATGGCACCTAACCTCCGAATCCCAATCGCGGTAGTGCCCGTACTGCTTGGCTGCTTGTCTCTTCTCGCCTCCGCCCAGACCGGCAGCGTTTCCTTTGCGCCAGCCTTGACCGTTCCAACCATTCTTTATGCAAGTGCGATCACGGCGGGAGACCTAGACCACCGCGGCAAGGCAGCCCTTGGGGTGGCCGCTGCCACCGATGATGATCAAATAACCTGCATCGCGCCCCATCCTCTCGCTATGACCTATCCCGAATGGGTCGGCCATGATTACAGTCCAATGCATTTTGACTGCGACCTTTTCTCCGCCTATTACTCGGGATCGATATTGTTTGCGGACGCCGATGGCGACGGCAACTTGGACGTCATCACCACGGACGCGGAAGGTTCCGACATTGCGATCTCCCTGGGAAACAGCCAAGGGCAGTTCAGTTATGGTAACGGCATCAGCCTCAACTTCAGCTGCGGCGACAACACACCCGTGCAGGCTGCGGTTGCCGACATGAACGGCGACGGCATCCCTGATCTTGTAGCGATCTACGGCACTGGATACAAACCACGCGGTTGTGTCGCTGTGTTTCTGGGACAAGGCGATAGAGAGTTTGCTCCTCCCATCGGAACGACGACCGGCGTTGATTGGCCGCACAATTTCGCCGTCGGCGACTTGAACCACGACGGTTTTCCCGACCTGGTGGTCGCTAACAGTGAGAGCGCGCAGGGGCCGATGGGTAACCTGACGGTCCTGCTGGGTAAAGGGGACGGCAGGTTTGGACCGCCGACCATTTGCGCACATCCCAGCCCTTTCGCACGAGTTGTGCTTGGGGATTTTAATGGTGACGGAAGCCTGGATCTGGCATTTACGGATAACCAGACCCTCCGTGTTGCACTGGGTAATGGGGACGGGAGGCTCGTGGCGCCCCATGCATACCGTCTTGCGAACGGCGCGGGCGATACCGCAGCTGCCGACTTTAACGGGGATGGAATTTTGGATCTGGTCTCAACCTTCAGTGTGCAACGCAGCGGCGGCGTAGCTGTCCTGCTGGGCAATGGCGATGGAACCTTTCAGCCCGAAGTGGATTTTACAACGGACGAGAACCCGGCGGTCGCAATCGGAGACTTC
>JAIQFW010000271.1 GCA_020073105.1 Terriglobia bacterium
GTGGCGGTCCCGCCCCAAAAGTACAATCCCAGCAGTAAGAGCGAGCGACGCAGCACGCGCCGAGGCCGCGACCCACAGCGCCGAAGCATCTCCTGCCTGTTTGACACACAGATAGAAACCGGCAAAGCCCACGCCGGCTAGCGCCGCTAGCCCTATTCCTTCCGGACGGGCACTGTCTTCGGTTCGGGAGATCAGCCAGATTCCGATGCCGGCGAGAGCAAAGCCGCCGATCGCTCCCGCCCCGGGAAAACCCTCAGTGACAATTCCAAACCCCGCAGGGATGCCGGCGCCCAGCACGGCGGCTACCGGAGCCGTTAATCCCATCTTTCCTGAAGCCAGCGAGCGGTAGAAAATCGCCAACGCAGCGCCGCCGCAGAGACCTGCTGCAAGCGACCATCGCACACCGTGGCTAGATGGCCAGGGAGCGTGCTGGCCGCCCGCAATCCCAGTCACCAATAACAGGCCGCTGAGGTGAGCGATGGTGGTCAGTACAAATGCGTTGGCGCGGCGAGCGGCGTATCCGCCAAGAAAGTCACTCAATCCCCACATCAGGACAGCGGTCAAGCTATAGGATGCCGCTGTGAGTTGAGGAGTGAGAGCCATGTGCAGGAAGTACTTGAGATTAACATGCCGCGAATCTGCGGACCGTCGATTCCGAGCCCCTCCCCATTGTCATTCCGAGGAGCGAAAGCGACGAGGAATCTGCAGTTTTGCATTAGCTTAAGAACTGCAGATCCCTCGTTGCATTCGGGATGAGAACAAACAAGACGGGAGGAACTACGGGATTGTCTCTGACGCCGACGCTGCCTCCGGAACTTCAGCTGCCAGGTCTTCCAACAGGTTTCGCAAATGCTTCAGTACCTCCCCGGCCGCGGTGGCTGCCAAAGAAAACTTCAGCACTCCATCCGGCGTGAACTGTGCTCCCCGTTGCAACGACACGAACCGCGCCAGTTTGCCGGGATCGATTACAGCGTTTTCACGAAACTTGATGGTCACCAGTTCCCGTTTGCGCTCAATTGCTGTCACCCCAACCCGCACTGCCAACAACTTCAGGGAGGCGTATTCCAGCAGGTTGCGCACCGGAGGTGGGGGCTCTCCGTAGCGGTCTTGGAGTTCGGCACCTACATCGCTCAACTGCGGTTCTGTCTCCACCCCGGCCACACGTTTGTACATTCGCAAACGTTGGTTCTCTTCCGGAATGTAATCCCCAGGAATGCGGATGTTGAGGCCGAGATTGAGTTGTGTAGCAACCTCTTCCGGAGCAACCTCACCCTTCATCTCGCGGACAGCCCGATCCAGCATCTGGGTGTAAAGTTCGAAGCCAATGGCTTCAATGTGTCCACTCTGCTCTCCGCCCAGGAGATTGCCGGCGCCTCGCAATTCCAGATCAAGGGCCGCGATCTTAAACCCTGCTCCCAGGTCGGAAAATTCCTTCAAGGCCGCCAGACGCCTGCGTGCTATCGGTGTCAGCTCGATGTCGGCAGGAATCAGCAGGTATGCGTAGGCGCGCCGGTTTGAACGTCCGACACGTCCGCGCAACTGATACAGCTCCGAGAGCCCAAAGCGTTCGGCACGGTTGATGATGATCGTATTGCACAGCGGTATGTCGAGCCCGTTTTCGATGATGGTCGTGGCCACCAGGATGTCGGCCTCGTGATGCATGAACTTCAGCATCACTTTTTCCAGCTCTCCCTCCGACATCTGACCGTGCCCGACGATGATGCGGGCACGTGGAGCTAGTTCCTGCAGCTTGGCCGCAATCTCCCAGATGCTTTCCACACGGTTGTACACAAAGTACACCTGGCCGCCGCGGTCGAGTTCCTGCTGAAGGGCCGACTGGATGAGCTTCTCATCCCAGCTTGCCACTACAGTCTGGATGGCGATGCGGTCTTTCGGCGGCGTTTCAATCACGCTCATGTCGCGCAGTCCCACCAGGGACATGTGGAGGGTCCGTGGAATGGGCGTGGCCGACATGGTGAGTACGTCCACTTCCTTCCGCATCTGCTTGAGGCGTTCCTTGTGGCGCACGCCGAAGCGCTGCTCTTCGTCGACAACCAGCAATCCGAGGTCGGTAAACTTCATATCCTTCGAAAGCAGACGATGGGTGCCGATCAGAATGTCCACCTTCCCGGCTTCGACTTTTTGAAGAATCTGTTTTTGCTGCTTCGGGGTGCGGAAGCGGCTGATCATTTCGATGCTGACCGGGAACGCGGCAAAGCGCTGCTTGAAGGTCTCGAAGTGCTGGAAGGCGAGGACCGTGGTTGGCGCCAGCACCGCCACCTGTTTGTTGTCGTTTACCGCCTTGAAAGCCGCGCGCATGGCGATTTCCGTCTTGCCATAGCCCACATCGCCGCAGAGAAGACGGTCCATCGGCTGGGACGATTCCATGTCCCGCTTGACATCGGCGATGGCATACATCTGGTCTTCGGTCTCGCTGAACTCGAAGGCATCCTCGAACTCGCGTATGAATTGACTGTCCGGGGAAAAAGCGTGGCCCTTGGCGGCGCTGCGCTGCGCGTAGAGCTTGAGCAGTTCGTCGGCCATGTCCTTCATGGCCTTGCGCACGCGGGCTTTCGTTTTTGCCCAAGTCGCCGTACCCAGATGATTCAGCGCCGGCTTGGCCCCCTCAGAAGACCGGTATTTCTGGATGAGATCGAGGCGGGTCAGGGGCACGTACAAGCGCGAGGCTTCCGCATACTCCAGCAGCATGAATTCAGCGTTGCCATCGCCCTGGTTGATCTCTTTCAGCCCCTGATACTGGCCAATGCCGTGCTCTACGTGGACCACGTAGTCTCCGACCTGCAGGTCGCGAAAGTCGGAAAGAAAGGCCGATGTCTTGGATTTCTGCCGCGATGGACGAGAGACTACTGCCTCAGACTCGTCAAACAGGTCGCGTGCCCCAAAGATCGCCAGGTGCGCGTCCGGCAGTACGACACCGTCAGGTACGTAGGCTTTGGCCAGCGTGGTGGTCAGAATCTCGCCGGCGAAGTACGCGGTCTCATCGGCATAGCTCTCGCCTCCACGCGTACGGCTACCCAGGCGAAAGGAAAGGCTGTTCTCGCTGAAGGAATCGGCCAGGCGCTCCACCTCCCCAAGATTGGGGACCGCAATCAGCACGCGATTCTGTTCCCCGATCAGCTTCTGCACCTCGTCGAGCATGGCTGGAACTGAACCGTGGAAACGCTGGCTGGGCTGGGTATGGAAGCTGACCGATTCGCTCTCGCCGGGGCGTGCGATTTCGAGATGTTCGAGGTCGCTTCCCGGAAGGGTCTCGAGTTTCGTCCACCATTCTTCGGGAGGCAGGTACAGGTCGGTCGGCCGCACCAGGTTTCCGACGCCGCTGCGCTCGTGGGCCTCTGCGATTCGTGACCACAGCTTGTCGAATTCAGTATTCAAGCTGTCCGGTTCGTCGGCTAGGACCGCGGCGTTTGGCAGCAGGTCAAAGATGGTCCGATCGGCGCCTGCGACCGGCGCATAGAATTCCCACCCCGGAAATACGGTGACGCCACCGGAACGTACGGCCTGCTCCACCACCTCTTCAGCACCAGTGATGCGCCTTCCCGACAGACGCGCGTGAATCGCACCCAGAAGGTCTTCGCTCACCGGGGTCTCGGTCAAAGGCAGAAGCAGGGCCTCGTCGACCGGATTGGAGGAGCGCTGCGTCGCCGGGTCGAATTTGCGGATCGACTCAACCTCGTCGCCAAAGAACTCGATGCGCAACGGCCGATCCGCCTCTGGCGAGTAGACATCCAGAATGCCACCGCGCAGGGCGTATTCCCCGGGCATTTCCACCACGTCGGTCGAGGTGTAGCCGACGGTGTTGAGGTGACGGATGAGCGGATCGATGTCCAGAGCTTCGCCCCGGCGGACAGTTCGAGCCAAGTCGGCGTAGTACTCAGCGGTACGTAACCGCACTGCGGTGGAGACGACGGGTGAGACCACGATGGAAACTGCGCCGGTGGCAATCTTCCACAGCGCCACGGCCCGCTCTTCCTGGATCTCGGGATGAGGAGAAAGATTCTGGAAGGGCAGCACGTCGCGGGTGGGCAGCGAGACAATGGACTCCGGTTCACTCCCCCCGGTCAACTCGTGAAAAGCCTGCAACACTGGAACCAGGTCTTCGGCCGCGCGATTATCCGGGACCACCACGATCAGCGGCCGTCCGGCCGCCCGCTGAAGCAGAACCAGAATCAAGCCCTTAGCTGTTGGGGTCAGTCCGGAGGCACGAATCCGCCCC